>NZ_JBSGWY010000004.1:202193-222981 GCF_053609145.1 Streptomyces sp. NPDC054961 | reverse complement strand
CCCAACGCGCGCTTAAAGAACCTCAAACGCACCCTCCGCGCCGGCCTCTCGCCCCCCGCTTCACCGCTCTCACCCCCCCCCCGCGCGCCCCGGGGGGGCCGCGGGGGACGCGGGTAGGTGGGGAGGCGGGTCGCTCATTCCTCCAGGAGGAGGACCGTGGTGCGCAGGCGGCGCGCGGTGAGGTGCTCGTGGACCAGACGGCCCACCAGGGCGCCGCCGTAGACCACGAAGCCGACGCCGACCAGCCAGGACTGGACGACCAGGAGGGTGCCGAAGGGGCCGTAGGTCACGGCGTTGGAGGCGATCAGCGGGGAGAAGACCAGCTGGGAGAAGATCCGCAGGCCGAGGAGGCCGAGGCTGGTGGCGGCCGCCCCGGGGAGGAGGGCGCGCCAGCGGACCCGTCCGCCGAGGAGGAGGCGCTGGGAGGTCCAGAAGAACAGGCAGGTGCCGATGAGGTCGCCCGTGGCGCCCAGGACCGTGCCGGAGGCGTTCTGCAAGGGGGCGGGGATGAGGACCAGCAGCCCGAGGTAGCAGACCAGCAGGCCGAGCCAGACGACGTGCCGCCACATGGTGTGCCAGCGGGCCGTCGGCAGGTTCCAGACCTTCTCGTACCCCGTCTGTACGGCGGAGCCGAAGGTCAGGCCGAAGACGGCCAGCGCGGCGAGGCCGAAGGCGGTGGTCCGCTCCAGCGCCAGGTCCGCGGCGCCGAACACCATCTCGATCCGCTCCCGGGAGTACGCCGTCACCCCGAGGGCCTGGCCCAGCCAGCGGCCGAAGCCCGAGCCGCTGCCGGGCGCGGCGGCCGCGACGACGATCAGCAGCGGCACCAGGGTCAGGAAGCCGAGGGCCGCGAAGCCCATCGCCCGGTGCATCAGTTCCATCTCCCGGCCACGGCTCCAGGCCAGCCCGGCCGGGGAGGCCCGGAGCCGGTCGGGAAGCAGCCGGAAGATCGAGGTCACGCCCTTCCCCTACCCGCAAGGGCCCGCCGGCTCCCGGCCCGCCCCCCGAAGTGGGCCCGAAGGGGTGGTTTCGGCGAAGGGTCCGGCGGTGTACGGGGGCTCCGCTCAGACTCCCCGGAGGTCCACCAGGCGCTTGATCTTGCCGACCGACCGCTCCAGGGTCTCCGGATCGACCACCTCCACCGTCACCGAGACGCCGATGCCCTCCTTGACGGCCCGGACCACGGCCGCGGCCGCGGCCTCCCGCTGGCCGGCATCGCTCTCCCGGCGGGCCTCCACCCGTACCGTCAGCGCGTCCATACGGCCCTCCCGGCTCAGACGGAGCTGGAAGTGAGGGGCCAGCGCGGGCGTGCGCAGGAGCACCTCCTCGATCTGGGAGGGGTAGAGGTTCACTCCGCGCAGGATGATCAGGTCGTCACTGCGGCCGGTGATCCTCTCCATCCGTCGGAAGGCCGGCCGGGCGGTACCGGGCAGCAGCCGGGTCAGGTCCCGGGTGCGGTAGCGGATGACGGGCATCGCCTCCTTGGTGAGCGAGGTGAACACCAGCTCCCCGGCCTCGCCCTCCGGCAGCACGGCTCCCGTCAGCGGATCCACCACCTCCGGGTAGAAATGGTCCTCCCACACGTGCAGGCCGTCCTTGGTCTCGGCGCATTCCTGCGCGACGCCGGGACCCAGCACCTCGGACAGGCCGTAGATGTCCACCGCGTCGATGTCCAGCCGCTCCTCGATCTCGCGGCGCATCTCCTCGGTCCACGGCTCGGCACCGAAGATCCCCGTACGGAGCGAGGTGGAGCGCGGGTCCACGCCCTGGCGCTCCATCTCGTCCAGCAGGGTCAGCATGTACGAGGGGGTCACCATGATGACCTCCGGGCGGAAGTCCTGGATCAGCCGGACCTGCCGGTCCGTCATCCCGCCCGAGGCGGGGACGACCGTACAGCCCAGGCGCTCCGCGCCGTAGTGTGCGCCCAGGCCGCCGGTGAACAGGCCGTACCCGTAGGCGATGTGGACCATCTGGCCGGGTCTGCCGCCCGCCGCGCGGATCGAGCGGGCGACGACGTCCGCCCAGGTGGACAGGTCGCCCTCGGTGTACCCGACGACGGTCGGCCGGCCCGTGGTGCCGCTGGACGCGTGGATGCGCCGCACCTCGGAGCGCGGGACGGCGAACATGCCGAAGGGGTACTGGTCGCGCAGATCGCTCTTGGTGGTGAAGGGGAAGAGGGCGAGATCGGCGAGGGAGCGGCAGTCGTCGGGATGCAGGCCGGCCTTGTCGAAGGACTGCCGGTAGAAGGGCACCCGCTCGTACACCCGGTGCAGGGTCGCGCGCAGCCGCGTCAGCTGGAGCGCGGCCAGCTCGTCCCGGCCCAGCCGCTCGCCCCCGTCGGCGCCGCCGCCGGCAGCGGCACCGGCGTGACCCTCCTGGCCGCGCCCCTTCGGAAACGTGTTCATGCCGTCCACCCCTCTGCCGAGCTAACCGACCGATCATTCGGTAGATTGCCGGACCCGGGCGCCCAAATCAATTACTCGAACGGGTGATCGTCTGCTGGGATGGCTCCCATGTCGATCTCCACGCCCTCCACCCGCACCTTCACCACCTACGACGGAACCGAGCTCGCCTACCACCTCCAAGGTGAAGGAGAGCCGCTCGTATGCCTCCCCGGCGGTGCCATGCGGGCTTCCGCGTACCTGGGCGACCTCGGCGGACTCTCCGCCGGGCGCCAGCTGGTCCTGCTGGACCTGCGCGGCACGGGCGACTCCGCGATTCCGGCCGACCCGTCCACGTACCGGGCCGACCACCAGGTCGCCGATGTCGAGGCGCTGCGCGTCCACCTCGGTCTTCGGACCGTGGACCTGCTCGCCCACTCCGCCTCCGGCAGCCTCGCCCAGCTCTACGCCGCGGCGCACCCGCAGCGCGTCCGCCGGCTCGCGATGGTCACCCCGACCTGCTGGGCCGTCGGCCTCGAGGACTCCCCGGAAGACCGCCTGGCGGTGGTCCGCCGGCGGGCGGGCGGCGAACCGTACGACACGGCCATCGCGGCCTACGGGCGGGCGCTCGCGGCGTTCGCCGCCGGAAGCTCCCCCGACGAGGCCGACTGGGCGGCGGCCATGCCGCTCGCCTACGGGCGCTGGGACGACGCGGCGCGGGCCCACGCGGCCTTGAGCCCGGTCCAGAAGAACGCCGGGGCGTCCGCCGCCTTCGCCGGCCCCGGGGCCTTCGACCCGCCCGCCACCCGGGCCGCACTGAGCCGGGTCACCGGCGAAGTGCTGGTACTGGCCGGAGAGCTGGACTTCAACCCGAGGCCGGCGCTCGCCGCCCGCCTCGCCGCGCTCTTCCCGAAGGGCGTCGTCGACGTACAGCGGGACGGCGGGCACTTCCCGTGGCTGGACGACGCGCCGTGGTTCGCGGCCCGGATCGAGCGGTTCCTGGCCACCGGGGCCTGAGCGGCGGCCGCCGGGCCGGGGGCGTACGGTCGAAACAGACGCCCCTGGCGAAGGGAGGAGGCGGCCATGCCCGTCATCGACCCCGCGGTATCGCTGCGTCTCGGCGCGCCGGGCGCGCGCCGCCTGGCCGGTCTGCTCTCCGAGGTCGCCCACCTTCTGGAGGACCCGGGCGGCCCGCTCCGGCTCACGGACGCCCAGGTCGACGCGCTGGGCCAAGGGGTGGACCGGCCCGAGCTGACGACCTGGACCCGCAGCCTCGCGGCCGAACTGCTCAGCAAGCTCTGAGCCGGCCCCGCGCGCACCCGCGAGCGGTCAGCGCGCCGCGTCCGCCTCCGTCGCCACCGACTTCGCCCACCGGTAGTCCGCCTTGCCGCTCGGGGAGCGCTGGACGGCGGGGGTGACGACGAGCTGGCGCGGAATCTTGTAGCCCGCCAGCTTCGTGCGGCAGTGGGCCTGGATCTCCTCGAGCGTCGGCTCGGGCGCGCCCTCCCGGATCTGGACCACCGCGGCCACGTGACTGCCCCACGTGGCGTCGGCGACCCCGGCCACCAAGGCGTCGTAGACGTCCGGGTGGGACTTCAGCGCCTGCTCGACCTCCTCCGGGTACACCTTCTCGCCGCCCGTGTTGATGCACTGCGAACCGCGGCCCAGGACGGTGACGATGCCCTGCTCGTCGACGGTCGCCATGTCGCCGAGCAGGACCCACCGCTCCGAGCCCTTCTGGAAGAAGGTCTCGGCGCTCTTGACGGGGTCGTTGTAGTAGCCCAGCGGGACGTACCCGCGCTGTGCGAGCCGCCCCGGTTCGCCGACCGGCACCGGCTCGTGGGTCACCGGATCGACCACCTGCGTACGCTCGTTGACCTCCAGCCGGAAACCCCTCTCCGGGCTGGAGTCGTTCGTGGCCCGCCCGTTGGAGCCGGACTCGGAGGACCCGAAGTTGTTCAGGAGCATCACGTTCGGCACGAGCTCCTGGAACTCGGCGCGCACGGTCTCCGACATGATCGCGCCGGAGGAGGAGACGCTGAACAGGGAGGACAGGTCCGTCCCCTTCAGTGGTCCCTTCAGGGCGTCGATGAGCGGCCGCAGCATGGCGTCGCCCACCAGCGACACGCTGGAGACCTTCTCCTTCGCGATCGTCCGCAGCACCTCTTCGGGCGCGTACTTGCGGTGGATGACCACCCGCTGCCCGTAGTTGAAGGCGATGAAGGAGGTCAGCGTGGACGTGCCGTGCATCAGGGGCGGCGCGGGGAAGAAGGTGAGCCCCGCGCCCTTCGACGCGACCCGCTCGGCCAGCTCCTCGGGCCGCTTCACCGGCTCGCCGGACGGTTCGCCGCCGAACAGGCCGGCGAAGAAGAGGTCCTCGGCGCGCCACATGACGCCCTTGGGCATGCCCGTCGTGCCGCCCGTGTAGATGATGAACAGGTCGTCGGGCGAGCGGGGAGGGAAGCCGCGCCCGGGCGATCCGGCCGCTTCCGCGTCGGCGTACGCGACCGGTGCGATCGCCGGCTCCGGGGCGCCCTCGGGGGCCGGCCCGACCCGGATCAGGTGGCGCAGCTTCGTCGTCTGCGGCAGCGCCGCCGCGACCCGCTCGGTGAACTCGCCCTCGAAGACGAGCGCGGCGAGGTCGGCGTCGTTGTAGAGGTAGACCAGCTCCTCCTCCACGTACCGGTAGTTCACGTTCACCGGCACCAGCCGGGCCTTGAGGCAGGCCAGCACGGTCTGCAGGTACTCGACCCCGTTGTAGAGGTGCAGGCCCAGGTGCTCGCCGGCCTTCAGGCCGCTCTCCAGCAGGTGGTGCGCGATGCGGTTCGCCGCCGCGTCCAGCTCCGCGTACGTCAGGCGGCGCTCGGCGCCGGTCCCGGGGTGGTCCACGTACACGAGGGCCTCGCGGTCCGGGACCACGTCCACGACCGACTCGAACAGGTCGGCAATGTTGTACTCCACCGGTCCTCCTGACCCAGAAAATCCCATGGCTGGTCTGCTCGGCGGTCATTAGAGCGTCGCCAACCCCAACTGGGAAGGGGACCGTCCAAGAAATCTGACTGGGTGTCAGAAAACTATTGAACTGCACCCGCCCCTACTGCAACCTGTTCTAGGTCTTGAGACGGGAGGACGGCAATGGGTGGGACAGAACACCTCACCGTGGAACGCCACGGTGCCACGCTGGTGCTCACCATGAACAGGCCAGAAGCGAAGAACGCGCTTTCGCTGCCGCTGCTGGTGGGGCTGTACGACGGCTGGCTGGAGGCGGACGCGGACGACGGCATCCGCTCGGTGGTGCTGACGGGCGCCGGCGGAGACTTCTGCGCCGGCATGGACCTGAAGGCACTGGCCGGCAAGGGCATGGAGGGCGACCGGTACCGGGACAGGCTCAAGGCCGACCCCGACCTGCACTGGAAGGCGATGCTGCGCCACCACCGGCCGCGCAAGCCCGTCATCGCGGCGGTCGAGGGCTACTGCGTGGCCGGCGGGACGGAGATCCTCCAGGGCACGGACATCCGCGTGGCGGGGGAGGGCGCGACCTTCGGACTGTTCGAGGTCAAGCGCGGGCTCTTCCCGATCGGCGGCTCGACGGTCCGGCTTCCCCGGCAGATCCCGCGGACGCACGCGCTGGAGATGCTGCTGACCGGGCGGCCGTACGCCGCCGAGGAGGCGGCGCGGATCGGGCTCGTCGGGCGGGTGGTCCCGGACGGCACCGCGCTGGCGGCCGCCCTGGAGATCGCCGAGCGGATCAACGCGTGCGGTCCGCTGGCGGTCGAGGCGGTGAAGGCGTCCGTCTACGAGAGCGCCGAGCTGACCGAGTCGCAGGGGCTGGCGGCGGAGCTCCTGCGCGGGTGGCCGATCTTCGACACCGCGGATGCCAGGGAAGGGGCCCGGGCCTTCGCCGAGAAGCGGCCCGCACTGTACCGGCGCGAGTAGCCGGCCGGGCCCGCGCTCCTGTTCCGGCGGCGCCGGACCCGACGCGGGCGCGCCGCCGTCGCCGTGGGCCGCCCAGGTCCCGCGCCGCCGTCGCCGTGGGCCGCCCCGGTCCCTCGCCGCCGTAGCCGTGGGCCGCCCCGCTCCCGCGCCTCCCTCCCGGCGGGGCCGAGTCCGCCCCGCAGCTGAACCGTTCCCGTCCCGAGCATCGGAGACCCCTCCATGACAGCCCCGTCCCCACCCGAGATCCTCCGCGCGCCCCTCGTCGTCGAGTTCCCCTTCACCCGGTCCCTCGGACCCGTCCAGAGCGCCTTCCTCACCGGACTGCGCGAGGGCGTCGTCCTCGGGGTCACCACCGCCGACGGCAAGGTGATGGTCCCGCCGGCCGAGTACGACCCCGTCACGGCCGAGGAGATCCGCGACCTCGTCGAGGTCGGGGTCACCGGGACGGTGACCACCTGGGCCTGGAACGGCGCCCCGCGCCCCGGCCAGCCCCTCGCCACCCCCTTCGCCTGGGTCCTCGTACGGCTCGACGGCGCCGACACCGGGATCCTGCACGCCCTCGACGCCCCCGGGCCCCAGGCCGTGCGCACCGGCATGCGGGTCCGGATCCGGTGGGCCGCGGAGCGGGTCGGGGCGATCACCGACATCGCCTGCTTCGAGCCCGCGGGGTCCGAGGAGGGAGACGGGGCCGCGCACGCGTCCCCGCACGGCGGGGAGTTCGCCGACGCCGTCACCGGCATCGTCGCCCCGGCCCGCCTGGACTACACGTACAGTCCCGGCCGCGCGCAGACCGCGTACATCCAGGGCCTCTCCGACCGCAAGACCATCGGCGAGCGCTGCCCCTCCTGTCACAAGGTGTACGTCCCCCCGCGCGGCGCCTGCCCCACCTGCGGGGTCGCCACCACCGACCGGGTCGAGGTCGGCCCGGCGGGCACGGTCACCACGTACTGCATCGTCAACATCAAGGCCAAGAACCTCGACATCGAAGTCCCCTACGTCTACGCCCACATCGCCCTCGACGGCGCCGGCCTCGCACTCCACGGCCGGATCGGCGGCATCCCCTACGACCAGGTCCGCATGGGCCTGCGCGTGGAGCCGGTGTGGACCGAAGGCGGCCGCTACCCCGACCACTACCGCCCCACCGGTGAGCCGGACGCGGACTACGACGTCTACAAGGAGCTCATCTGATGGCCACGCCGAGCAGCAGCGGGCACGCACGGGAAGTGGCCGTCGTGGCCTTCGCGCAGAGCGACCACCTGCGCCGCACCGACGAACTCAGCGAAGTCGAGATGGTCATGCCGGTCCTGCACCGGGTACTGGCCCAGACCGGCCTCAAGGCGGGCGAGATCGGATTCACCTGCTCCGGTTCCAGCGACTACCTCGCCGGCCGGGCCTTCTCGTTCACCATGACCCTCGACGGCGTCGGCGCCTGGCCGCCCATCTCCGAGTCGCACGTGGAGATGGACGGCGCCTGGGCCCTGTACGAGGCCTGGGTCAAGCTCCAGACCGGCGAGGCGGACACCGCCCTCGTCTACGCGTACGGGAAGTCCTCCCCGGGCTCGGTACGGGACGTCCTGACGCGCCAGCTCGACCCCTACTACGTGGCTCCGCTGTGGCCCGACGCCGTGGCCCTGGCAGCCCTCCAGGCGCAGGCCCTCATCGACGCGGGGGAGACCGACGAGACCGCGCTCGCCGCGATCGGGGCCCGCAGCCGGGCCTCCGCGAGCGGCAACCCGCACGCCCAGCTCAGCGGCTCCGTCGCGCAGGGCGACTACCAGGTCGCCCCGCTGCGCACCGGCGACTGTCCGCCCATCGGCGACGGCGTGGCCGCGGTCGTCCTGGCCGCCGGGGACGTGGCGCGGCGGCTGTGCGGCCGGCCCGCCTGGATCACCGGCATCGACCACCGCATCGAGGCGCACAGCCTCGGGCTGCGCGACCTCACGGACTCCCCGTCCACGAGGATCGCCGCCGAGCGCGCGGGGGTCTTCGAGCGTCCGGTGGACACCGCCGAACTGCACGCGCCGTTCTCCTCCCAGGAGGTGGTGCTCCGCAAGGCCCTCGGACTCGACGAGAGCGTGTCCGTCAACCCGTCCGGCGGCGCGCTCGCCGCCAACCCGATGATGGCCGCCGGCCTGATCCGGATCGGCGAGGCGGCCGCCCGGATCCACCGCGGCGAGTCCGACCGGGCCGTCGCGCACGCCACCTCCGGCCCCTGCCTCCAGCAGAACCTGGTCGCCGTCCTGGAAGGGGACCGAGCATGAGCAAGGAGCCAGTGGCCGTCGTCGGCATCGGCCAGACCAAGCACGTCGCCGCCCGGCACGACGTGTCCATCGCGGGGCTCGTGCGCGAGGCCGCGGCCCGCGCGCTCGCGGACGCGGAGCTGACCTGGGCGGACATCGACGCGGTCGTCATCGGCAAGGCCCCCGACTTCTTCGAGGGCGTGATGATGCCGGAGCTGTACCTGGCGGACGCCCTCGGCGCGGTCGGCAAGCCCATGCTCCGGGTGCACACCGCCGGTTCGGTGGGCGGGTCCACGGCCCTGGTCGCCTCCCACCTGGTCGCCGCCCGCGTGCACCGCACCGTCCTGACCCTCGCCTTCGAGAAGCAGTCCGAGTCCAACGCCATGTGGGGACTCTCCCTGCCCGTTCCCTTCCAGCAGCCGCTGCTGGCGGGGGCCGGCGGGTTCTTCGCCCCGCACGTGCGCGCGTACATGCGGCGCACGGGCGCCCCCGACACGGTCGGCTCGCTCGTGGCGTACAAGGACCGGCGCAACGCGCTGAAGAACCCGTACGCACACCTGCACGAGCACGACATCACCCTGGAGAAGGTCCAGGCCTCGCCCATGCTGTGGGACCCGATCCGGTACTCCGAGACCTGCCCGTCCTCCGACGGCGCCTGCGCGATGATCCTCACCGACCGGGCGGGCGCGGCCCGTTCGCCGAAGCCGCCGGCCTGGGTGCACGGCGGGGCGATGCGCAGCGAGCCGACGCTCTTCGCGGGCAAGGACTTCGTGTCCCCGCAGGCGGGCAAGGACTGCGCGGCCGACGTCTACCGGCAGGCCGGGATCACCGACCCGCGCCGGGAGATCGACGCGGTCGAGATGTACGTGCCCTTCTCCTGGTACGAGCCGATGTGGCTGGAGAACCTCGGTTTCGCGGACGAGGGCGAGGGCTGGAAGCTCACCGAGGCCGGGGTCACGGAGCTCGACGGCGACCTGCCCGTCAACCCGTCGGGCGGAGTCCTCTCCACCAACCCGATCGGCGCCTCCGGCATGATCCGCTTCGCGGAGGCGGCCCTCCAGGTGCGCGGGCAGGCCGGAGAGCACCAAGTCCCGGACGCGCGGAAGGCGATGGGGCACGCCTACGGCGGCGGGGCGCAGTTCTTCTCGATGTGGCTGGTGGGATCGCAGCCGCCGTCCTCCTGAAGGCGGCGGCCCGGTGCCGCGCGGTTTCCGTCAGGGTGCCGCACAAGCCGCGAGTGACGCACCGTGGCCTGTGCGGCACGGCGTGCGATCGCTAACCTGACCCGGGGACGACGTACCGGGAGGAGCACGCACGTGGCAGAGAGCATGATTTCGCAGGCGCCGGCCGGCTGGGGAAAGCCGGACCTCGATCTGACCGAGGCGGACTGGCAGTCGAGCAGCCGGGGGGGAGGGCGACGTCCAGATCGCCTTCGTGGAGGGGTTCATCGCGATGCGCAACGGCGACCGGCCCGAAAGCCCCTCGCTGATCTTCGCGCCGGACGAATGGCGCCGGTTCGTCCTGAACGCGCGGGGCGGGGAGTTCGACCTGACGTAGCCGAGGCGGCGCGCATACGGACGCACGCACGCACGGACGCGCACACGTACGGCCCGGCGCGGCCCGGCCGCCACCTCCGCGGTGGCGGCCGGGCCGTTCGGCCATATCGGTGGAAAAGGTAGGGTGTCTGCCCGGCGACGACGTCACCATGGCGTGCCGCGCTGACAGGACCCGAACAGTCCACCGGCAGTCCCCTGACACGCTCCCGTCATCCGTGCCGCGATCACTGGTTGCCGATCGGTGCCCTCTATTCGAATCAAATCTGATCGAACGTCTTTGTTAGGGTCAAACATGCTGATCATCTGTCCACCTGGAGCTCAGGGGAGGGAGGCACCGTGGAAGACCCAGATCTCTCGGTGGAGGCCGAGCGGCTCAAAAGTCTCGCCCGCGACCTCGACGCGATGCAGGGAGTTCTGACGAGACAACTGCTGCGCATGGACGAGATCGTGGACGCCATCGAGGCGCGCTGGCGGGGGCCGGCGGCGGAGGCGTACCGCGCCCGGCATCGCGCGGCAGCGGAGGACGCCGTAAGGATCAGGGGGACCATGAAGCTGCTCGCCGAGGCGATGCGCCTCAGCGAGGGCGGGTTCACGGCGCAGGAGCTCGAAGTCCTGGAGCAGTTCGCACGGGTACGGGCCGGGGCGGACGTGTCAGCGGAGGCGGACGTCCTCTCCACGCCGAAGGCCGCACCGGTCGCCGCGCCGCGCAGCCGCGTGGCCGACCTGTGAACAGGTGACACCGGCTCGACCAGCCATCAAGGACACGAGGGGGAACCGTGCCGTCTGGTGACGACGGGATATCAGTCGACTTCGCGACGCAACAGAAGCTCGCGGGCGACCTTGAGGCCATCCTCAAGACACTCAACGAGCAGCTGGACGCTCTCTACGAACGGGCCGAGAAGGTCGTGTTGACCTGGGACGGCGAAGCCCGGCAGTCGTTCATCGACCAACTCGACCGATGGGACCGGTCGGCGCAGGACCTGGTCGCGACCCAGGCCTGGCTCCACGAGATCGTCGTCAACGGGCACCAAAACTACGCGAACGCCCACAAGGCCGTGCTGCGCGGTTGGGGAGCGGCCTGATGGCAGGGACTGCTCCGCCCCCGCCGAACCAGAACGGCGGCTTCGACGTCCAGCCAGTGCACGTCTACCACGCCTCGGAGCTGGTGAAGGATGCGCAGTTCGCCTACGCTGACCGGGCATTCGGGCTGGTCGACTCGCTGAACAAGTACAGCCAGTCCGCCGGCAGAGGCTGGGGCGCCCACAACTTCGCGGTTGCCTACATGATCGTGACGGAGAAGTTCCTGGAGGCCTGGGGCAGGAGCGTGGTGAGCGTCGGCGGCGCCGCCGTGGGCCTGACCGTCACCGCCAACCACTATGTGCTGGCCGACTGGGAGGCGAGCGGTCGCAAGGGTACGCAGCCGAGGAACGTCCCGGAGCCCGTCGTCATCAACAAGCCGCCTCGGTACGGCCCCGTCAACAGCATCAAGTGGTCCGGCACCGGAGAGGACGCCGACTCCTGGTGGATCTCCGGGATCCTCGGCGAGTTCCCCGACTGGCTCGCCCTCATCGTCGGGCCCTCGTTCCAGCATCTTCTGCACCTCGGGAAGGCACACGAGATCACTCCTGGCTTCAAGCAGGAGGATGGCCGGGACATGGCAAAGTCCTGGCATCTCATCGCGGGCGAAACCACGAAGGCCTCCGACGAGTTCACCGATGCCATCTCCACCATCACCGACACGCGCGGCAACAGTGAATGGCAGCGCGCGATGCGCGCGTTCGGACAGAGCGTCTGGGGCTCGACCGAGTGGGGCAGGACACGCGATGAGAATCGCAACAGAGCCAGTGTCGGCCGTAGTTGGCGGACAAGTCGAGATCTTCCGCCCACGGGCCGGCGTCCCATCGTCGACGTGCTGAAGAAGACGGCGGACACGCTTCAGGAGACCCTCGACCACCTGGCCCAGATCATGGACACGACCAGGGCGACGACCGAGCGCTGCGGCAAAGAGGCCGCCAAGGCCACGGCCAAGGACTTCACGACCGACCTGGACCTGAAGGACATCACCAAGCTCGCGGTCGGCGCCCTCGTCGGCCAAGTCATGATGTCGTTCCGGTCCCATATGGACCAAGCGACCGTGGACGCAGCCGTCGACCATTACCACCGGGAGTTCGACGCGGCCGCCGACAAGCTGATCAAGCTCGTACCGGAATTGGAAGAGGCGATCCTCAGCGCCCCGACGTACCAGTCCGAGATCGCGCGCGCCCAGGGGTTCGGTGCGCGGTCGCTCAACGAGTTCAAGCAGGAACACAGCTGGCAGCGCGGCGGCGAGAGTCCCACCCCGTTCATGTACTCGTTCGACCTGGCGACGAACGAGGACCTCGGGGGCGGGCACACCCTGGAGAAGCACGTCGGCAAGACCGATGAGCAGCTGCTGCAAAGGCACCGAGACCAGTCCAAGCCGTCCGGGAAGCTCGACCTCATGTCGGCGTCGAGCTTCGCCGACTTCGAGTCCGCCCAGAAATACACTCAGTACAACATCCGTCACAACACCGCGGAAATCCAGGAGTGGCTGAAGAACCCTCCCCCGGACCAACCTGCACTGTCCATCGTCGTGCCATCGATACCGTTGGAAGGCCCGCTCACTGGAGACGCAGTGACCGGACGGACCTCTCGGGGTGTGAACAACGTGCCGATGCCCGTTGTGGATGCCAAAGGTGTGAGAACGCGCCTTCAGTACAACCCGAACCTGAATCCGCCTTTCGTCGTCCACACATCGTCACCTGAGTAGTGGAGTGAATGATGACTGAACTCACCGCGGAGACGTGGGCAGACGCGCTCGAGCTCTACCAATACAGCTACACCTCCGTATCCGTTGTCCGCCGGGAGCACGAGGAGTGGTGGCTCGACGCCGCCGCGATCATGCGCGGTCAGACCTCTGACCCACGCGGATGGCGATCGCTCGATCCGGACGAGGACGAGGACGAACGAGGGGACGATCCGCTGTTCCCCTTCGCCGAGGCCCCGACCACACCCGAAGACGTGGTCCGCTTCCGGCAGCGAGTGACCGAGCTTCCCCGGAGCTCGGTCGAGTCGCTGGTCGTCCTGCTCGGTATTCCCGGCCTTGAGGTGGCCAAGGCGGCGGATTTCGGCCGTGATCGGCCCGAAATGGAACGCCGGGCGCGTCTGATCCTCTCGCGCTTCCTCCACGGCACGCGCTTCTACTCCAATGTGGGGTGGAAGGCCGAGAACCCGGACTTCTACGAGCAGCCCGTCCGCCTGACGGATCCGTTCAGCCGTTACGGCTGGGACGCCGGTCTGATTGCCGTCAACGACGCCGAAGTCGCGATGATCTGGCACTTCGACCCCACCTGATCAGATACACCGAACTGGGAATCAATGCTGACGCGAACCGCCACCTATCCCGACCGGGAAACCGCCCAATGGGCCACCCAGGAGGTCATCACCCGTAACGAGCAGGCCATTCACCGCTGGCTCGCCCAGGGCACTCGTCTCCGGATCACCCTCGAAGCGGCCTGGCCCTCCCGTCCCGATCCGGTCGGCCGCGTCCTGCTCCAGGCCATGGCCTTCGCCGGGCGCGGGCCCCTGGACGTACGGGCGGCACGGGTCGTGCTCCGGCGCGAGTCCGGCGCGCCCCACGGCTTCGTCGTGCACACCACCGTCCCGATCTACCTGTAGAGGCCGTCCCCGATGTCCATGAAGCCCATCGACTTCGACCGCCGCTACGGCGAGCTGGACCAGGTGATCAGCGCCTACCTCGGCCAGCCCGCCGACGACGAACCCGACCGGCCCGGCCTCGCCCTCCGGGCCTACCTGCGGCACACCTGGCACACCCGCCCCTGGGCCCTGTCCGTCGCGGAGCAGCAACTGCGCGCTTACGCCAACAATCCGCCCGGTCGCCTGCGTCAGCGGCTCGGCGAGTTCTACCCGGTCCCGGACATCGGCCTATCCGACTCCGAGATCGCGGCATGGCTCGTCCAGCTCGCCGACCACATCAAGCAGAGCATCGAGAGCGGAGAGGTCCCTCGCCCGTCGGAGCTGCCCGAGACCCGTTGGGAATGGCATGCGCGTTTCCCCGAACTCGGACAGCTCCTCGGCAGCTGGTTCTCGCAGGACATGCCGGACGAGTTCACCGACCACGAAGAGGCCGTCCGCGACTACGCCGCCTCGACAGACCGCACCCTCGTGGCCCGCGTCGTCGGCGAGATCCGCGAGCTGCTCGTACTCGGACGGGACGAGGCCGACTACGCACTCGCCGTGGCAGAACTGGGAATGGAGCTCGAACCGCCGGGAGACCACTCGGCGGGCAGCTGGCTCGGTGCCGTTGCCGATGAGCTGAGCGGCTTCCGGCCCGAGTACGCGTAGCCGGCTACGGCCGGTGTCAGGGTTCGGCCGCGCACTCCACCCGGAGCAGCTTGCCCGCGTGCCCCCCGTCGGGGCGGTACGAGCCGTATCCGTCCGCTCACAGACGTACGAGGATCAGCCCGCGCCCGTCCTCGGCTTCGGGCGAGGGCGGTGCGGGGTCGCCTGCGAAGGGGGTCCCCCGCGGCGCCCCGGAGGCACCCCCGGGAGCACCTCCGAGGAGCAGGCGGAAAGAAGATCAGTTGATTTCCCGTACCGCGTCCCCGGGCGGGTGCGCGGGCGTACGCTGAACCCCTGAACAGGCCTGGGGGGTACCAGCCATGACGGAACGCCGGACCCGCAAACGGCGCACGATGTTCGAACGCCACGCGGAGCTCACCGCCGTCGACGAAGCCCTGGACCAGCTCACCGGTCCCGGGCCCGACGCCGCCGGAGCCCTCCTGGCCTTCTCCGGACCGGCCGGGCTCGGCAAGACCACGCTCCTCGCCGAAGTCCGCCGCCGCGCCCACGCCAGGTCCTGCACCGTGCTCGCCGCCCGCGGCGGCGAACAGGAGCAGAGCCAGCCCTTCCACGTCGCCCGCCAGCTCATCCAGCCCCAGCTGGCCGGCGCCACCGACGAGGAACTGCGCGCCGCGCTCGGCAGCTGGTACGCCATCGTCGGCCCCGCCCTCGGCCTCTGCGCCCCCGAACAGGGCGCCCCGCCCGACCCCCAGGGCCTGCGCGACGGACTCGACTGGGTCCTGACCCACCTCGTCGTCCAGCGCGCCCCCGTCGCCCTCGTCCTCGACGACGCCCACTGGGCCGACCCCGAATCCCTCTCCTGGCTCGCCGCCTTCGCCCCGCGCGCCGAACACCTCCCGCTGCTCCTCGTCGTGGCCTACCGGCCCGAAGAACTGCCGCCCCACGCCGAGGCGTTCCGTACGCTCCCCGGCCGCGCGGGACACCGTCCCCTCGCGCTCGCGCCGCTCACCGCCGAGGCCGTCTCCACCCTGGTGCGGGAGGCCGTCGGCGAGCACGCCGACGACGCGTTCTGCCGGGAGGCCTGGGCCGTCACCACCGGCAACCCCTTCGAAGCCGTCGAACTCGCCGTGCGGGTACGGGACAAGGGCCTGGCCCCCGTCGAGGCCAGCGCCCCGCTGCTGCGCGACCTCGCCGCCGCCCAGCGCGGCAGCGGCCTCGTCGCCCGCCTCCACAGCCTCGGCCCCTCCACCGTCCGCTTCGCCTGGGCCTGCGCGGTCCTCGGCACCGACATTCCGCGGCAGCTCGCCGCCCGGGTCGCGGGACTCGGCACCGAGGAAGCCGTCGACGCCACCGAGCGGCTGCGCGCCGCCCGCATCCTCTCGGCCGCCGCCGAGACCGTGGAACCGGGCGAAGAGGAGGGGGCCGGGCTGGAGTTCGTCCACCCGCTCATCGCCACCGCCCTGTACCGGGGCATCCCCGACGCCCTGCGGGTCGCCCTGCACGGGAAGGCCGCCGCGGCCGTCCTCGACGCCGGGCTCGGACCCTCCGCGGCCGCCCGCCACCTGCTGGAGACCCACCCCGAGAGCGACCCGTGGGTCGTGCGCACCCTGCGCGAGGCCGCCGGCGAGAACCTCCGGGCCGGCGCCCCCGAAGCCGCCCGCCGCCAGCTCGCGCGGGCCCTGCGGGAGCCCCCGGACTTCGACGAACGCGCGGCGGTCCTGTACGAGCTCGGCTGCGCCTCCCTGCTCACCGAGCCCGCCAACACCGTCAACCACCTGCGCGCCGCCCTCGCGGAGCCCTTCGAGGACCAGGCGCTGCGCCAGGGCATCGTGATCCGGCTCGCGCAGGTGCTCTCGCACAGCGACCGCCTCTCCGAGGCCTCGGAATCCCTCGCGCGCGAGATCCCGTACACCCAGGACGTACGCGCCCGGCTGCGCCTGCAGTCCGAACAGTTTATGTGGGACGCCTTCGACGCCGCCGAGCCCGATTCCCCGGCGCGCTCGCGGCGCCTCGCGCGGCTCGCCGACCGGCTGGCCGGGCGGGACCTCACCGAGCGCTACGTCATCGGGCTGCGGGCGTGGGACGCCTGCCTGCGCGGGGAGCCGGTCGACGTGGTCCTGCACCACGCGGGCCGGGTGCTCGAGACCGGCTTCAGCTGGGCGTACGAGGACCGGGGCTTCGAGGTCCCGGTCCTCGTCGCGATGGTGCACATGTACGCCGACCGCCCGGGCCGGGCCGAGGAACTGTTCGAGGCCGGCACCGCCGAGTTCGAACGGCAGGGCTGGCGCGGGGCGCACCTGTCCTTCGCGTACAGCCTGCGCGCGTACATCCGCTACCGGCGCGGACGGCTGGTGGAGGCGGAGGAACTGGCCCGGGCCGGCCTGAGGCTCGCGGAGCGCGTGGGGCGGCGCACCCCCGTGCACTGGTACGCCATCGCGATCCTCGTCACCACGCTGCTGGCGCGGGGCCGGGTGGACGAGGCGTGGGAACTGGCACGGGAACACGAGTACGGGGAGCCCTTCCCGGCGGCGGTCGTCTTCCCGGACTCCCAGACCGTCTACGCGGAGCTGCTGCTGGCCCGCGGCGAGGCGAAGGCGGCGACGGCGGAGCTGGAGGCGGTGGACCGGCGGCTGACCCCGAGGGGGATCCAGAACCCGTCCTGGTGCCCGTGGCGGCTGCACCTGGCCCGTGCGGTGGCCGCGCAGGATCCGGAGCGGGCGCGGGACCTCGCCACGGGGGCGGTACGCCGGGCCCGCGCGTTCGGGGCCCCGTCGGGCATCGGCCAGGCCCTGCGGGTGGCGGCGGAAGTGGCTCCGCCGGGGCCCGGGCGGGTCGCCCTGCTCGAGGAGGCGGTGGCACTGCTGTCGGCCTCCCCGGCGGGCTACGAGCTCGCGCTCGCGCTGACCGCGCTGGGGGAGGAGCGGGGGGACGCGGAGGTACTGCTGCGTGCGGTGACGGCGGCCCGGCAGTGCGGGGCGGACGGCCTGGCGGCGGCCGCGGGCGCGGCGTTGACGGCGGTGGGCGGGTCCTTGCCCGGCGGGGCCGGCGGGGCCGGCGGGGCCGTCGGGGAGGACGCGCTGGACGAGCTGGACGGGCGCGACCGGGAGGTGGCGGAGCGGCTGCTGGCGGGTGACGAGGCCGTCTCGGAGGAGGAGCGGTCGCGGGTGTTCCGCACACTGGGCACGGATCGCGCGGGCCTGGGCGAGGCCATGGCCCGGCGGGCGCGCTGAGCCGCCGTCCCGCCTGGGGTGTCGTGGCCGCGCCGCGATCACGGGCGGGCCCGACGGCATGACGCACCGCCGCCCGTCTTGGCCCCCGGACTCCTGCGCCTCAATCGCCGGCGGGGCTGGGGGTGGCGGGTGTCGTGTCTGGCGTGCGGGTTCGTTGCCGGGGGCCAGCCCCCGGGCCCCTGCGCCTCAATCGCCGGCGAGGCTGGGGGTGGGGCGGCTGGGAGTGTGGCGGGCTGCGGGCTGCGGGCTGCGGGCTGCGGGCTGCGGCGGAGCTGGGGTCGGCCGTGGCTGGGGTTGGCGGGCGGGGCCGGAAGATTCAGCCTCGCCGGCGTTTGAGGCGCGGGGTCTGGGGCGGAGCCCCAGGGCTGTTCGGGTCCGGGCGAAGTCCGGGGAACGGTGGAAGGGCGGGTAGGGGAACCGGCCCCGCGCAGCGGGAGGCCGGGCCCGAGCCGGGGGCAGGACCGGGCGCGGTTCGGAGGCAGGCGCGGCCCCGGGCCGGAAGCAACGCCGGGCCCGGGCCGGAGGTAAGGGTGGAGGCCGGACCCCGGAGATAAGGGTGGAGGGCCGGCCCGCGGCAAGGATGGAGGCCGGGCCGGAGGCAAGGGTCGAGGCCGGGCCCCGGAGGCAAGGGTGGAGGCCGGGCCGGAGGTCGGGGTGGAGGGCTGGGAAACGTGGGCGGGCACGTACCATGGCGGCATGTCCTTCCTCCGCCGCCACCGCGCCGCCACCCCCGCCGGCCCGGACTTCGACGTCCTGGCCATGGACCCGGGGGACTGGCCGGGCAATCTCGGGGCCGGGCTGCTGCCCGCGCCCGACGGCAGCTGCCAGGGTGTCTTCCTCCGCTACGACCTCTTCGGCGGACGCGGCCCCGCGATGATCATCGGGAACCTCCCCGAGGGCTCCCCCGCCCGCGACCTCTCCGAGGGGCAGGTCCCCTTCGAGGTGGCCCAGCTCCTCGACGCCCTCGAGAACGACGAGGACGTCGAGGTCACCGGCGCCGAGGACTGCCCCGTCATGCAGGGCGACAACCTCCTCATCGTCCGGAAGATCAAGCTCTCCGAGAGCCGGATCAGCTGCGTGCAGTTCGACCGCAGCGACAACGTGCTGGTCACCATCGCGAGCTGGGACCGGCCGATCACCGACGACCTGTACGCGCTGCTGAAGCCGCTCCCCGCCGAGCTCTTCCAGCAGGGCTAGGTTCTTTCCGCGCGTAGGCTCGGTGCACGAGCTCGCCTCCAGCCCCGGAAGCGAGCCCGTGCAGGCGGACGGTAGGCACGGCGGGCATGCCACGGCGGCCCGCGTTCGCTTTCCACACGCCCCCGCGCGAAGCGGCCGGGCTACTTCGGGCTGATCGTGACCTTGTAGGTGACTCCGGCCCTGCCGTGGGTGCTCACCGAGACGGTCTGGCCGCGGTCGTCCCAACTGGCCTTGCCGCCTTGGACGTCGACGCGGTAGCCACGCGGGTACGTGTCCTTGGGCACGGTGATCTGGGTGGGCCCGTCCGTGTTGTCGCGGGTGCGGAAGGTGAGCGTGTACGTGCGTGCAGCCGGGTCGTAGGCGAACGCGAGGGGGTCGCCCGCGACGGCCCGCGCGTACGGCTGGACGAGCAGCTGGGCGTTGGGCTTCGCGGCGCCCGTCGCGTCGAGGAAGCAGTAGCCGCCGCCCCGGCACCACTGCCACCACGTCCAGCCACTGGCGAAGCGGTCCAGGGAGGCCGTCATGTCGGTGACGAACTGGCTCGCGTGCGGAACGTAGGGGTTGCCGCCCCACTCCCCGACGATCACCGGCATGCGGTTGCGGGCCGGGTAGTCGCTGATCGCGGCCTCGTAGGCGGGAACGAAGGTGCCGTTGGGGTCGTAGTCGGCGCCGGTTTCCATCGCGGTCTCGTAGAAGTGCGGCGCGTAGCCGGCGTGCGGGTCGTCTATGGGGCCCATCTGGGTGGGGACGCCGAGACCGACGATGACGGTCGGTTCGACGAACACCCACGACCTGCGGTCGACCAGGCGGATCGCCTTCGCAAGGCGGTTCCACAGCTCGGTGAGCTCGGTGGCCTCGAAGCGGGCCGCGGCGGCGGGGAGGTCTTCGCCTTCGAGGAACTTCGCGAACGGCTCGTTCATCAGGTCGTATCCGAGCAGCGCCGGGTGCCTGCCCAGGGCGGAGGCGACCGTCATCCACATGCGCGCGTGCGCGGCGCGGAGGTCGGCGTCCTTGTACAGGTGGTCAAAGGCGGTCTGTACGGAGGGCTGGAAGTACCCGGCGAACCAGTCGTCGGGTGTGGGCGTGAACGGTAACCCCTCGTCGCGGGTGGCCCAGTCGGGGATGCCGCGGGAGCCGAAGCGGGGGCCGTACACGTCCTGGTGGGCGTCGAGGATGACCTTGATGTGGTAGCGGTCGGCCCAGTCGAGGATGCGGCGCATCTTGGTGAGGTAGCCGCGGTCGTAGTGCCCGGGGGTGGGTTCGAGGTCGTCCCAGAGGAACGCGAGGCGCGCGAGGTTGAAGCCCCGCGCGGACATGTCCTTGAGGTCGCTCTCGTGGATGTCGGCGAACGCGTTGTCCCCCCGGCTGTTCTTGTCGGCGAGGTTGAAGCCGCGCCACTGGAGCGCGCGGCCCTGGCCGTCGGCGATGAAGGTGCGGTCACCGACCGTGACCCGATCGGAGGCGCGGTCGGGGCGGGCCTGGGCCTGGGCCTGGGCGGGGAGGACGCCGAGCAGGAGGGCGGCGACGGCGAGGGCGGCGGAGGCGACGCGTGAGGTCAAGCGCATGCAGAGGAGCCTTTCGAGGGTAGCCGCTCGGGCGGCGTGTTACTGGCCGGTCGGATGTTACTGGCGGGTGAGGTAAGTTCCCAGCGATTGACGGGAGTTGGCCGGACTGCCCCTCGAGATCCGACCCTCCGCGCCTTCGGACGGCTGGGGACGGCCGCCCGGATTCTCCGGCGCCGCAGGTGACCGCGGGCGAGCCGCCCCCTCGTGTCCGGACGGACCGGGCTCGCCGGGCCCGTCGGGGAAACACGAGCCGGGGGGCGGCGCGGGGCGGCGCCGCGCGGGCGGCGGGCGCCCGGCCCGGGCGCGCGCGGGGGGGGGGGGCCCGCGTCCGACTCTCGCGCG
>NZ_JBSGWY010000004.1:183255-202183 GCF_053609145.1 Streptomyces sp. NPDC054961 | reverse complement strand
GCGCCCGCGCCCACCCCCCCCGGCGCCCCCCGCCCGGCCCCCCGCCGCGCCGCCCCCCCCCCCCGCCGACCGCGGTCCGGGCTGTCGTTCGCCGCCACGTAGCCGAACGTCATCGCGGGGCCGATCGTCGACCCGGCTCCCGCGTAGCTGTGTCCCATCACCGCCGCACTCGCGTTGCCCGCCGCCCACAGGCCCCGGATCACCGATCCGTCGGACCGCAGCGCGCGGGCCCGCGCGTCCGTGACGATGCCGCCCTTCGTGCCCAGGTCACCCGGCACGATCTTGAAGGCGTAGAACGGCGGCGCCCAGACCGGGGCCAGGCACGAGTTCGGGTGGACGCCCGGGTCCGTGTAGTAGTGGTCGTACGCCGTGTCGCCCCGGTGGAAGTCGGGGTCGGTGCCGTTCCAGGCCTGCGCGTTGAACCGGTTGAGGGTGGAGCGCAGGGCTCCGGCCGGTACGCCGATCTGGCCGGCCAGCGCGTCCCAGGTCCACGCCTTCTTCGCCGCGCCCACCTCGTACCAGGAGTCGGGGAAGACGATCGTGGGCGGGACGTCCTTGAAGAGGTACTTGCTGCGGTAGTTCTGATCCACGATCAGCCAGGCGGGGATGTGCGAGCCGGTCGCGCCGCGGTCCTTCTCGTACATCACGTGCACCACATCGCTGTACGGGGCCGCCTCGTTGACGAAGCGGGCACCGTTCCCGTTGACCATCAGGCCGCCGGGCAGGGTCCGTTCGGCCAGGCAGAAGTACGGTTCGCCGGGCAGCGGGATCGACGGACCCCACCAGGCGTCCTCCATCAGCGACAGTGCGGCGCCCGCCCGCTGGCCCGCCCGGATGCCGTCACCCGTGTTCTCCTTCGCCCCCACCGACCACTGGGTGCCGATCGGCTGCTGCTGGTACTGGGCCCGCATCTCCGCGTTGTGCTCGAAGCCGCCCGAGCCGATGACCACGCCCTTGCGGGCCCGCACGACGCCCCGTACCCCCTCCTTCTCCACCACGACCCCGGTGACCGCGCCGCCCTCCTGGACCAGGTCGACCAGGGGGCTGTTCAGCCACACCGGCACCCCGGCCCGCATCAGCCCGGCCCGCAGGCCCGCCGCGAGGGCCTGGCCCATGGTCAGCGGCTTCTGCCCGCACAGCGCGGCCGCGGTGCCGCGCGCCAGGCATTCGGTGGACACCGCGAGGCCCTTGGCGCTCACGGCCGCGAGGTTGAGCCACTTGTAGTCCTGGCTGAACACCACCATGCCGGCCGGCACGGGCATGTACGCCGGGTTCAGCCGGGCCAGTTCGGCGCCGAGGATGTTGCCGTCGATCTGGTCGGGCTCGATGGAGCGGCCGTTCGGAAGGCCGCCGGGGAGGTTGGGGTAGTAGTCGCTGTAGCCGTCCATGAAGCGGAAGCGCAGCGGGCTGTTGGCCATCACGAAGTCGAGCATCCGCGGCCCGTTGGCGAGGAAGGCGGCCTGCCGGTCCGCCGGGGAGCCGTCGCCGACGACGGCCGCGAGGTACGCCGCCGCCTTCTCCGGGGTGTCGGGGACCCCCGCGCCCAGGATCACGGAATTGTTGGGCAGCCAGATGCCGGCCCCGGAGCGGGCGGCCGAACCGCCGAAGGTCGGGGCCTTCTCGACCACGAGCACGCTCAGGCCCCGTCGGGCGGCGGTGAGCGCGGCGGTCATCCCGGAGGCTCCGGATCCGACCACG
Organism: Streptomyces sp. NPDC054961; assembly: GCF_053609145.1. Classification (NCBI taxonomy): domain Bacteria; kingdom Bacillati; phylum Actinomycetota; class Actinomycetes; order Kitasatosporales; family Streptomycetaceae; genus Streptomyces; species Streptomyces sp. NPDC054961. Next base: position 200,485 of record NZ_JBSGWY010000004.1, on the reverse strand, counting down.
ACGACGTCGTACTCGCCGAGCGCGTCCCCGGGGCCGGCGCCGGCGGCGGCGTGCGCCGCGACGGCGGGCAGCACGCCGGCGGCGAGCACCCCGGCCCCGGTCCCGGCGAGGACCGTCCTGCGGGAGGGGAGGGCGGAACGCGGTGCGGAGTGGGGGGAGGAGGCGGGGCTCGGGGTCATGGGCGGGCTCCAGCGGCGTGGGAGTGAGGGACCGGTCCGGCAGTTCTGATGCGACGTCAGAAAAGGTGTTCGGGGGATCATGTGAAGTCAAGGCACGCGCACCGGTCGAGCGGTGGGCCCGGACACGGGAAATCCCGTGCCGCACACACCGGGTGTGTGCGGCACGGGATCGGGATCCGTGCTGTCGTGCTCCGTTCTACGCGCCCCCGCGCGCCGGGGTCAGCGCGTGCCCACGGCGGCGCGGACCGCCCTGCGCGCCATGCCCGCGTCGTCGTGCAGACGCCGCAGCAGCAGTCGCTGCTCCTCGCCGGAGGACAGGGAACCCACCGGCAGGGGGTGGGCCGGGGCGGCCGCCGACATCGAGCGGTGCACCGCCGTCTCCGACATCCGGATCTCCCGGGTCAGCACCAGCATCAGGTTGACCAGGAAGGCGTCCCGCGCGGCCGGTCCGGCGGCCTGCGCCATGCGGCTGATGTGGGCGCGGGCGGCCGGGGCGTCGCCCAGCACCGTCCACAGCGTGGCCAGGTCGTAGCCGGGCAGGTACCAGCCGGCGTGCTCCCAGTCGAGGAGCACCGGCCCCGCCGGGGACAGCAGCAGGTTCGACAGCAGCGCGTCGCCGTGGTTGAACTGCCAGGGAGTGCCGGACAGTTTCACCCCGTGCAGCAGCTTCTGCAGGTCACCGAAGTCCCGGTCGGTCAGCAGACCCTGCTGGTAGTCCCGGGCGATCCGGCGGTCGTAGTCCAGGGGCTTCTCGAACAACCCCTCCGCGGGACGCCAGGTGTTCACCTGGCGCACCGCGCCCAGCGCCGCCCGCAGGTCGGCCCGGGGCGGGGCTTCCACCGGGTGCCGCTGGAGCGCGGCGACCCGGCCCGCCATCCGCTCGACGATCAGTACGCAGTTCTCCGGGTCGGCGGCGATCAGCCGCGGCACGCGGACGTGCGGGCGGTGCCGGACGAACGTCCGGTACGTCGCTATTTCGTGCCGGTACCGCTCGCGCCATTCGGGCGAGGGATCCAGTAATACCTTCGCCACGGCCGTCATCCGGCCGGTGGTCCCCACCAGCAGGACCGACCGGCCGCTGCGCCGCAGCACCTGAACCGGCGCGAACTCCGGACAGATCCGCTGCACCGAGGCGAGCGCGGTGCGCAGCTGCGCTCCCTGCGGCCCCGACAGGTCGATTCTTCCGCTGAGCGGCTGAGATCCGGTTCCCGGCATCCGCCGTGCCCGTACGGCGCTCTGCGCCGGTGCCGCGATGCGGCCGGGTTCGAGGTAGGGGCCGCCCACCGCGGGGAGGGTGCGGTGCGGCCGGACCGGGGCGGACACGGAGGTCGTTGCTGCGTACATGGCGTTACGGATCCCTTCGTGCGCCGACGAGTTGCGTACGCCGCCCCGCCGGATCCCGTGCATCACCCTGGGGAGTTCCGCCGGTGACCGGGTCGGGGAGGCGCATTCCTACCTGACACCTGGCCGTGGGTGGCGTACCACGTTGCGTGCCCTGGCGAACCCTGGCGAATAGTCGCTCGGCATCTGACGGGGGGCTACTGTCAACTCAGCCGAGAACCTGGGGGCTTGACGTGAGCAAAGGACCAAACACCCGTCTGAATGACTTGTTCGGCCTGGCCGGCTGGTCGAAGGGCGAACTGGCGAGGATGGTCAACCGGCAGGCGGCCTCGATGGGCCACCACCAGCTGGCCACCGACACCTCGCGGGTGCGGCGCTGGATCGACATGGGGGAGACCCCGCGCGAACCGGTTCCCACGGTACTGGCAGCACTGTTCACCGAGCGGCTCGGTCGTGTCGTGACCATCGAGGACCTCGGGTTCGTACGGCAACGGCGCACCATCAAGCGGCAACCGGACGGGGAGCAGGAGAACCCCGACGGGATGCCATGGGCGCCCGAACGCACAGCCGCGGTCCTCACCGAATTCACGGGAATGGACCTCATGCTCAACCGTCGCGGTCTGATGGGCGCGGGCGCCGCGCTCACCGCCGGCTCAGCCCTCAGCAACGCCATGTACGACTGGCTCCACACCGACCCCGCCCGCGCCAAGGACGCGTTCCGCCACAACGACCTCCACCAGGCCGACGGGGTCGGATACGACCGGTACGAGGCCGCGCCCATCGGCTCCCAGGAGATCGAGGCCCTGGAGCGCTCCGTGGACGTCTTCCGCGCCTGGGACGCCTCCAGGGGCGGCGGCCTGCAGCGCAAGGCCGTGGTCGGTCAGCTCAACGAGGTGGGCGGCATGCTCGCCTACCACCACCCCGACCACCTCCAGCGCAGACTGTGGGGGGTGGCGGCCAATCTGGCGGTGCTGGCGGGCTGGATGTCCCACGACGTGGGTCTGGAGCCGACGGCCCAGAAGTACTTCGTCATCGCCGCGCACGCGGCCCGCGAGGGCGGCGACCGGCCGCGGGCGGGGGAGGCGCTGTCCCGTGCCGCGCGTCAGATGGTCCACCTGGGCAAACCGAACGAGGCCCTCGACCTGATGAAGCTCGCGCAGTCCGGTTCGGGCGAGCGGACCCTGCCCCGCACCCGCGCCATGCTGCACACCATCGAGGCGTGGGCTCAGGCGGCGCTCGGCAAGGGCCAGGCGATGCGCCGCACCCTGGGCGAGGCCGAGGACCTGTTCGTGTCCACGTCCGGGGACGTGCCCCCGCCCTCGTGGATGCAGCACTTCGACGAGGCCGATCTGCACGGCATGCAGGCACTGGCCTTCCGTACCCTCGCCGACCACGATCCGTCGGCGGCGCCGATCGCCCAGAAGCACGCCAAGGAGGCCCTGCGGCTGCGCGCGGACGGCCACCAGCGCTCGAAGATCTTCGACTACATCTCGATGGCCTCGGCCTGCTTCATCGCGGACGACCCGGAGCAGGCCGACCGCTACGCCCGCCTCGCGCTCGTCTCGATGAACGAGACGTCCTCGCACCGGACATGGGACCGGCTACGCGAGATGTACCGGCTGAGCGGCCACTACTCCGGATTCGCCGGCATCGAGGAGCTCCGCGAGGAGATCAAACTGGCGCTCCCGAACAGCCCGGTGGCCCCGCGCCCGGTATGAGGGGGCGCGGTATGAGCGGGCCAGGCATGAGCGGGCCAGGGTGCGGCTCCGCGCGGACGAAGAAGGCCGCGCCGTCCGGCGCGGCCCCGAGATCCGTACGCGTGCGCGCGGCCGACGGCCGTCCGCCCGGGCTCTCCCCGACGGCTATGCGCCGACCCGGGCCACCAGGACGCAGGCGTCGTCCTCGCGCTCGCCCTCGCCGAACTCCCCGATCACCAGCCGCACGCAGTCCTGCGCCGAGCGGGCGGCCGAGACGTGCGGGGCGAGCGCCAGCAGCCGCTCGGTCCCGTCGGCCTTGCTGAACTCGATGCTGCGCGGGGTCAGTCCGTCGGTGTGCAGGACGAGTACGTCTCCGGCCTCCAGCAGCTCCTCGGCCTGCCCGTATGCGGCCCCGGAGGTCGCTCCCAGCAGCACGCCCTCGGGCGGCAGCAGCGAGCGGCCCTGGCCGCGGCGGAAGAGCAGCGGAGCGGGGTGGCCGGCCTGCGCCCAGGAAAGGATCCGGCGGGCCGGATCGTAGCGACAGCACACCGCGGACCCCAGCGCGGGCTGTACGGAGGTCTCCAGGAGCTGGTTCAGCCAGCCCATCAGGGGGCCCGGCTCGATGCCGGCCATGGCCATCCCGCGCAGGGCGCCGAGCATCATCGCCATGCCCGAAGTGGCGGTCACCCCGTGGCCCGTCAGATCACCCACCGTCAGCATGGACTGTCTGTGGGGGAGTTCGAGCGCGTCGTACCAGTCACCGCCGATCAGCGCGCTGGTCGCGGAGGGCAGGTAGTGCGCGGCGACGTCCAGTGCCCCGGTGCTGTCGTGCGGAAACCGCAGGGAGCCGCGCCACGGGGGGAGCACGGCTTCCTGCAGTTCGACCGCGAGCCGGCGCTCGGTCCGCGCGATCTCCTGCCGGCGCTGCAACGAGTCACGGGACTCGCGGACCGCCCGCTGGCTCCGGCGCAGGTCGCTCACGTCCCGCAGGACGGCCCACATCGTGGCCGTGCAGCCGTCGGCGTCGAGTACCGGCTCGCCCCGCATGTGCAGCGTCCGGACGCGGCCGTCGGCCCGGACGATGCGGAACTCGCCGTCTATGGGCTTGCCGTCCACCAGGCAGGCCGTGACCATGGCCGTCAGCAACGGCTGGTCTTCGGAGAACAGGGTGGAGCCCAGCTCGTCGAGGGTGAGCGCGCCGCTCTCGGGAGAGCGGCCGAAGATCTGGAAGAGCTCGTCGGACCAGCTGACCTCGTCGGTCAGCAGGTTCCACTCGGCGCTGCCGACCCGGGTCTGCTGCGCTTCGCCGCCGGCGGGTCCCGTCGCGGGGGCCGGGGCGGTCCTCGGCAGTTCGACGGCTTCGGGCACGGTGGGCGCCAGGCCCTCTCTGAGCTGGCCGAGGTGCTCTCCGATGTCGTCGAGGTGGTGCACGGCGAGATCGCACAGCGCGCGCTGCCACCGTCCCTGGGCGTCGTCCTCGTCCACGGTGTCCGGGCGGACGGCGTCGACTTCTCCCCGCAGCTGCCGGGCCTGCGAGATCAGTGCGTCCACCGACCCTGGTTCCGGGGACTGCGCGGGACGGTCCGCGTACAGGTGGGACGGCATGAGAACTCCGATACAGGCGCGGCACGGCCAAGTCTGAAAGGTAGGACCGGTTCTGATGGAAGGGCCGTCAACGACTGTGGCACAGGCCACGACGGCCTGTAAGGCGTTTGGCAACATCTGTGGAGGACTTGCTCCGGGCATATGCCTGGGGCCTCCCGCTTCCCCGGAAGCGTGCGAACGAATCCGGTCAGCCCCGTCGGCGGGCCCCGTCCCGGAGGCCCGCCGATCCTTGCGCCCCTCGGGCCGTTACACGGAGACCGGCACCGGGTGGATCTCGCTGAAGGGGTGTCCCGTGCGGTCGTGGATCCGCTTGACCGCGTCCGCGGAGGGGGCCTCGGAGAGGCAGTAGACCGTGCCGGACGCGGGGTCGGCCCAGGCGTGCTCGAAGTGCACGCTCTCCTCCGCCTCGATGTCCAGGTCGGCCTTATGGGCTGCCTGCAGCTGATCCGCGGTGATGCCGTTCATGCCGTAGTGGACGTCCATGTACTTAGCCACTGCCGCGCACCTCCTCCATCCAGTCGTCCGGTGGGCCCGGCCTGCTCTTGTGTGCTCTTCCCATCGTCCGCCCGCGGCCGGAAACCGGCCTTCCGGGAGGGGGCGGTCGATCGTACGACCGAGGTGTGCGAAGGGGGTCCGAGCCGTCCCCGCGCGGGCGGGTACCACCCGAACGAAGGACGGCGGAGCGCCCGGAGCGAGGGCGGCGAAGCATCCGGAGGGGCCTCCGTGCCCGCTCCGGGCTTCCCCGCTCACCCGGCGATCGCTACTCTACGTGCCGGTAACGAGCCGGGGAGGCCCGCAGAGGCGGGCCGTGCGCAGGGCGGGGACACGAGGACATGACCGGGCAGAGCCATGCGCCGACCGACGGCCGGGACCACGACGGCGCAGACGGGCGGAGCGGCGGGGCCGACCGGCGGAGCCGCGGAGCCGACGGGCAGAGCCGCGGGGCCGACGGGCAGAGCCGCCGTTCCTTCCTCACCTACCTCGTCGCCGCGCCGACCCTGGCCCTCGTCACCCGCGCCGGCGCGGACCTCCTCGCGCCGCAGCCCGCCCACGCGGTGGTCCCGACCCTGCCCGCCCCCGCCGACCTGGTCGACCTCGGCGACCTGTTCATCCTCGCCGGGGCCGCGACCTCCGCCCTGCTCGCGCTCGCCGTGGAGGCCGACGGCACCATCCGGTTCCGGCTGCCGCGCGAGGAGGTCGGCCAGGGGCTCACCACCGCCGTGGCGATGCTCGTCGCGGAGGAACTCGACGCACCGCTGGCCGCCGTACGGATCGCCCTGGACGACGCCCGCCCCGAGCTGCTCTTCAACCAGCTCACCGGCTCCTCCAACTCCATCCGCTCCCTCTACGGCCCGGTCCGCCAGTGCGCCGCGACCGCCCGCGCCCGGCTCGTGGCGGCCGCTGCCGTGCGCTGGAGCCTTCCGGCCTCCTCCCTCACCACCGCGAACGGCGCCGTCCGCGCTCCCGACGGCCGCACCGCCGACTACGGCTCCCTCGCCGCGGCCGCCGCCGACCCCGCCCTCGTGGTCCTCGGCGCGAGCCCCAAGCAGCCGGCGGAGCACGCCCTGGTCGGCAAACCCACCAGCCGGATCGATGCCCGCGCGATGGTCACCGGCGCCCTGCGGTACACCCTCGACCTCGACGTGCCCGGAGCCAAACCCTGCGTGGTCCGCCGGCCCCCCACCCTCGGCGGCGGCGTCCGCTCCGTGGCCAACCTCGCGGCCGTCAGGGCCATGCCGGGCGTCCTGCACGTGGTCACCATCGCCACCGGCGTGGCCGTCGTCGCCGAGACCTTCGGCCAGGCCCTCGACGCCAGGGCCGCCCTCCAGGTCACCTGGAGTCCCGGCCCCGCCGACCAGCTCTCCGACGCGGCCGTGCGCACCGCGCTGCGCGCCGCCACCGCCCCGCTGGTCGTGCCGCCGCTGCTCACCGCGCACGTGGACGCCGAGTTCGACTTCGCCTTCGTCAGCCACGCGCCGATGGAGACCAACTCCGCGATCGCCGACGTGCGCGAGGACCGCGCCGAGATCTGGTCCGGACTCAAGTCCCCGATCGTGGCCCGCGAGACGATAGCCGCCGACCTCGGCCTGCCGCTCGACAAGGTCACCGTGCACGTGGTCCAGGCCGGCGGCTCCTTCGGCCGGCGGCTCTTCTTCGACGCCGCCCTGGAGGCGGCGAGGATCTCCAAGGCCTGCCGCCGGCCGGTCCGCCTGATGTGGACCCGTGTCGACGACACCCGGCACGGCCGGATGCGCCCCGCCACCCACCACAAGATCCGTGCGACCCACCTGCTCGGCGAGGTGCTCAGCTTCGAACACCGGGTCGCCGCCGCCGAGACGGACTTCCGGCACGGCCTCGGCGAGATCATCACCGCCACGGCGGCGAGCCTGCCGCTGGGCATCGGCAACGCCACCCTCGCCCAGACGCTGTTCCTCACGACGGTCAAGTCCCCGTACCACTTCGGGCTCACCACCCAGGTGCTCACCGAGGTCCCCACCGGGGTGCCGACCGGATCCTGGCGCTCGGTGTACTCGGCGAACACCCGGGGCGCCGAGGAGATCGTGGTCGACGAACTGGCCGCCGCCACGGGCAGGGACCCGTACCGGTTCCGCCGCACCTTCCTGAAGACGGCCGCCCAGCGCGCCGTGCTCGACAAGGTGGCCACGGAGGGGAACTGGGGCCGCGCCCTGCCCGCCGGGTGCGCCCAGGGCATCGCCTTCCACGAGGAGTACAAGTCCAGGACCGCCTGCCTGGTCGAGATCGACGCCCGCGACCCGGAGCACGTGCGCGTCACCAAGGCCTTCATCGCCGTGGACGTGGGCCTGCCCGTCAACCCGCGCGGTCTGGAGGCCCAGATGATCGGCGGCCTGACCGATGCCGTCTCCACCACGCTCAAGGCCGGCCTGCACCTGGACAAGGGGCTCCCGCTGGAGGGGAGTTACAGCCAGTTCCACTGGGCGCGGCAGCGCGACACCCCGCGGGAGGTACGGGTCTTCGTGCTCCCGGCGACCGGAACCGAGCCGGGCGGAGCCGGCGAGCTGGGCGTGCCGGCCGCGGTGGGCGCCATCGCCAACGCCTACGCCCGGGCCACGGGCACGAAGCCGCGTAGCTTCCCCCTCGACTTCGACGTCGACTTCATCCCCTACCCCCGCTAGTTCAGGAGCCGAGCCGTGCCCTCGCACACCTTCACCGTCAACGGGCAGAGCGTCACCGTGGACGCGCCCGACGATCTGCCCCTGCTGTGGGTGCTCCGCGACCTGCTCGGCGTGCGCGGCCCCAAATACGGCTGCGGCGTGGACGTCTGCAAGGCCTGTACCAGCCACCTCGACGGGGTGGACGTCCGCCCGTGCGTGGTCCCGGTCTCCGCGTGCGCGGGGAAGGCCGTCACCACGATCGAGGGGCTGGCGAACGGCGACGAACTGCACCCGGTGCAGGAGGCCTGGCTCGAACAGGACGTCGCACAGTGCGGCTTCTGCCAGCCCGGCCAGATCATGGCGGCGGTGGCTCTGCTGAAGCGCACGAGCACGCCCACCGACGAGGACATCGACGCGATCGCCAACATCTGCCGCTGCGGCACCTACTTCCGCATCCGCGAGGCGATCCACAGCGCGGCGGCGAAAATGTAGGCGGGTGACCCCATGACACAAGCCTTATAGGGGATGAATCGGAACAGATGTAGCCGATCATGCCTGGATGAGGCGTATCAATGTGAAACGCGTGCTGGTCGGGGAACCGCTCGACACCGCTCGTCTGGGTGAGACCCTGCTGCCCAAACGGCTCGCGCTCCCCATCTTCTGCAGCGACCCACTCTCTTCGGTGGCCTACGCCACCGAGGAGATCCTGCTGATCCTCGCCCTCGGCGGCGTCGCGCTGCTCCACCTCACCTGGTACGCGGCCGCCGCGATCATCTTCCTGCTGGTCGTCGTCGTCGCCTCCTACCGGCAGACCTGCCACGCCTACCCGGGCGGCGGCGGTGCCTACATCGTCAGCTCCAAGAACCTCGGCCCGACCGCGGCCCTCACCGCCGCGAGCGCCCTGCTCGTCGACTACGTCATGACGGTCGCCGTCTCCGTGGTCTCCGGCGTCTCCGCCATCACCTCGGCCATCCCCTCCCTCAGCGACCACGAAGTGTCCATGTCGGTGGGCTTCGTCGTGCTCCTGACCCTGATGAACCTGCGCGGCGTACGGGAGTCGGGCCGGATCTTCGCGATCCCGACCTACGGCTTCGTGCTCGTCATCTACCTCATGTTCGCCGTGGCCGCCTTCCGCCTCGCGACCGGCGACACCATCCGCGCCGAATCCTCCGAGCTGCCGATCACCGCGGCCGGCAGCTACGCCGGCCTCGCGCTGGTGCTGCTCGCCCTGCGCGCCTTCGCCTCCGGATGTACGGCCCTGACCGGTGTCGAGGCCATCAGCAACGGCGTGCCCGCCTTCCAGAAGCCCAAGAGCAGGAACGCGGCGACCACGCTCGCCGCCATGGGCGTCCTGGCCGGCACCATGTTCGCCGGGATCACGGTTCTCGCCATGGTGTACGAGGTGCACGTCGCGGCGGACCCGGCCGAACTGGGCCTGGCCCCCGGGACACCGATGGCCACCGCGCTCGCGCAGATCGGCCGGGCCACCTTCGGCGACTGGGACCTCCTCTTCTACGTGCTCCAGGCCGTGACCGCCGGCGTGCTGGTCCTCGCCGCGAACACCGCCTTCAACGGCTTCCCGATGCTGGCCTCGATCCTGGCCAGGGACCGCTACGCGCCGCGCCAGCTCTTCAACCGGGGCGACCGGCTCGTCTACTCCAACGGCGTCGTCCTGCTGGCGCTCGTCGCCATCGCCCTCATCGTCGCCTTCGACGCCGAGCTGACCCGCCTCATCCAGCTCTACATCATCGGCGTCTTCGTCTCCTTCACCCTCTCGCAGGCCGGGATGGTCCGGCACTGGAAGCAGGAGCTGGCGTCACCCCGGACCCCGAAGGAGGAGCGGATCCACATCCACCGCCGACGGGCCATCAACGCCGTCGGCGCCGTCATGACCTCCGTGGTCCTGGTCATCGTCCTCATCACCAAGTTCACCCACGGAGCCTGGCTCGTCGTCATCGCGATGCCCCTGCTCTTCCTCGGCATGAAGGGCGTGCGCCGCCACTACGACGCCGTGGCCCGGGAGGTCGCCGTCGCCCCCGGGTTCACACCGCGCAAGCCCGCCCGCCACCACGTCGTCGTCCTGGTGGCCGCGGTGCACGCGCCCACGCTCAAGGCCCTCGGCTTCGCCATGGGGCTGCGGCCCGACACCCTCACGGCGCTCTCGGTGGCCGCGGACGAGGAGGACGCGAACCGGCTGCGGACGGCCTGGGCGGAGCACGACCCGGGGATCCCGCTGAAGGTGCTGCACTCCCCGTACCGGGAGGTGATCGGACCGGTGCTCGCCCACGTTCAGGAACAGGCGGCCGCCGAGGGGACGGACATGCTGTCGGTGGTGATCCCGGAGTACGTGGTGGGGCACTGGTGGGAGCAGCCCCTGCACAACCAGAACGCGCTGCGGCTCAAGGCGCGGCTGCTGTTCACGCCGGGGGTCGCGGTAATCGACGTGCCGTTCCTGCTGGAGTCCGCGAAGGCGGCGCGGCCGCGGGAGGGGACGCGGAACCGATGGAAGGGGCGGGAGGCGCGGCGGCGGTAGCCGGACGCTGGACGATCGCCGCATGCGCCAGCGCGAGCTCCACGACATGGGCCGGATCCGACAGGGAGCGGCCGGTCAGCTGCTCCAGCCGGCGCAGCCGGTTGGAGACGGTGTTGCGGTGGCAGTACAGCCGCTGCGCGGCGAACGTCGTCGAGCCCTGGCAGGTCAGCCAGGTGCCCAGGGTGTTCAGCAGCACCCGGCGGTCCTGCGGCGGCAGCGCCAGGACCGGACCCAGCACCACCCGGCGCAGCCGGGCCGCCAGTTCGGGCTCGGCCGCGACCAGCGCCGCCGGCAGCCGCTCGTCCAGCAGCGCGGTGCGCGGGCCCTCGGCGACGGCGGCGCGCAGGGCGAGGACGGCCAGCCGGTACGCCCCGGCCACCTCGGCCGGCGAGGTCACCACCGGGCTCACCCCGGCGCGCACCCCGAGCGGCGCGAGCAGCTCCCGTACGGATTCCAGCGGATGGTGTCCCAGCTCCACGAGGCAGCTCTCGCCGGCGGCGCGGATCCGCCACAGCGTGCGCGGGGCGCCCGCCGCCGGGTGCGTCACGTGGCCGGTGCCGGTGCCGGTGCCGGTGCCGGTGCCGGTGTCGGTGCCGATGCCCGCCCCCATGCCCGTCCCGGACCCGGACCCGGACCCGGGGCCGTCGGGCGCGAGGGCCACCACCGCGAAGCGGCCGCGCTCCGGCAGCCCGAGCCGCTCCGCCGACCGGGCGGCCTCCCCGGCCGGCCCGGAGCCGTCGAGCAGGGCGTCGAGCAGGGCGGCGGCGAGCTCCCGCTCGCGGACACCGCGCACGGCGTCGGCCCGGCCGTACGACTCGGCCGCCGCGTCCGCCATCCCGTCGACCACCTCCCACAGCGCGGGCGCCCCGGGCAGCAGCCGGGGGAGCGCCGCCCGGTCGTGGGCGGAGACGGCCTCGGTCAGGGCCTGCCACACCAGCCGGCCGCAGATCCGGTAGAGGCCCAGCAGGGAGGAGAGCGGCAGCCCCTGCCCCGCGTGGAGCGCGCCGTCGGCGCGGGCGTCGGCGAGATCGGGCGGCAGGCCGCGGGAGCCGCGGACCAGCCCCTCGACGGCCAGGCGCAGGACGCGGTGGATCCGCTCGCGCAGTTCGGCCCGGCCGAGCGGGGCGGCGTAGGCGGCACGGGCCGGGTCCTCGGCCGGCGTCCGGTCGGCGAGCCGCTCCGCCGCCACCGCGAGCCGGCGGTCCAGGTCCTCGCGTATCTCCTCGATGATCCGCTCCATGACGGGCAGCGTGACACGGACGAGGGGGCGGTGGGGAGGGCCGCGACGGTGCCGCGTCCGCTAGCGTGTCCGAAGCACTGCATGTGCAGTGCATATGCGGCGGTCATACCGCGACGCCGCCGCACGCCCGCGCCGCACCGTTCCGCGCCGCGGGCGCACCGTCTCCACACCGTCAGGGATCCGCCCATGCGCCAGAACCTGGAGCGCCGCGCCGCGCTCCTCGACGCCGCCATCGAAGTCCTCGCCCGCGAGGGCTCCCGGGGGCTGACCCTGCGCGCCGTCGACGCCGAGGCCGGGGTCCCGACCGGCACGTCCTCCAACTACTTCACCAACCGGGCGCAGCTGCTCGTGCAGATCCTGCACCGCACCCGCGAGCGGCTCGTCCCCGACCCGGCGGAGCTGGAGGGGCCGCACGACACGAAGGTCCTGCTCGGCCGGCTCCTGGCGCGCATGCGCCGCGAGCGCAGCGTCCACACCGCCATGCTGGAGCTTCGCCTGGAGGCCACCCGGCGGCCCGAGCTGCAGGAGGAGCTGGCGGGATTCCAGGGTGCCGAGCTGGAGGCGAACGTCGCCTGGCACCTGGAGGCGGGGCTGCCCGGGGACCGGCAGGGCGTGGTGCTGCTGTACCTGGCCATGCTGGGACTGATCGTGGACGACCTGACCGCGCCCGGCCTGCTGGCCCCCTATCCGGTGGAGGGGCTCATCGGCACGATGGTCGAGCGCCTCCTCCCGGAGGGCCCCGCCGACTGACTATCGTGCCCGTGGGGGAGCGACGGCAGTACCGGCACGCGGCACGGGAGGCGACCGTGGAGATGGCGGACACCAGCGGGAACGGCGGCCGGGACGGCGCCGGAGGCGCCGACGGAGGGCGCGGCGGAGAGGCCGGCGGCAGCGGCATCCAGTGGCTGGCCGACTGGGACGCCTGGTACGTCAGCCTGACCTTCGCCCGGGGCATCGGGCCCGGGGAACTGGCGGCGCGGCTCGGTGCGCTGCCCGGCATCCGGCCCGGGCCGCTGGGCGCCCTGGACGCCTGGAGCATGGTCACCGAGACGGTGGACGGCGACGGGGTGGCCCGGGTCGGCAGCTGGGGCGGCTGGTCCTTCGCCGTCGAGCACGGCATACCGGCCGGGGCGCAGCGGCTGGCCGAGGTGTCCCGGTCCGGAGTGGAGGCCGTCCACCTCGACCCGCAGCCGGACCACCCGCCCAAGCAGTTCGCGTACGCCCGGGACGGGGAGCTGGTCTGCTGCTTCGGCCTCGGCGAGGAGTACTGGCGGGGCGGCCACCGGCCCGACTTCCTGCTGCCGGAGCTGACCGAGGCCAAGATCCTCACCCCGGACGGCGGCTACGCCCGCCCCGAGGACGAACCGGACGAGGACCGCGACCGCCTCACCCTCGCGGTCCTGGAACACCGCTTCGGCCTGTCCTTGCCGCGCCGGCTCGTGGAGGAGGCCCGGCTCCCGGCCTTCGTGACCTGCACGCAGTAGCGGGACGGCGCAGGGCGGTACGGCGTACGGCGGCACGGCGGTACCGCGGTACGCCTCGCGGGGTGCGGCAGGAACGGGCCGGGCTCCGGCTCAGCGCGAGTAGTCCCGGATCACCCGGCGAGCCAGCTCGGCGCGGGCCGGAGCCAGCTCGGCCGCGACCGCCTCCGTACGGGAAGCGTCGCAGACCACCCGGGCCGGCCGCGCCCCGGCCGACGTCAGGCACCGGCGGCGAAGGTGGGTCGGCGGGTGGGTGTCGTCGACGCTGTGCCCGCGCCGGGCGGAGACCCGGCGCAGCCGCTCGTACTCGCTCTCGGGGACGGACCCCGTCCGTACGCGCAGCCGTTCCCACAGCCCTTGCTCGGCGGCGTCGCGCGCCGCGCGGCCCTCGGCGCCCCCGCGCATCTGGGCCGCCACCGACTCGCGCCGCAGGTGCGGTTCCACCGACGCGCAGAGCAGCAGCCGGTCCATCAGCGCGGCGGCCGCCTCCGTGGAACCGGCGCGGGCGGCGCCGGCGTCGGCCCGGTACTCCGCCCGCTGGGAGGCCCTCATCGTCAGTCCGTCGAGCAGGTGGATCACTCCGTAGACGGTCCAGCGCGGCAGGAACATCACCAGGTGCAGGAACAGGTCCGACAGATAGCGCCACCAGGTCACCAGGGACGGCAGGGCCGCCGGGGTCAGCAGGTGGTGCCAGCGCTGCAGCGCGTGCAGCGCCCCGCCGGTGAGGTGCGTGGAGCGGATGTCACCGTTCGCGAAGTGCCCGAGTTCGTGCCCCAGCAGGGCCACGCGCTCCTGCGGCGAGAGGATCTCCCACAGTCCGAGCCCCAGGTACATGATGCGCCGGTTCCGCAAGCCCTGGACGGTGACCGAGGCGTTCGCGGCGGTCTCCACCACCACGGCATGCACCCCGGGCGTCCCGACGGCCGCCCCGACCTCGTCGATCAGCTCGAACAGCCGGGGCGCGTCCGCCCGGTACAGCACCGGCGCGTGCTGCGGCAGCCGGGCCGGCCGGGGAAGCAGCGTGGCCACGACCGTCAGGACCAGCACGCCGAGCACCGGCTGGATTCCGGTGGACCACCCGCCGATGATCAACAGCCCGGCGACCACCATCAGCCCCACGGTGACCGCGTGCACCAGAAGCGAGATCCCGAAGGCCAGGACGGTCGAGGAGTCCAGCGCGGCCGGCCCGGCCTCGTCCCCGGCGCCCCCGTCCCGCCCGATCTCGGCGGCCAGCTGCTCCCCGTGCGCTCGGGCCAGGCGCCGGCGGACCGTCTCGATGCGGCCCCGGTCCGGCTCCGGAGCACCCGGATCCACGTTCCATTCGCAGGCCGGGCACCAGTGGACGTACCGCGTGTGCGCGGTGACGGCGGTCCCGCACTCCGGGCACGGCCGCACCCCCGGCGCCTCCTCCTCCTTGCCGCTGGATGTGCCGACGGATTCCCCGATGGTTTCCCCGGTGGTTTCCACGTGCGCTGATCCCCTCCCCGCCGCGGACCTGCTGTGATCCGCGGTCCGCGCAGGATAAGGGAGGGACGCCGGCCCGTACCCGTGGTCCGGGGGGCCCGGTGGCGGAGGTTGATCTTATGCTCAGGTTTACGCGAGTCCGCTGGTTTTGCGGCCGGTGAGCGACTTTGATGGGTTTGCCAGGCCTCGTCACCGGAGCAGGGGGACCACCCATGGACAGCGACCACCGTCAGAGGGACAGCGACCACGGCCAGAAGGACAGCGCGGACGGCGCGGACAGCACGACCACCACCACCCTCACCACCACCGCGCCCACCCTCATCGGTTCCGTCCAGCGGGCGTTGCGCCTCGTGGAGGCGATGCACGCGGAAGGCGAGGTGACCGCCAAGAGACTCGCCCGGATCACGGGCATTCCCCTGCCCACCGTTTACCACCTGCTCCGCACCCTCAGCCATGAGGGCTACGTACAGCGCGAAGGCGGGGCATTCCGGCTCGTGCACGGTCTTCCGCTCGCTTCTTGACGCGTGGTTCGCAGCTCCTGGAATCGCGTCATCCAAACTCAATGATCAAATTCCGACGGGTTCCGGCCAAGCTGTCACGTGCTACCGCGCATGTTCCAGCGGAAAATGCCAGAACGCCCTTTCGGACTGTGGAAGTTGAGTAAGTTCCCTCCTGTCGCGCCGTACGACCGTGCACCACGCCCGGTCCGGCCGGGAGGGGAGTCCGCGTGCCCGGGATCGACGAATGCCTGCTCGAAGCCATGGCCCTGCCTGGGGCGAGAGGGGCCGCACTGGTCGACTGGAGCAGTGGCCTGGCCCTCGGCACCGTAGGGGACTCGCCGGTCGGGGACCACGAGACCACTGCCGCCGAGACCGCCGAACTGGCGCGGGCCGCCGCCGAGTACGAGTCCTTCGCCCAGGCGGAGCCGTCGGCGGGCTCCGGTGAGGCGGCGGCGGGACTGCCGGTGGAGGACCTGATCGTCACCACCCGCACCGGTTACCACGTGCTCCGCTTCGTCGAAACCAGCTTCGACAGCAGCGTCTTCCTGCACCTGTGGCTCGACCGGGGCGAGGGGAACCTCGCCCTCGCCCGGCACAGACTCCGCGCCCTCGCGGAGGGGCTGGTGCTCAAATGACCGCACAGGTGCTCCCGGCATCGGCGGTCGCCGTCTCGCCCTTACTCACCCGGCTCGCCGCCGAGCGGGCCACCGGCGCCCTGCTCCGTGAGCGAGGCACCCTCTTCCTGGAGAACGGCCGTGTCGTCCACGCGGAGAGCCCGGCCACCCCCGGTCTCGACGTCCTGCTCACCACCGGCGGCGGCCTCGCCCCGGAACGCTGGACCGAGGCGGTGAACCAGGCGGGCGCCCGCCGCCAGGTCGCCCGCTTCCTCGTCGACAGCGGCGGCATGGCGGGCGGCGAGCTGGAGATCTGCCACCTCGCCGCGATCTTCGACGCCGCCTTCTTCGCACTCTCCCCGGGCAGCGGTCCCTCCCGCTTCCGCCGCGGGGCCACCCACTGGATCGGCACGGTCCGCTCCGTACCGGCGGCCGCCGTCGAGCGGGAGACCCGGCGCAGGAGGGAACTGCTCGACGCGGTCTGGCCCTACCCGCTGCTGGACACCTCCCCGGTCGTGCCCCGGGCCGCGGCCCCCGGCCAGACCGTCACGGCCCGGCAGCGGATCCTGCTCGCCCGCGCCGACGGCGTACGGACACCCGCGCACCTCGCGTGGCTGCTGGGCCGGCCGGCGTTCCACACCCTGCTCGACGTGCGGCGCCTGGCCGCGGCCGGGCTCGTCGAGACCCCGTACGCACCGGCGGCGGAACCGGAACCCGCCTCCGAGCCCCCCCTGCCCGACTGGATGACGCAGGCGCAGTCCCCGGACGTGGCCCTGCTGCGCCGGTTGCGCGACGCACTGGAGGCAAGCCTGTGAGGCTCCCGCTGCGACCGGTCCTCCGCGCCGACCGCGCCGACCGCGCCGAGCGTCGGCAGCCCGAAAGGAGAAAGGCCGACATGAGTACGGTGCCCGCCGAAGCGGAGGCCGAGATACTCGCCGAGCTCCGGCGGCTGCGGTCCCGCGTCCCCCAGCTCACCGGCGCCCTCGCCGCCAGCGCCGACGGCATGGTCCTGGCTCAGGACAGCGCCGCCGCCGAGGCCGAGTCCGTCGCCGCCCTGACGGCGGCCGCCCTCGGGGTGGCCCAGCGGCTCAGCGACTGCACCGGCCAGGGCGGCTTCCGCGAGCTGCTCGTGCGCGGTGAGAACGGCTACGTGGCCACCTACGCGGCGGGCGAAGCGGCGGTCCTCACCTTGCTGGCCGAGCAGCGCGTCAACGTGGGCCGCCTCCACCTGGAGGCCCGGCGCTCCAGCCTGCGGATAGCCGAGCTGCTCGACCACGGCCTCGGCCGACGGGTCCTCTAGGAGCCGAACCCCCGCGCGGCCCGCCGCGCGGGGCGCCCCGCCCCGGGGCCGGGGGGCCCCCCACCACCTACAAACGTACCCACCCACTTTATGTACAGCCGCACCAAAAAAATGAAATAAACAAGTACCAACAGGGGTACGC
>NZ_JBSGWY010000004.1:170464-183245 GCF_053609145.1 Streptomyces sp. NPDC054961 | reverse complement strand
CCTCTGCGTCTCGCGGGGTGGCGCGGCGCGCCGCCCCCCCCCCCCGCCCGCCCCCCCCCGCCCCCCCCCCCCCCCCCCCGCCGGGGGGGGCGCGCGCCCCCCCCCGACCACGTACATCCGTACCGACCGAATTTCTGGACAGCCGAACAAGAAAGAGGAATGAACCGTGTCCAACGTGGAGACCGCACTCAAGGAAGCCACCACCAGCATCGAGGGCGTGCTCGGCGCCGCTCTGGTGGACTACAGCAGCGGCATGGCCCTCGGGACCATCGGCGGCGGCAAGGACCTGGACCTCTCGGTCGCCGCGGCCGGCAACACCGACGTGGTGCGCGCCAAGCTCCGCACGATGGAGATGCTCAAACTCAACGACGACATCGAGGACATCCTGATCACCCTCGGCAGCCAGTACCACCTGATCCGGCTGCTGAAGGGCCGGGGCGGCGCGGGGCTCTTCCTCTACCTCGCGCTGGACAAGGGCCGGGCCAACCTCGCGATGGCCCGGCACCAGCTGAGGAAGATCGAGGCGGAACTCGAAGTCTGATCCGGTGGCGGCGAGGTGGCGGGCGGCTGAACTCATGCCGCCCGCCCGGCGGCTTCTCCGGTATGTCCGAGACGACCGAATTTCGAGATCGCGCTACGGAGTAAGATGCTGTAATCAGCTGATCATCAACAGGTAAAGACGCTGGAGAACTCGCCGCCCATGCCCCCGCGCCTCAGTATTGTCGTCCCCGTCTACAACGTCGAGCTTTATCTCGACGAGTGCCTGGAGTCCATCGCAGCGCAGACATTCGACGACTTTGAAGTCGTGCTCGTCGACGACGGATCCACTGATGACAGCGCGGCCCTGGCGCAGGCCTTCGCGGACCGTGACGCGCGTTTCCGCGTGGTCCTCCAGAAGAACGCCGGACTCGGCGCCGCCCGCAACGTCGGAGCCCGCCACGTCACCCCGGGAACGGAGTACCTGGCCTTCGTCGACAGCGACGACACCATGCCGGACTACGCCTACCAGCGGATGATCGACGCCCTCGACGAGACCGGCTCCGACTTCGCCGCGGGCAACGTCAAGCGGTTCCGGTCCGTCGGCATGTCGCAGTCGTGGGGCCACCGCGCCGCCTTCGCGACCACGAAGCTGAAGACCCACATCTCCAAGTTCCCGGCGCTGGTCACCGACCGCACCGCCTGGAACAAGGTCTACCGGCGCAGCTTCTGGGACGAGCACGGATTCCAGTACCCGGAGGGCATCCTCTACGAGGACGCCCCCGTCAGCATCCCCTCGCACTACTTCGCCAAAAGCGTCGACATCCTCTCCGAATGCGTCTACCACTGGCGCGTCCGCGAGACCGGCGAACGCTCCATCACCCAGCGCTCCACCGACCCGGTGTCGGTCATCGACCGGGTGGCCTCCGTACGCCTGGTGCGCGAGGCGCTCCAGGCCAAGCAGGGCGCCCCGTACACCCGCTACCTGCGTGAATACGACCGCAACGTGCTGAGCGAGGAACTCCCGCTCATCTACAAGTACGTCGCGGAGGCCGGCCCCGACTTCCGGGCCGCCTTCACCAAGGAGGTCGGCGGACTCGTCCGGGAGATCGGCACCGGGCCGTGGCCCGACCTCACCGTCGCCGACCGGCTCAAGGCGTACCTCGCCGGCGAGGGCCGGATCGAGGAGTTCATCAGCCTCCTCCAGCACCAGAAGGACTTCACGTACAGCGTGCCGGTCAAGGGGCTGGCCCGCCCGCAGGCCGACTACCCCTTCCTCAAGGCACCCGTCCCGAGCAAGGTCCTCACCCTCGGCCCGCGCGAGCGCCGCGTCGTCAGCCGCCTGGAGCAGGCCCAGTGGACCGACGGCAAGCTGCTGCTGCGCGGTTACGCGCTGCCCGGCCACCTCGGCGCCGAAAGCCGTCTCGGTTCGCGCAAGGCGCTGATCTTCCGCGAGAGCGGCAAGCGCCGCCGGACCGTCGTCGGTACCCGCACGGTCGCCTCCCCGATGGCCACCGTGAACTCCCCGCACCTGGCCCTGCGCCACGCCGACTGGGCCGGCTTCACCGCCGTCGTCGACCCCACCGCCTTCCAGACGGGCGGCAAGTGGAACGACGGCGTGTGGACCACCTCCGTGGCCGTCACCGGCGCCGGCGGCCTGCACCGCTCCCGGCTCCGCGGCGGCGAGCACGACAGCGGCCAGAACCCGCCCGCGCACTGGGTCGCCCCCGACGTCCGGGTCGTCCCGAACACCGTCGGCGCCCTCACCATCCAGATCGAGATCGTCCGCGCACGCGCCCTGGACGTCCGCGCGTCCGGTGACGACGCCGTCGAGGTGGCGGGCGAGCTCGCCGCAGAGGTCGGCGCCGCCGGCGCCCTGCGCGCGGAGCACGTCTCCACGGGGGCCGTGCTCACCTTCCCGCTGGAGACGGCCGCCGCCGTGGCGGGCGGCCGGATCCCGTTCACCGCCCGCGTCCCGCTGGCCGAACTGGCCGCCGTCCCGGACGCCCCCGGCCAGCCCGGCGAGTGGGCTCCCGAGCCGTGGAGCCTGTCCGTGCTCGGCGCCGACGGGACCGAGCACCGGCTGGCCCACGACGAGCGCGCCGGTTTCGCCGGACTCGTCGTGTCCCTGCCCGGCGAGGAGAGCGACCGCTTCCTCTTCGCCAAGCGCGGCAACACCGGACACCTCACCCTCTCCGTGCAGTCCTCGCCGCCGCTGGTGGACGCCGTCGAGACCAAGGACGGCACGCTGACCCTCCGGGGCCGGTACGTCGCACCCGAGGACGAGCCCTGCGAGCTGGTCCTGCACGACTCGCACGGCGTGGAGTTCAGCTACCCCGTCACCCGCGACGGCGACCACTTCGAAGTCACCTTCGAGCCGGTGCTCCCGGAGGCCTACGCGGGGCACACCCCGCTCCCGCAGGGCCGCTGGTGGCCCACGATGCGCCCGGTCTCCCGCGGCGGGGTCACCGCGGGCCTGCTCGGTGTCGACCGCGGCGCCCCGGTGCAGTTCGCGCCCACCGCCCTGCACACGGGCCCCCAGGCCGTCACGGCGCTGGGCCGTCGCATACGGGTCGAGACCCGGCTCTACGACCGCCTGGTGCTCATCGCCGACCCGCTGATCAGCCCGCACGACCGCTCGCGCTACGCGCAGCGCGTCGCCCGCGACGTGACGTACCCGGCGCAGAGCGCCCTGCCGGTCAAGGACGTCGTCGTCTACGACTCCTTCCAGGGCAACGGCGCCGGCGACTCGCCCCGCGCCATCCACGAGGAGCTCCTGCGGCGCGGCGAGAAGCTCGAGCACGTCTGGCTGGTGCGCGACGGCCGCGCGGAGGTGCCCGCGACCGCCCGCGCGGTCCAGTACGACAGCCTGGAGTCCTGGGACCTGCTCGCGCGCGCCCGGTACTACGTGGTCAACGACAGCGTGCCGCTCGCCTTCCGGCGCCGCCCCGGCCAGACCGTCGTGCAGACGTGGCACGGTACGCCGCTGAAGCAGATCGGCCACGACTTCATGCACGACTACTACACCAGCCCCGAGGTGCTGGAGGCGCTGGAGCACGACAGCGCCCAGTGGTCGCTGCTCGCCTCCCCGGGCTCGTACGCGACGCCGGTCCTCAAGCGGGCCCTCGGCTACGACGGCGAGGTCGTCGAATCCGGCAGTGCGCGCACGGACGCGCTGCTCAAGCCCGACGCGGAGCGGATCACGGAGATCCGCCGCCGGCTCGACCTGCCGGAAGGCAAGAAGGTCGTCCTGTACATGCCCACGTGGCGGGAGAACCGCCTCGGCTGGTCGCTCGCCTCCGGCTACCGGCTCGACCTGCAGATCGACATCGAAGCGGCCCGGCGCGAGCTCGGCGAGGACCACGTCCTGCTCGTCCGCGGTCACCACAAGGTCAACGAGCAGCTCCGCGACGGAGTCCGCGACGGTTTCGTCAGGGACGTCTCGCGCTGGGCCGACCCGACCGACCTGCTGCTCGTCGCCGACGTGCTGATCTCGGACTACTCCTCCGCGATCTTCGACTACGCGCACACCGACAAGCCGATCCTGCTCTTCACGTACGACCTGGAGCACTACCGGGACACGCTGCGCGGCTTCACCTTCGACTTCGAGAAGAAGGCCCCGGGCCCGCTGCTGCGCGACTCGGCGAGCCTGATCGAGGCCGTGCGCGACGCGGACGCGGTGGGCGCGCGGTACGCACGGGCCCGCGCGGAGTTCCGGGCGGAGTTCTGCGACCTGGACGACGGCCGCGCCGCGGAGCGGATCGTCGACCGGATGCTCGGCATGTAGTCCACAGGAGTGCGATCCGGACGGGAATCAGCCCGGAAACGGACCGGCCCCGGCCCCACCGATGAGTTTCGGGGCCGGGGCCGGTCCGTATGTGCGGGACGATTCGGCTAGCGGTCCGTTCCCTACGCGCACTCCGGAGGCAGTCATGAGCAGCAACGGTTTCACCACGTGCCTGTGGTTCGACGGCAACGCGGAAGCCGCCGCCGACTACTACCTGTCCGTCTTCAAGGACGGCAAGCTCGGCCGCGTCGGCCGCTACACCGAGGCGGGGCCCGGCCCGGCGGGCGAGGTCATGGTCGTCGAGTTCGAGATCAACGGGCAGAAGTTCGTCGGCCTCAACGGCGGCCCCGCGTTCCACTTCAGCGAGGCGATCTCCTTCCAGATCCACTGCGCCGACGACGCGGAGGCGGACCACTACTACGACGCGCTGACGGGCGACGGCGGCGAGGAATCCGCCTGCGGGTGGGTCAAGGACAAGTTCGGCGTGTCCTGGCAGGTCATCCCGGCCGGGGCCATCGACCTGATCGCCGACCCCGACCCGCAGCGGGCCGCCCGCGCGACCGCCGCCATGATGAAGATGAAGAAGCTCGACGTGGCCGAGATGCGGCGGGCGGCGGACGCGGCGTAGAGGCTTCCGGGGGCCGGCCCCCTCACCTGGCGCCGGGCCCCTGACCTGGCCGGACCCGGCCGGCCCCCTGACCCGGCGGCCCGGGCCCGGCCGGGACCCGCGGCGGGCGCGGGTTCGCGTTCCGGCTCAGGCGCCGGTTCGCGTGTGCGCGATCCGGCGGAGCAGCGCCGGCAGGGCGGTGCCGATCGGCTCGCGGATCACCTCGTCGGCGAGGGAGTCGTACGGGGTCTCCTGCGCGTTCACGATGATCAGGCGGGCCCCCGACTCCGCGGCCATCCCGGCCAGCGAGGCCGCGGGCTGCACCTGGAGCGTCGACCCGACGGCGACGAAGACCTGGCACCCCTTGGCCACGGCGACGGCAGCCGCCAGCACCTCGGGGTCCAGCCGCTCGCCGAACATCACGGTCGCCGCCTTGAGGATCCCGCCGCACGCGAGGCAGGCGGGGTCCGGCTCCCCGGCCGCGACCCGGGCCAGCGCCGCGTCCATCGCCGACCGGACGTGACAGGCCGTGCACACCACCGCCCGCGCCGTGCCGTGCAGTTCGAAGACCTTGCGGGCGGGCATCCCGGCGAGCTGGTGCAGCCCGTCCACGTTCTGCGTGATCACCCGTACCGGGGTGCCGCCGCGTTCCAGCTCGGCCACGGCCAGGTGCGCGGCATTGGGCCGCGGGTCGAGCGCCCCGATCTCCGCCCGCATCAGCCAGGACCGCCGACGGACCTCCGGATCGGCCATGTAGTACGCGTACGTCACGAGCTTCTCGGCCCCGGGCTCGCGCTGCCACAGCCCCTGCGGCCCCCGGTAGTCCGGAATGCCGGAATCGGTGGACATTCCGGCCCCACTGAACACTGCTACGAGCGGCTTTCCCATGCGGCGACCTTAGAGAGCGGCGTCCACCGGCGCGATCCCATTAATCCGCGCCGCGCACCGTCCGCTCACGGCGGGGAAGCGCCGGCGCCCGCGGGACGCGCGCCGGAAACCGCAGGACGTCCCCGCGCGGAGCTCCGTAGGGTGACGGCATGCCGACCACCGTCCTGTACTGCGCCGATCCGTTGGACGAGCGCCGGGCCGACGCCCATTTCGCGGCGGAGGCCCGCGCACTGCGCGCCCGCGGGGCCGCCGTCGCGCTCGTCGACCACGACGCGCTGCTCGGCGGGGACGCGGACCGGGCGGTGGCCCGGGTGCCGGCCGGCGCAGGGGCCCTCTGGTACCGCGGCTGGATGATCCCGGCCGAGCGGTACGCGGACCTCGACGCCGCCCTGCGCGAGCGCGGCGGCGAACTGCGCGTGAGCCCGCAGGCCTACCGCCGCGCCCACGAACTCCCCGGCTGGTACGGGTCCTTCGCCGAGCTGACCCCGGCCAGCGGCTGGCTGCCCGCGTCCCCCGGCAGGATCCCGGACCCGGCCCGCCTCGCGGAACTGGCCGAGGCCCTGCCGTCCCGGTCCGGCATCGTCAAGGACTACGTCAAGTCCCGCAAACACCAGTGGGCCGAGGCCTGCCACCTCCCCGACCTCGCCGACCGGGCCGCCGTCCGGCGGGTGGTGAGCCGCTTCGTGGAGCTCCAGGGTGACGACCTCGCGGGCGGGGTGGTCCTGCGCGCCTTCGAGCACTTCACCGCCACCGCGGACACGGCCGCCGAGGTGCGGGTCTGGTGGCGCGACGGCGAGCCCCGCCTGCTGACCGCCCACCCCGACAGCCCGTACGAGGCGTTCGCGACGCCGGACCTCGACGCCGTGCGCGCCGCCGTCGGGGCACTGGACTGCCCCTTCGTCACCACCGATCTCGCCCTGCGGGCGGACGGGGTCTGGCGGGTGGTCGAAGTGGGCGACGGGCAGGTGAGCGACCTGCACAGGGAGGCGGACCTCGCCTCGTTCGCCGGCCTCCTGACGCCCTCCTGACGGAGTCCTGAGGGCTTCCTGGCGCCCGGCGGACGGCCCTCCGCCGGGCGTCTCGCGGCTGTCCGGCGCCCGCCCGACGGCTGAACAGGCCCGGCTGCGCGGCCCTTTCGCATCTGGTACAACACCGGACATGACGGGATTCGAGATCAACGGCGCGAGCGCCGCCGACATGGCGCTGATCCGGGACTGGGCCGACGAGGAGGGCTGGAACCCGGGGGACTCCGACCGGTTCGCGTTCGCCGTCGCCGACCCGGGCGGCTTCCTCGTCGGCCGGCTCGGCGGGGAGCCCGTCGCGTGCATCTCGGCGGTGCGGTACGGGGCGGGCTTCGGCTTCATCGGCTTCTACATCGCCCGCCCCGAGGTGCGCGGCCGGGGCTACGGGATCCAGCTGTGGAAGGCCGGCATGGAACGGCTCGACGGACGGCTCGTGGGGCTGGACGGAGTGGTCGAGCAGCAGGACAACTACCGTGCGTCCGGCTTCCGTCCGGCCTGGAACAACGTCCGCCACGAAGGGGTCCCGCGCGCCGCCGCCGATCCGGCGCGGGCGGCCGGGTCCGGGACGGGGACGGGGGCGGGGCTGGAGATCGTGGACGCGGCCACCCTGCCCTTCGCGCAACTCGCCGCCTACGACCGGAAGTTCTTCCCGGCGCCCCGTGACGCCTTCCTGGCCGCCTGGGTCGGGCTGCCGGGCCGGACCGGCCTCGCCGCCGTCCGGGACGGCCGGATCGAGGGGTTCGGCGTGATCCGGCCGTGCAGCGGCGCCTCGCGGATCGGGCCGCTCTACGCGGTCTCCCCGGAGGTGGCCGAGGCCCTGCTGCTCCGGCTCGCGGAGCACACCCCGGACGGGGTGGTCGCCGTGGACGTACCCGACGCCCATCCCCGCGCCACGGCCCTGTCGGCGCGTCTGGGCCTGACCCCCACGTTCGAGGCCGCCCGGATGTACACCGGCCGGCAGCCGGACGTCGATCTGACCGGCCTGTACGGCGTGACGAGCCTCGAACTCGGCTGACGGGGCGGGGCTGGCGGGGCCGGGCCGCAGGTCGGCACGGCCCGTCGGCGCGGCCGGGCGGGGCGGCCGGTCAGAAGCCGAACAGCATGCCGGTGCTGTTCCGCAGCCCGCACGCGTTGGCGTAGGTGTAGGAGTAGCTCAGGCGCCGGCCCTGCCACACCCCGTCGGCCGTGACGGTGACGGGCGACCACTCGCGGGTGCACGCCGCGTCCGGGCGGGGCCGGGCGAGCGCGTCCAGCTCGGGCCCGTTGGCCCGTAACTCGCTACAGGCGGCGGCCGTGGCCGGGTGCGTTCCGCCGGCCCGGGGCGCGCAGACGAGGGTGACCGCGCGCAGCACCGTACCGCTCGTGGCGTCGTCGCCGTCCGTGACGCTCAGGACGAGCGCGGAGGGCGCGTAGAGCGCATCGGTGCCGGACGGCGCGGCTCCGGCCGCTCCGGAGCCGGCCAGGGCGGTGAGCGCCGCGAGCCCCACGGCTACGGACGAAAGCCCCAGATTCCTGGTGATGGACCGCATGTCGAACACTCCTCGCGTCGTTGTGCCGGATAACGGACGGGAGTCTTGCCCATGCGGAAGCGGAACGCCCGTTCGCACCCCTACTTCCCGTCACCCCGCGCGCACGCATGACCGCAGACCGCAGCGGTCGCCCGGTGGCTGACCTGTGGGGGAGCGGTCGGCGTATTCGGCCGAACACGTTCGGTAGCCCCGCCGATGCGCGGCGCCGGGTCCGGTCGGGTCCGGTCGGTCCGTCGCGGGGGCCGGACCCGGGGACGGCGCCGGGTTCCTCGTCAGCTCGCGGCGAAGCGGGGGGCGTAGAGGTCCAGGAGCCTGGTGCGGGTCTGGTGGAGCCGGATCGCGAGGACCCGGCCCACCCAGTGGCCGACGGCGGACCCGAAGGCCGGGTCGGCGTCCATGAGCACGCGTACGGTCGTGGCGTCGAACTCGTACGCGCGGACGGGCGTCATCGCCTCGGCGCTCAGCTGCCAGACGTAGGGCGGGAACAGCCACGACCAGCCCACCAGCTCACCCGGGCCCAGGCTCTCGATGGGAGTCGGCCGACGCCCGGATCCCGGGATCTGGAGGGTCACCGTGCCGGAGCGCACGATCCAGAAGGAATCCGCCCGGGTGCCTTCGTCGAAGATCCGCGCACCCTCGCGGATGTTGACCTCACGGGCGTGGGACATCAGGAGTCCACGATGTTCGGTGGACAGGACGGCAGCGATCCGGATGGGGGAAGGTGTGCTCACGACGGCCTCCGATCGGGACCCCCCGATCCCAGTGTCGCCGACGACGGGCCGAATCCGAGGTTTCGGTAGGGGGAGGATGTGCCGATTTCCCGCGGCACCGCCCCTTCGGGCCGGTGCGGGCGCCATGGCCCGAGGTCGGAGCGGTGCGGGGGGACCCGTCACGAGCCCCCGCACCGCCCTGCCGGGCCCCGGGGGGTGCCCCCTGGACACCTTGGGGGCGTCCTGAGGGCCCCTGGGGGGCTTCGGCGGGCTCCGGGGTGCTCTCGCCGGCCCCTCAGTCCTCCGCGTCGGCCTCCAGGCAGGCGAGCTCCATCGTGTCGAGGACGGCCTCGTGGCTGCGCCTGCTGAGCTCGGCGACGTTCTCGATCTGCGCCGTCGCCCAGGACGCCAGGGTCATCGCGAGCACGCGGAGCCCGTCGGTGCCGAACTCGGCGTGGATCTCGTCAGCGGTGATCATCGCCTCCTCGGGCACCTGCTCCGGAGGCTCGAGCCCGGCGAGGCCGCGGAGCAGGGCCAGGGTGCGACGGGAGATCTCCGGGGTGATCCTCGCCAGCCGCAGATCTTCGTCTTCGTCGTCCATCCCGCTCCGCTCTCCGGTCGTCCCCACAGGGGCACGGTAGAGGGGTGCGGCCCCGAGTGGGGCGGCAATCGCGAGACCGGTCCCGCGGGGCGGGACGCCGGCCGGCCGCCGCACGGTCGCCGCAGGCCCCGGGCCGTGTGCCGCCGCCGGGGACGGAGCAATTTGGCATCCGATGCGTCAAGAGGGATGAACGGAACGAAGATTCCCCCTAAGGTGCGCCCGTGGTCGAGTCATAGACAGCCGTACGCCTGTTTTCGGCCACACCGCACTCGCGTACACGTACCGCACCATCGAACTGGGGGGTTCATGCGTAGATCCAGAGGGCTGGCGGCCGCTCTCGCCCTGTCCCTGGCCGGCACCGGCACGGCCCTAGGCCTCGGCCTCGTCCAAGAGGCGGCGGCCATCACTCCGCCGGTGGCCTTCACGGCCGACGCGCTGTCCACGTGGCAGCCCAACGGCATCGTCTGGGCCCTCGCCGAGGCGGGCGGCCAGGTCTTCGTCGGCGGCACCTTCTCCGCCGTGCGCCCGCCCGAGGGCGGCGCCGGCAGCGAACAGCCGGCGGTGAACTTCGCGACGCTCGACGCCGCGACCGGTGCCCCGACCTCCTGCAAGCTGTCCTTCACCGTGGGCTCCGGCACCGCCACCGTCCGCGCCCTCACCCTCTCGCCGGACAAGCAGACCCTGTACGCGGGCGGCTACTTCGGCGCCGTCAACGGCACGCCGGTCTCCAGCCTCGCCGCCATCGACGTGGCGACCTGCACCGTGAAGACCGGCTTCCGCCCGGCCTTCGCGGCCACCGTCCGGGCCCTCGCCGTCACCGACGACACGGTCTACGCGGGCGGGGACTTCCTCACCGTCGCGGGCCAGCAGCGCGAGCGCTTCGCCGCCGTGGACGCCACCGACGGCGCGCTGAAGCCCTTCACCGCCAACGCCGACGAGCCGGGCCGCGCCGTCGAGGTCACCCCGGACGGCGCACACGTGATCCTGGGCGGCGACTTCTTCACCGTGGGCGGCACGGCCAGCCACGCCCTCGCCGTCGTGGACGCGACGAGCGGCGCCCTCACCAAGTCCTACCCGGGCTTCATCGAGACCAACTCGGTGGTCAAGGACGTGGCCGTCGACGCGACGGGCTTCTACACCGGCAACGAGGGGACGGGAGGCGGCGTCTTCGACGGCCGCATCGCCCTCAACCTCAGTGACTTCGGACAGCGTTGGCGCGACACCTGCCTCGGCGCCACCCAGGCCGTGCTCCCGTACCAGAACGTGCTCTACAGCGCCTCGCACGCGCACGACTGCTCCAGCGTCGGCGAGTACCCGGACGGCCAGCGCCACCACCTGCTCGCCGAACCGACCAGCGGAACCAACAAGCTGGGCTGGGCGCCCGACACCAACGACGGCGTCGGCGAGGGCATCGGCCCGCGCGTGATGACCGTCGGCTCCAAGGCCGGCGTCTCCTACCTCTGGGTCGGTGGAGAGTTCACCACCGTCAACGGATCGGCCCAGCAGAGCCTCACGCGCTTCGCGTCCACCGGGGACACGGGCGCGCCCACGGTCCCGGTGGCCAGTGCCGTGAGCTTCAAGGCGGGCGAGGCGCAGGTGCGCTGGCGCACCAGCCTCGACCTGGACGACAGCAGACTCACGTACAAGGTCTACCGCAACGGCGCCGCCGCGCCGATCGCGACGGTCGACGCCGACTCGCTGTTCTTCCGCCGCCCGCAGGCCTCGTGGACCGACACCACCGTGGTGGCGGGCCAGACCTACACCTACCGGGTGACGGCGACCGACGCGGCCGGCAACGCCAGCGCGCTCTCGGCGACCGCGAGCGTGACGGTGCCGACCTCGGTCGACGCCTACCCGAACGCGGTCCGCGCCGACGGCGCCCAGCTGTTCTGGCGCTACGACGAGGCGGCGCTGCCCTTCGTCGCGGACTCCTCCGACGGCGGAAACCAGAGCGGCGTGCACCTGAACGCCCCCGCCCTGCGGCAGACGCCCGGCGCGGTCTCCGGCGCGAGCACGGCGATCGGCCTGAACGGCACGGACACCCAGGTGTACGGGGACGGCCGCCAGACGGTCGGCGCCGCGTACAGCATCGAGACCTGGTTCAAGACGGACACGACCCGGGGCGGCAAGCTCCTCGGATTCGGCAACAACCAGGCGCGCACGAGCAACCAGTACGACAAGCACCTCTACATGACCAATGACGGCCGGCTGGTCTACGGGGTCTACACCGGCGCGACCCGCACGGTCACGACCGCCGGCTCCTACAACGACAACCAGTGGCACCACGTCGTCGGGACCCAGGGGCCCGGCGGCCTGGTCCTGTACGTGGACGGCGTCCAGAAGGGCACGCTCAACGTCACCACGCACGAGAACTACGCCGGCTACTGGCACGTCGGCGGCGACAACCTCAACGGCTGGCCGGACCGCCCGGCCAGCGACTTCTGGGCGGGACGGCTCGACGAGACCGCCGTCTACCCGAACGTCCTGAGCGCGGCCCAGGTGCAGAACCACTACGCCCTGGCCACCGCCCCGGCCGACTCGGTGGTCCAGGTCACGGCCGCGGAGGACACCTACGCCAACGCGGGCGCCCCGGACACCAATTACGGGGGCTCCAGCTCGCTCGCGGTGCGCGGTACCTCGTTCTACGCGAGCTACCTGCGCTTCAACCTGCCGGCGGCGCCGGCGGGCACGGTGCTCAAATCGGCCACGCTCAGCGTGAAGACCAGCACCATGGGCGGAGCCGGTACGACGGACTCGGTCTCGGTGGTTCCCGTCACCGGCCCGTGGACCGAGTCCGGGACCACGTACACCGGTCGCCCGGCGCTCGGCGGGCCGGCGCTCGGTGGTTTCGCGGGCGTGCCGGACGGTTCGGCGGTCCACACCACCGGGCTGGACACGGCCGCCGTCGCGGGGGCCCTGGGCAGTGCGTACGGCCTGGCGCTGACCAGCGCGGGCACGGACGCACTGTGGCTGTGGTCCTCGGAGGCCCAGGCCAACGAGGGGACGCCGCGGCTGACGCTGACCTTCGGCGCGCCGTAGCCGACGGCTGAGGGTGAACGGGAGGGGCGCGGGCCGCGGTGGGGGGCGCGCCCCCCCCCCCCCGCGCGCCCCCGCGCCGGGGGGGGCGGGGTGGGGGGTTGGGGGTGTACACACGAGGAGA
>NZ_JBSGWY010000004.1:158987-170454 GCF_053609145.1 Streptomyces sp. NPDC054961 | reverse complement strand
AGCCCCGCGCGCCGGGGCCGGGGGGCCCTCTGCCGCTCTCCGCGCGCGCGCGCGCGCGGGGGGGGGGGGGGGGGGGGGGGCGGGGGGGGGGCGCCCCCCCCCCCCCCCCTTCGCGTGCCGCGGCCCGCGCGGCTACGGGAGCTCGTAGGTGAAGGCGTAGTCCACCGAGGTGTCGCCGTGACGGTAGACGAAGGAGCCCGAGCCGGCGAGACCGGTCAGGTCCGCCGTCGCCGATCCGGGGACGACCGAGAAGTGGCAACGGGTGCCGGTCACGTCGAAACTGCCCTCCTCCTTCAGGACGAAGGTGCCCTTGCGGCCGTCGACGGTGCCGGAGACCAGCTCCATGCCGGCGTAGGTGCCGACGTTGTCCCCCGTGTAGGAGATCGTGTAGGCACAGGTCGTCTCGGGGGCGGTGACGGTCCCGGTGAAGGCGTTCGTGACCGTCGCGCGGGCCAGGCGGGGGAAGGCGTCCACCGGGCCGACCGGGTGCTCCTCCCAGTTCTTGAACGTGAACCGGCCGGCGGCGGGGGTGGAGTCGGGCGTGGGCATGGGGGCTCCAGAGGAGGTGCGGACCTTGCGGGCCGTGCGGGTGGTGGGCGTGATCGTCCGAGGCGCGGGCGGTCCCGAGGACCGGCCCGCTCGCGGACGGCAACAGCCTGTCCGGCATACCTGACACCTCCTGTCAGGTATGCCGGACAATCGCTCCCATGCGCGCCGACCGGGTCCTCTCCCTCCTGCTGCTCCTCCAGAACCGCGGGCGGATGACCGCCCCCGAGCTCGCCGCCGAGCTGGAGGTCTCCGTCCGTACCGTCTACCGCGACGTCGAGGCGCTCGGCGCCTGCGGCGTACCCGTACACGCCGACCGGGGACCGGCCGGCGGCTTCCGGCTCATGGACGGCTACCGCACGCGCCTCACCGGACTGACCGACGCCCAGGCCGGTTCCCTCTTCCTCGCCGGGGTCCCCGGCCCCGCCCAGGACCTCGGCCTCGGCGCCGACCTCGCCGCGGCCCAGCTGAAGCTTCAGGCCGCCCTGCCCGCAGACCTCGCCGCCCGGGCCCGGCAGCTCCAGCAGTGCTTCCACCTCGATGCCACCGCCTGGTTCCGCGACGCCGACCCCGTCCCGTACCTCGCGCGGATCGCCCAGGCGGTGTGGGACCAGCGGATCCTGCGGGCCGACTACCGCCGCTGGGGCGGCCCGGTGCGGCGCGAGCTGTGGCCGCTCGGTCTCGTCCTCAAGGGCGGCATCTGGTACCTCGTGGCCCGGACCGCTCGATCCGCCGGGCCCGCCGGGCCCGCCGGGCCCGTTGGGTCCGTTGGATCCGTTGGGAACGTTGGGTCCGTTGGGCCTGCCGCATCAGGGGAGTCCGCCGGGTCGTCAGGGTCCGCCGGATCCGCGGAGTCCGCCGGGTCCGCCGCAGGCGTGGTGCGGACCTACCGGGTCGGCCGGTTCCTCGAGGTCGACGCCCTCTCCGATGGGTTCGAACGGCCCGAGGGGTTCGATCTCGCCGCCTACTGGCAGGAGTCCACCGGCCGGATGGACGCGGCCCGGTACCGGCAGACCGCCGTCGTACGTCTCTCCCCGCGCGCCCTGCGCCTGCTGCCGATGCAGTTCGGGGCGGCGGGTGCCCGCGCCCTGGCCACCGCGGGGCCGCCCGACGCGGACGGCTGGGTACGGGCCGAACTCGCCGTCGAGTTCGAGTCCGTGGCCGTCGGCGACCTGCTCCGCCTCGGCACGGAGTGCGAGGTGCTCGGGCCGCCCGAGCTGCGCCGGGCCCTCGCGGCGACGGTAGCGGCGCTGGCCGAGCGGTACGGCTGAGCGGTACGGCTGAGCGGACGGACCCCGCGGGCCCGGCCGACAAGATCCGAAAGAAGAGACTTAGACGCCCGCCGGGTCCTCGCGGACCTTGGCGGCCGCGCCGGGGCGGGGGACGTCGTCCACCGTCAGGCAGATGCCGAAGACGCGGTCGTGGCTCGTCCAGCCGTTGACGTGGCCGCGGTTGTTCGAGATCTGGACCCGGCGGCGCGGGACGTCCACCGCCGTCACCAGGTGCAGGTACACCGTGCCCGAGACCCGGGCCAGGACGATGTCCCCGGCCTCCAGCAGGGCGGGGACGACCGGTGCGACACGGACCCGTTGGCGGCTGAGGACGAGCGGGACCATCGACGTGCCGGTGGGGCGGAACTCCACCGTCGCGCCCTCGCGGACGCGGTCCGCCTGTGTGTCGAGCATGCCCATCGGGTCAGTGTGCCCAGGCGTCACCGTCGGGGGCATCGCGTTTTCCGAGGGCCCGGCCCTCATGAGGCCACCGGGGGTTCGACCTCGAGGAAGCGCCGGCGGCGCGGGCCGCGGTACAGGAGGCAGACCCAGCCGAGCGGTTCCAGCGCCGCCGCGCAGGCCGTCAGGCGTTCCTGCTCCTCCTCCGCCGCGCCGCCGCCCGGCGGCC
This sequence comes from Streptomyces sp. NPDC054961, assembly GCF_053609145.1. Classification (NCBI taxonomy): domain Bacteria; kingdom Bacillati; phylum Actinomycetota; class Actinomycetes; order Kitasatosporales; family Streptomycetaceae; genus Streptomyces; species Streptomyces sp. NPDC054961. The sequence continues at coordinate 168,009 of NZ_JBSGWY010000004.1, read as the reverse complement.
CCAGCCAGGTCACCTCCACCCGCCCGTCCGCGGACGCGGCCAGCCGGTAGCCGGTCCGGATGCGCAGCCCCTGCGCGTCCTGCGCCGACGCGGGAAGACCCGACGCCTCCAGCACGAGGGCCACCGCGCGCGTCATCAGGCGCAGCTCCCAGGGAGCCGGCACCGCGGTCCCGGCCGGTCCGTTGACCAGGCGGCGGATCTGCAACAGGCCCTCGTACGCGGTACGGAGCTGCGCAGCCCGTCCGGCTTCGGGAGGCGGCGGGCCGTCCCCGCTCGCCGGTTCGAATCCCTGCCCGGGTGTGGCCACCGCACCTGCCCCCTCGTCCATCGTGCCTGCCCCTCGTCCGGCGCGCCGGTCCGCCGGTCCGCCGGCCCACCGGTGCGCCGCTCCGCCGGTGCACCAGGCACCGGTCCACCGGTCCACCGGTCCACCGCTCCGTCGGCCTGTCCACCCGCGGCCCGTAGCCCGTGGCCCATGGTCCACGTCTGAGTACGTCACACCCAACGGCCTGAGTATCCGCCCCGATTCCCCGCGGCGCTCCCGCTGATCAGATGGGGTCATGCCTTCCGACGCCGTCCTCGCCGACGCAGCCACCGCCGCCCAGCGGCCCGCGAACCGCCCGCGCGTGCAGCAGCACGTGACCACCGCGGGTGCGGCGCTGGCCGTGGCCCTGGTTCCGCTCGTGGTCGGCGTCCTGTTGGCCAAGGGGCTCGCCGCCGATCCGCACGCCCCTGTCAACGCCCTCATCGCGGGCGGCGGCCAGCGCGCCGGGCTGCCCCCGGCGGAATGGCGCCGACGCGGCCACGCCACGATGCGGCGACTGCGTACGGCCCGCCGGGGCACGGTCCGCCGCACGGTGCGGGGCTGCGCCTACGTCCGCGGCCGCCGCCCGGCCGGCAGCTGAGCCCGCAGCCAGGCGTCGGCGGCACCCGGGGACCGTAGCCGGACCACCCGCATCGGGGCGAAGAGCGGGTCTGCGGCCCGCCGCCCCAACTCCGCGCGACGGGACCCGTAGCGCGACCAGGCCCACCACGCGGGATGGTCGGCGCGCAGCCACTCGCGCCACCGCTCCCGGTTGCCGCCGAAGAGCGGCTCCCGCGACAGGCTGCGGCGCAGCGAGCGCAGCAGGACCCGCCGCATGACGACGCGGCGCGGGTGGTCCAGCCACACCACGGTGTCGGCCCGCCGCCACAGCAGATCGCGGACGGCCTCGGGCCCGGAGGAGTCGAGGATCCACCGCTCGCCCTCCGCGATCCGGGCCGCGTCCGCGGCGTAGGACGGGCTGACGGACCATCCCGGACCGGTGAAGTGGAGGGCGTCCATCTCGTGGTACGGCAGCCCGAGCCGCCGTGCCAGGTGCCGGGCCAGGGTGGACTTCCCGGCGCCGCTGATGCCGACCACGAGTACGCGCTGCATCAGCGGATCATAGGACCGCGGCCGCAGCCCCGTCGGGGCCGTCGTCAGGGGACGCGTTCCGTCGAGGGCCGGGGGCGGCGGACCGCGGGCCCCAGGGGCCGGACGGTCAGACGCCGAGCGGTTCCTGGAGCTCGGTGACCCACTCGTCGCGGTCCTCCGGGCAGGCCAGGGCCAGCTCGCGGGCGTACCCGCTGGAGCGTTCCCCGTTCGCGTCGATCCACTGGGCCAGTGCCTGCGCCGTCAGCAGGACGGAGTCCATCGAACCCCGGTGCACGACCGTCGCGGCCCGCTCGACGGCGGGCAGCACGACGATCCGGACGCCGCCCCCGAGGTCCTCGGCCCGCACCGATTCGGCCACCGGCAGCCCGGCGTGGACCAGGACGGCACCCGGGCGCGCCGGGTCCCCGGCGTCCTCGTAGTACGCGAGGCCCGGAGCGGTCGGCGTCACACCGGCGGCCTCGATGCGGCGGCACAGCGCTTCGTACAGCGGTCCGATGACCGGCGTGATGTCCTGCGGCTGGTAACTGCCCGCGATCCCGCTCAGTTCGGCGAGCCGTACGGGCGGAAGGCTCTTCACGACGATGTCGACGGAAGACATGGTTCCCTCGCTCTCGATGATCCGGAGCCTCGTCTCGACCTGGGTCAGCCGGGCCGCCGCGGCGGCCATGGCCGACTCCAGCTCCGACCGCCGCAGCCGCAGCATGCCGCGCAGTTCCTCCGAGCCCACGAGCTCGTCGAGTATCGACCCCACCTGGTCCAGGCTGAAGCCGAGCTCCTTGAGCGCGATGACACGGTTGAGGCGGGCGAGCTGCCCGGCCTCGTAGTAGCGGTAGCCGCTGGCGGGGTCGACACGGGCCGGGCGGAGCAGTCCGAGGGCGTCGTAGTGACGCAGCATGCGGACCGACACCCGGCCGTGCTTGGCGAAGTCTCCGATGGTGAACATGACGCCTTCCAGTGGAGGCCCTGACACGGTGTGAGGGTCAAGCCCGACCAGAATATGCGGGTGTTCCAGCAGCTCAGCGGCCGTATTGACGCAGGCACAGATCCACGATGGACGGCGGTACGGAACCGTCGGCCACCGCGCACAACTCGTCCAGGCGGGCCGGCGCGGCCGGCCGCCGACCGGAAGGGGCGGACGCGGCCTTGGGCGGGTGCGCGCGGCGCTGAGAGGCGGGTTTGGTGTGGCGCTCGGCGGCCGCCGCCCGGGGTGGCGCAACGGGGCGGCGGGCCTGCTCCTGCCCCGCCCCCGCTCCTGTCCCCGCTCCTGCCCCTGTCCCCGGCCGCGCGCCGGCAGCGTCCGGCGCCGGCGCCGAGGGTCCGGCGGGGAGCGCGCCGAGGGGCAGCCCGTGGGCATCGGCGGCGTCGGCCGCGTCGGAGGTGTCGGGCGCGCCGGCAGGCGGTACGTACCCGCGCGCGGGCACGTCGGAGACCTGCGGGCCGACCGACACGCACGACACGCAGCCGGCGCTCGCGAGGATGGCGAGGAGGGAGAGGGGCAGGACCCGGCGTAACTGCATCGGACCACCATGCCGCACGGCCGCCCCGGCCGGACTTCGCTGTCACGCGTGCGGGTGAGGGAATGCGGAATCGGGGGTGGACCCGGCGCGGGTGGCGGACGCTCCGCGGGCGCTGCCGAACCGATTCGGCAAGGCCGCTGCGATCGTTTCCGCCGCGCCGGGAGGTTTCACCGGTCCGGGAGGGCGCGTGTGTGGACGGGGGTGGACCGGACGGAGGATTCGGGACGGGTCCGGGACGGGAACGGCGTCGCGGATGCCGGGGGAGGCACGACCCCCGGCCCGCCGCGCTGCCGTGCCGGCTCGCGGGCGGGCCTTCCCGACGGCCCGGCGCCGTGACCGGGTGGGACTGCCCGGCCACGCCGCCGGCCGCCGATCGCCGGCCGCCGGGGACCGGGCCCGTGGGCGCGCCCGGGCAGAGGCCCAGGTGTCGACGCGGCCGCGCTCATCGGCGCGTACGGAGGCGCGTACGGGGCCGGCGGGGAGGCGGGCGCAAAGGCGTGCACGGAGGCCCGTACGCAGGCGCGTTCGGAGGGGCTCCGGGTGAGGGCGGGGGCGCCCGCCCCCCCCCGCGCGGGGGGGGGCGGGGGGGGGGGGGGGGCCGCGGGCCCCCCCCCCCCGCGCCCCGGCCCCGCCGGGGCGGCGGCCCCACGGCCCGCCCCGCCGCCCCGCCCGCCGCCCCGACCGCCGGCCCCCCGGGACCGGGCCGCCCCGGCGTCACCGCCGGGGCCGGGGTCCAGGGTGGTCTGGCCGGCCGCTGGCAGGCCCCTTCGCCTCGCGGCCATCGCCGGAGCGCCGGCCGCGCGGGGGGCGTCCGCTATGCGGACGGTCCGCAGCGCGATCCGGCCGCGGATCGGCCCTCCCTGAAAGGGTTTCGCCCAAGACGTCGCCTGCGCACCGGACGGATGGGATGCATCGGACATCCGGCTTGACCTGGGGCATCCCCGGGGGAAAGAGTGCGCCCGTCGAGCACCGCCGCCCGGATCGCGGACCGCGTCACGGTCCGCACCGTCGGCGGCAAGCGCCACCGCATGGCCCGCACTTCGGAGATGTCCCACATGTTCATATCCGTCCGCCCTTCACCCGCCTCGGCCGTGAGCGGCGGTTCCCTCGCCCCGACCGCCTACGGGGCCCTCGCCGCGGCACCCACGGCGCCCGCGGCCTCCGCAGCCCTGACCGGCGGCGGCCCGACCGGCGCCGCCCTGACCGTGCCGTCGGCGGGCGGCGGTGGCCTCGTGCCGGCCGCCGGTAGCGGTACGGTGCCGGTCGCCCGGCGGCGCAGGGCCTGACCGGCCGGGCGGGGGCCGCCGTGCCGGTCCCGTACCCGCCGGGAGACAACCATGTCCCCTGACCTCGATGAGAGCGGCACCGTGCCCGACGACCGGCTGCTCGTACGCCCCTACGTCGCCCCCTCCGTCCAGCCGGAAGGGCCGACGGCGCTCGCCTGGCCGCAGACCGGTCCGGTCTCCGTGGCGGCCCAGCTCGCGACCCCTTCCGCCGGATCCGAGCCTCCGGCCCCGGCCCCGCCTCCGCTCCTGCCGCGGGCCGCACCGGCGTTCGCGTCCGCCTCCGCCGTCCCGACCGGGTCACCGTCCGGGTCCCCGTCAGGGCCCCGGTCCGGTGGCGGCCGGCGCGCAGAGGGCGGCAGCCGGCTCCCGTTCGTGGCGCTCGCCCTGCTCGCGCTGAGCGCCGCGGGAGTGCTGGCGTGGCTGCTGCACGAGCCGGACGAGGAGCCACCGCGCGCCGTGGCCCCGCCCGGCCTGTCCGTGCCCGTGCTCCCGGCGCGCAGCCCGGGGGCGGGCGAGGAGCCGACGCCGAGCGCGGGTTCGGCAGCGTCGACCCGGTCGGCCGGGACGGCGTCGGCGCAGGCCACGACCGCCCCGCCCGCTTCCGGTACGCCGTCGGGCGCGGGCCGGAACGCCAAGTCGTCCGCCCCGTCCGGCGGGCCGCAGCCGTCGTCGGACGGCTCCGGAACCCTGCGCCCGGGGGACCGTGGGCCCGAGGTGCGCGCCCTGCAGGAACGGCTCTACGGGCAGGGGTTCACGTACGTCTCCCTCACCGGGGTCTACGACGAGCAGACCCGGCGCGGTGTCACCCAGCTCCAGCAGGACCGGAGCATCAAGGGCGACCCGCCGGGCGTCTACGGTCCGGCCACCCGGGCCGCCTTCGGGAGCGGCGGCTGAGGCCACGGGACGGCCCGGAGGAGGCCCGGCCCGGTGCCGGACGGACCCGGGCCGGACCTGGCCCGGACCGGACCCAGACCGGACCGGGTCCGGCCCGGACCAGCCGCAGACGGGCCGTCAGGCCCTCGCTCAGCGCCCGCCGGAAACCCGCAGGACGGTCCCGGTCGTGTAGGCGGCGTCCGGGGACAGCAGCCAGGCGATGGCCGCGGCCACTTCCTCGGGCTGCCCGGCCCGCCGGAGCGGGATCTCGGCGGCCTCGAGCGCCGGGCGGTCCGGGTCTCCCATGGCGGCGTGCATATCGGTCTCGATGATGCCCGGCGCCACCGCGTTGACCCGGATCCCGTCCGGGCCGAGCTCCTTGGCCAGCCCCAGGGTCAGGGTGTCGGTCGCGGCCTTGGTCGCGGCGTAGTGGACGTAGCGGCCGGGGCTCCCAAGGGTGGCGGCAGCGGAGGAGACGTTGACGATCGCTCCGCCGCCGGACGCGGCCATGTCCCGGGCGGCCCGACGGCAGCAGAGCAGGTAACCGAAGAGGTTCACGTCCACCACGCGGCGCAGGTCCTCGATCCGGGTGTCGGAGAGCCGCCCCGGGGCGCCGGTCACCCCCGCGTTGTTGACCAGGCCGTCCACGGCGCCGAACTCGGCCCCGGCGATGTCGAAGAGACGCTCGACGGCGTACTCCTCGGAGGTGTCCCCGCGGACGGTCACGCACCGGGCGCCGGCCGCCCGTACGCGCACGGCGGTGCCCTCGGCCGCCGTGTCGTCGTGGAGGTAGCCGAGAACCACGTCGTGCCCATCGGCGGCGAGCCGCACGCACGTGGCGGCGCCGATCCCGCGGCTCCCTCCGGTGACGACGGTGACCGGACGACGTGACATACGAGCCTCCTGTGTGACGCGGTACCTCTGTCGTGCCCGAGCCTATGATCGCCGGGCACGCGGGTGTCCACGGTGGCGGGGTCCGCACGCTCCCGTAGGCGGCCGCCGCGTCCTGCTCACCCGGCCCGGCGGGAGGCCGCAGGCTAGCAGCGGGAAATCTGATGGACCAGCGGAAATGGCCCGCCGCAGAGTGGCTGCTGCCGCTACCGGAAGCCGTCCCGGTCTGTGGCATTCCGACACCCACCGGAACCCAACGGCACCCGCAACACTCGCCGATACCCACCGCCACCCAGACACTCCGATGTCCCACACTCCGAGGAGCGCACCATGTCGACCTTGCGGGTCACCGCCGAAGAGCTCACCGTCCATCCCCACCCGAACGCCGACGCGTTGGAGCTGGCGCAGGTGGGCCTCTACCGGGCCGTGGTCGCCAAGGGCGCCTATCGCACGGGCGATCACGCGCTCTACATACCCGAACAGGCCGTACTCCCGGCCGCCTTGATCGAGGAGCTCGGGCTGACCGGACGCCTCGCGGGCGGTGAGGCGAACCGGGTCAAGGCCGTCCGGCTGCGCGGTGAGCTGTCCCAGGGCCTCGTCTGCCGGCCGAGCGCCGTGGCCGGCCTCGATCTCGCCCGTGCGGCCGAAGAGGGCGTGGACTTCGCCGAGTTGCTCGGCATCACCAAATGGGTCCCGCCCGTGCCGACGACCATGGACGGCGACGTCGAGGCCGCCGCCGAGTTGCTGCCGTGGGTGGACATCGAGAACCTCCAGCGGTACCCGGGCATCCTGGAGCCCGGCGAGCCGGTCGTCCTCACCGAGAAACTGCACGGCACCGCCTGCCTGTTGACGTACCTCGCGCAGGACGGCCGGGTACTGGTCTCCTCCAAGGGGTTCGGATCGAAAGGGCTGGCGCTCAAAGAGGACGAGCGCAACGTCTACTGGCGTGCCGTACGCGGCCACGGCGTGCCCGAGGCCGCCGCCCGGCTGGCGGCGCGGCTCGGGGCGACCAGGGTCGGCGTGTTCGGCGAGGTGTACGGCAAGGGTGTCCAGGACCTGGCGTACGGAGTCGACGTGCGGACGGCCGGCGAGGCGCCCGGGTACGCCGTCTTCGACGTGTCCGCCGAGATCGACGGTCTCGTGCGCTGGCTGGACCCGGCCGAAGTCTTCACCGACGGTGAACTCCCCTTGGTACCACGCCTGTTCGAGGGTCTATACGACCTCGACACGGTGCTGGAATGGGCGAGCGGACGGGAAACCGTGTCCGGGCGCTCCCTGCACCTGCGCGAGGGCGTCGTCATCCGCCCGGCGGTGGAACGCTACAGCCCGGTCGTCGGCGGGCGGGCCATCGCGAAGGCGGTCAGCCCCGCCTACCTGACGCGCAAGGGCGGCACGGAGTACGAGTGAGCGCACGACCGGGCATCCGGCCGGCCCCGGCCGGATGCCCGCGGCCACGGGCACGGCCACGGGCGACGCCGGCGGCCACGGGCACGGCCACGGGCGACGCCGGCGGGCACGGGCATGGCCACGGGTGACGACGGCGGGTGCCCGCGGTTCCGTCGGTGTCGCCGGTGCCCTCGGTGTGCCGCTCACGCGTGCAGGACGGCCGTCGCGATCTGGACGAAGGAGCGCAGGAGGGGGGTGGTGCCGCCCTGCTGCCAGGCCACGACCATGCGGCTCGGCGGCATGTCGACCAGCGGAACGACGGTGAGCCCCTCCCCGGGCTCGTGGTCCAGGAGGGTCATGCCGACCGTGCCGTTCCAGAGGACCGCCTGACGGCATTCCTGGACGGCGCGCACCACCGGGCCCTCGCGGGGTTCCCCGCCGTTCCAGTACGCCTGCCAGCCCCGGTCCGTGCCCTCCGGGAAGAGGAACCAGCGGCGGTCGGCCAGGTCGGCCAGCTTCAGGCTTTCGCGGCCGGCCAGCGGATCGTCCGCCCGCAGCAACGCTCCCACCGGGTCGGAGCGCAGCGCGTGCACGGTCAGGCCCGTCTCGTCGAACGGGCCGCGCGTCAGGGCGACATCGACCAGTCCGGCGCGCAGCCCGCAGGTCGGGTCGGTCAGACCGGTCTCGCGGATGCGCACGTCGACGCGCGGGTGCCGACTGCGGAAGAGGTCGGCCAGCCGGGTCACGCCCGCGTCGGAACTGTCGCCCAGGAGACCGACGGTGAGGGTCGCCGCGCCGGCCGCGGCCGCCACGCGCACGCGGACCAGGTCGGCCCGGCCGAGCAGCGCACGCGCCTCGTCGAGCAGCACCGACCCCACCGCGGTGAGTGCGACACCGGAGGGCGACCGGTCGAACAGCGCGGCCCCGAGCTCGGTCTCCAGCTGTTTGACCGCCCTGCTCAGCGGCGGCTGGCTCATGTGCAGCCGAGAGGCGGCCCGGCCGAAGTGGAGTTCCTCGGCGACCGCCACGAAATAGCGCAGCGTCCGTAGCTCCATGCGGCGACGATACCCGTACGGTATCGGCCTCGCCCAACAGGTCTTGGACGGCCGCCGTGCCCCGGAGGTGGAATCGGGGCATGAACATCGCGTACGGGATTCTCGCCGGCCTGCTGGCCCTCTTCTACCTCTACGGGGGCGGGGTGAAGGTGGTCCGGAGCCGTGAGCGGCTCCTGCCGATGATGGCCTGGGTGGACAGCACGCCCCTGCCGGCCGTCCGGGCCGTCGGAGCGGCCGAGGTGCTCGGCGCCCTCGGGCTGGTCCTCCCGCCGCTCACGGGCATCGCGCCCTGGTTGGCCCTGGCCGCGGCGACCGGCTTCGTGGTCCTGCAGATCGGCGCGACGAGGGTCCACCTGAGCCGGGGTGACCGCGAGGTCGGTCTCAACGTCACGCTCCTGACCGCCGCGGCGGTGACCGCCTGGCTGGCGACGGTCTGGCTGTGACCTCGGGTGACCTCGGGCGGCCTTGGGCTACCTCGGGCGAGGGGGGGGGGGGGGGGGGGGCCCGGCCGGCGGGGGGGGGGGGGGTCGCCCACGGGGGTTTTAATTTAGAGGTTGGGGGTGTTGGTGTTGGGGGCCGACCGGGGCGGCGGGGGGC
>NZ_JBSGWY010000004.1:145947-158982 GCF_053609145.1 Streptomyces sp. NPDC054961 | reverse complement strand
GTGCGGGGGGGGGGGGGGGGGGGGGGGGGGGGGGGGGGGGGGGGGGGGGGGGGGGGGGGGGGGGGGGGGGGGGGGGGGGGGGGGCGGGGCGCGCCGGCGCGGCGGGGGCCCCCCCCCCCCCCCCCCCCGGACTACGAGGCTGCGGGGACGACCTCCACGCTGTAGATCAGGAACCGGTGGTCGGAGAGGTTCTTCGCACCCTCCGCGGCCGTCGGCTCCACGATGCACCACCTGCTGTCCAGGTTGCTGAAGACGTAGTCGAGCTTGATGTGCGTGTCGTGCGTCTCGACCCCGGTCCGCGGTTTGACGGGCCCCGGGAACTTGACCTGGTTGCACTCGTCGTAACCCGGCGCGTCCTGACCCGCCGCGTCCTTGCCCGTCGAGTACAGATCGGCGGGCCACACCTTGGCGTTCGCCGGTCCCGAGTCGGGCGGAAGGGTGTTGAAGTCGCCGCCGAACACGACCTTGGGGTAGTCCTCGACGACGTCCCTGAGGGCGAGCATGTAGTCGTCGCGGTAGTCCAGTTTGGGGAAGTCCTCGTCGGATTCCCGCCGCGGGTTGTGCACGTTGCACAGCCGGACCTCGAAGTAGGTGGCGGTCGCGCACTGGAACGGCGGGACCAGACCCGTGCTCGGCTGCACCATGGGGTACTGGACCGGATCCGACAGACCGGCCGCCACCACGATGGCCGTGCCCACGTCGTCGTTGGGGTCCTTCGGTTCGCTCGTGCCCGGCTTGGTCTCGCACGGGCTCACCGTCAGCGCGCCCTTCTGCGACCAGTGGTACGGGGTGAAGTTCACGCTCCACGACGGGCCGAGCGAGGCCGTGAGCTCCTTGAGGGTGCTCTGGCAGACCTCCTGCAGGAGCATGGCCTGGACGTAGTTCTCCTGGACCTTCTGCTTCAGCAGCGCGACCTTCTGGGTGACCTGGCGTTCGGTGCAGCCGCCCCAGCGGGTGACGTCGCACATGTTCCAGCTCAGCACCTGGAGGTTCGTTCCCGCCTTCGGCTCGGCCACGGCGACGCTCCCGCTCGGACCTATACCGAGCATGACCAGCGCGGCACCGGCCGCGATCCTCCACAACGTACGCACGTCTCTCCCCTGACCCGGCCGAGCCGGCCGATCTTGCTGATGAACGGATGTACCTTACGCAGCCCGGCCGGGGTGCGTGGCCGCGCAGGGCCTCCGGGGGCTGCCCCGCTACCCGTTGACAGGGGATCCGGTGCGCCGGGATCATCGGCACACACTGCGTGGGAGAGCGCTCTCCGATCCTACGGGCGGTGTCAGGCGATTCCCGGCGGCGCGCGCGAAGGTGTGGTGGACAGGTGGACCCGTACGGCGGTGACGCGGAACGACTGGCGGACAAGCTGGATCCCGCACGGCGGGTGCGGCTGCTGACCGGCGCCGACACCTGGCGGACCCGGCCCGAACCGGACGTCGGGCTCGGGGAGATGGTCTTCTCCGACGGTCCCGCCGGGGTGCGCGGGCCCGGCTGGGACGAACGTTCCACCTCGGCCCTGCTGCCCTCGCCCACCGCCCTCGGTGCGCTGTGGGACGAGGAACGAGTCCGCCGGCTCGGCGAGTTCCTCGGGGACGAGGCCCGCCGCAAGGGGGTCCACGTCCTCCTCGCCCCCGCCCTCAACCTGCACCGCAGCCCGCTCGCCGGACGCCACTTCGAGTGCTTCGCCGAAGACCCGCTCCTCGCGGGGCGTACGGGGGCTGCCCTCATCCGCGGCATCCAGTCACGGGGGGTGGCCGCGACCGCGAAGCACTACGTCGCCAACGACTCGGAGACCGAGCGGCTGACCCTCGACGTGCTGCTCGGCGAGCGGGTGCTGCGGGAGCTGTACCTCGCGCCCTTCGAGGCCGCCGTCCGTGCGGGGGTGTGGCTCGTGATGTCGGCGTACAACAAGGTCAACGGCACCACGATGAGCGAGAGTTCCCTGCTCGCCGAGCCGCTGAAGGGGGAGTGGGGGTTCGACGGGGTGGTCGTCTCCGACTGGGGCGGCGTGCGCTCCACCGCCGCCTCGGCCCTCGCCGCCCAGGACCTCGCGATGCCGGGCCCCGGCGGGCCGTGGGGCGAGGCGCTGCTGACGGCGATGGCGAGCGGCCGGGTCCCCGCCGGAGTGGTGGAGCGCAAGGTGCGCAGGTTGCTGCGCCTCGCCGCCCGGGTCGGCGTCCTCGACGGCCCCGGGGTCGCTCCGGGGGGCCCTGCCGACGCCGGGGTCGACGCCGGTGTCGGCGGCGGCGGCGGTGCTGGTGTTGATGCCGGTGTCGGTGCCGCCCGCGGTGGTTCCGAGTCCGAAGGGACCCGTACCGGAACCCTCGCTCTGCGCCGGGAGTTGCGCGACGCGGCCGCCGCGAGCTTCGTGCTGCTGGAGAACCGGGACGTCTTGCCGCTGGACCCCGGCGGGCTGACGGGCGTCGCCGTGATCGGAGTGCACGCCGACGCCCCCCGCGTGCAGGGCGGCGGCAGCTCCGAGGTGTTCCCGCACCGGGTGGTCAGCCCGCTCGACGGGCTGCGGGACGCGCTGTCGCCCCGGGTCCGGCTGGTGTACGAACCCGGCCCCACGCCGGAGGGCGGCGGCGGGCCGGCGCCGCTGGGCGCGCGGCACGCACGCGACCCCGAGAGCGGCGTCCCGGGCGTGCGGCTGCGCGTGCTCGACGCCTCCGGCGCGGTGCTGGCCTCGGCGCACCAGCCCTCGGGCCGGGTCCTGGAACCCGCCCTGCCGGCCGGCGCCCACACCATCGAACTCGCCGCCGTCCTCCACCCGGACGTGACCGGTCCCTGGACCCTCGGGATCGGCGGATTCGGCGCACTGCGCCTCACCGTGGACGAAACGACCCTGATCGAGGGCGAGTTCCCGCCCGAGACCGACGATCCGGCCGTCATCCACGTCCGCCCGCCCCAGCGCACGGCCCGGATCCAGCTCACCGCCGGACGTCCCGTCCAGGTCCTCGCCCGTCGCGCGCTCGCCCCCGGCACCGGCCGGGCCACCGTCCTCAGTGCCGCCCCGCCCGTCCCCGACCCGGCCGAGGCGCTGGCCGCCGCCGTGGCCGCGGCCCGGGCCGCGGACGTCGCCGTCGTGGTCGTCGGCACCACCGAGGGCGGCGAGTCCGAGGGCTGCGACCGCGACGGCCTCCGACTGCCGGAGCCGCAGGACGAGTGGGTGGCGGCGATCCTCCGCGCGAACCCCCGTACCGTGGTCGTCGTCAACGCGGGCGGCCCCGTCGAACTGCCCTGGCGCGAAGCCGCCGGCGCGGTGCTCCTCACCTGGTTCCCCGGCCAGGAGGCCGGGCACGCCCTCGCGGATGTCCTCCTCGGCCGCACCGAACCGGGCGGCCGCCTCCCCACCACCTGGCCCGCCACCCTCGCTCAGGCCCCCGTGCACGTCACGCGCCCCACCGACGGCCGGCTCCCGTACGAGGAAGGCCTGCACATCGGACACCGGGCCTGGCTGCGCGCGGGCGCGGAGCCGGCGTACTGGTTCGGGCACGGACTCGGCTACACGACCTGGGAGTTCGAGCGCATCGGCCCACCCGAGCCGACGGGCGACGACGGACAGGGCCACGGCGGCCACGGTGGCCAGGACGCCGGCGACGGCACCCGTAGCGGTAGCGGTAGCGGTAGCGGTGACGCCGACGGTCCCGCTCCCGGCCCTGGCCCCGGTCCCGGTCCCGGTCCCGGAGCCGTGACCAGCGACCGCGGCGGATACGCGATCCCCGTGTCCCTGCGCAACACCGGCACCCGGCGCGGCCGCCAGGTCGTCCAACTCCACCTGTCCCGTCCGGACTCGGCGGTCGAGCGTCCCGTGCGCTGGCTCGCGGGATGGGCGGCGGTCGATGCGGATCCCGGGGAGCGGGTGACGGCGTACGTACGGATCCCCGCGCGCGCCCTGCAGTACTGGTCCGTGGACTCCGGGGGCTGGGTCACGGAGCCGGGCCGCTTCGACGTCCTCGCCGGTCACAGTGCGGGCGACCTTCCGCTACGGGGTGTGCTCGAGGTCTGATCCCCGGCGGCTACAGTGCCGCCATGGACGGAACGAGCACGGGGGCCGGGCCCGGTACGGGAACGGCCCCGACCCTGGAGGACGTGGCGCGCGCGGCCGGGGTGTCCCGGGCCACGGTGTCCCGCGTGGTCAACGGCGTCCGCAACGTGGACCCGGCCATCCAGCAGACGGTCCAGCGAGCCGTCGAGGCGACCGGATACGTGCCGAACCGGGCCGCCCGTTCGCTCGTGACCCGGCGTTCGGGCGCGGTCGCGCTGGTGGTCTCGGGCGCGGGAGCCGCCGCGGACCGGGTGTTCCAGGACCCGTTCTTCGGACGGGTGGTGAGCGGGGTCGTACGGGCGCTTCGGCCGCGCGGGGTGCACCCGGTGCTGATGTTCGCCGACGGGGAGGCGGACCGCGCGCAGGTGCTCGCGTACCTCGCCCAGGGCGGCGCCGACGGCGCGCTGCTCGTCACCACCGACGGGCACGACCCGCTGCCCGGCCTGCTCGCGGCCGCGGGCCTGCCCGCGGTGCTCTTCGCGCGGCCCGTGCCGCCGGTGCCGCTGGACTGGGTCGACCTGCGCCACCGCGAGGGCGGTGCGCTGGCCGCGCGGCACCTCCTCGCCGGGGGGCGCCGCCGCCTCGTCGCGATCGGCGGGCCCGCGGACGTGCCGGCGAGCCAGGAGCGGGTGGCGGGCTTCGTGGAGGCGGTGCCGGGCGGTGCGGTGCCGGTGGCCGAGGCGGACTTCACGCTGGACGGGGGCGAGCACGCGATGCGGGTGCTGCTGGCCGAACGGCCGGACCTGGACGGGGTGTTCGCGGCGAACGACCTGATGGCGCAGGGCGCCTGCCTGGTGCTGCGCGAGCACGGCCGCCGGATCCCCGAGGACGTGGCGGTGGTCGGCTTCGACGACTCCGGCGCGGCGGTGGCGGCCAGGCCCCGGCTGACGACGGTCCGTCAGCCGGTGGAGGACATGGCGTCCGACATGGTCCGGCTCCTCCTGGACCGCGTCACGGGCGCGGCGACGTCCGACCCGACCGGCGTCCTCTTCGCTCCGGAACTCGTGATCCGCGACTCGGCCTGACCGCCGACGCGCCCGGCACGGCGCCCGGACGGACCCTCTACGGGCTCCCTACCGACCCCCTATGGCCCCCCTTACGGACCCGGTGTGCCGGTACGGACCGTGTCATCGGCTCGATCGCTCAGGCCGTGGGCGGGGATGCCGATGCTCCGCCGCATGGTGCGGCGCATCTCCTGGAGCTGCTTCCAGAGCCCCATGATGTGGGTGTGCGTCTGCTCGAGGGACTCGCCCTCCCGGCGCGGCGGGATCCCGCCGTCGAGACGCTTGAGGACCCCGTACATCCCGTTGAGCCTGCGGTGGACGTCGTCAGCGGCGGCGAGCGCATCGTCCGGGACCCGCATCTGCGCCTCGGAGTACCGCGCGCGGTGCTCGCGCCGCGCGTCGTCCAGACGCGACCGCAGGTCGTCCGTGACGCGGCCCTGGTGCCGCCGTGCCCTACAGCCCACGCACACCGTGCCGGCGCGCCGGTCGGAAGAGGACGCCCCGGGACGGAGCTCGGCACCGCCGGTCACCCGCCGGACGGGCCCGAGGCCGTCCCCGTCGGATCGTGCCGGGCCGGCCGGCGCGATCCGACGGGGACGACCTGACGCGGCACTAGCCCTGTCGCGTCGCCGCGGCCGACGCCCCGCGGACCTCCAGGGCCGTCTGCCAGCCCGGGGCCTCCGACGGGGTTTCCGGTGGCGTGCGGCGGCCGCCCGTCGTGAAGAAGGCCGCCAGGGGGAGGGTGGCCGCGCCGACGGTGACCGCGTCGGGTCCGAGCTGGCCCATGTCGATGGTGACCCGCGCGGCCGGGTGGCGCAGGGAGTACCGCGTCGCGTGTTCCCGCACCGCCGGGAGGATGTACGGGCCGAGCATCAGGCCCGCCCAGCCGCCGATGAGGATCCGCTCGGGATGGAACAGGTTGATCACGTCCGACAGGCCCGCGCCCAGGTACTCCGCGGTCTCCTCGAGGACCTCCAGGGCGATCCGGTCGCCGGCGCGGGCCGCGGCCAGCAGCTCGGTCAGCGCGTCCTCCTCGTCCTCCGCGCCGGCGCCGGGGTCCCCGCCCCGTTCGGCCCAGCGCACGAGCAGCGACTCCGCTCCCGTGTACGCCTCCAGGCACCCCAGCGCCCCGCACCGGCAGCGCCGGCCCCGGACCTGGACCGTCAGGTGGCCCCACTCCAGCGGGGCGCCCTCGGTGGGGCCGCCGCCCGGGGAGCCGTCGGTGATCAGGCTCGCGCCGACGCCGGATCCGAAGAGCACGACCACCGCGTCGCGCGCGCCGCGCCCCGCGCCGAACCACATCTCCGCCTGGCCGAGCGTGCGCGCACCGTTGTCGATGATGTACGGGACCTCCTCGGGCACGGCCCGCGTCGCGCGCAGCAGCGCCTCCAGCGGGACCGCGTCCCAGCCGATGGTCTGGCCGTGCACCACGGTGCCGCCCGGGGCGTCGCGGTCCACGATGCCCGGTACGCCGATCCCCACCCCGAGGAGCCGGTCCGTGCCGACCCCGGCCTCCGCGAGCACGGTGGCGATCCCGGTGCGCACGTGATCGACGATCGGGCCGACGTCGTAGCAGCCGCGGGGCTGCAACGGCAGCTCGGTGCGCGCGAGTTCGGTGAGGGTGAGGTCGAACAGCTCGACCCTGACCCGGGTTTCGCCGACGTCGATGCCGATCATGTGCGCACTGCCGGGCGCGACGCGCAGCAGCGTTCGCGGGCGGCCGCCGTCCGAGTCGACGATGCCGGCCTCCTCCAGCAGCCCGTCCGCGACGAGTTCGCCGACGACGTTGCTGACGGATCCCGAGCTCAGCCCGGTCGCGGGACCCAGCTCCTGCCGGCTCATCGGCCCGCCGAAGTACAACCGCTGCAGCACGGCGCTGCGGTTGCCCCTCCGCAGGTCCCGCACCGTACGTCCACTGCGCCCCGTGGTCATGTGGCTCCTTCCGCCCTGACGTCGATCGCAACATACCCTTGCGCGACCCCTTGACGCGACCCTTTCACGAGGCTTAACTCACGTCCTAAATTAAGGCCTGGATCAAACAGAGCGGCCGAGTACCCGGTTGGGGCCTGGTACTCGTGCCGTCCCGCGGCCTTTCTTCCGAACCTTGCCGAAAGGGACCGAGCCGCCATGCGCAGAACCCGAGCCGCCGCCGTCACCGCCGTCACCGTCTCCATGCTCGCAGCCGCCACCGCCTGCGGGGGCGGATCCGCGGACAACGGGGGCGGGTCGAACAGCGCCCCCAAGGAGCTCACCTACTGGGCCTCCAACCAGGGGCCCGACATCGCGGCGGACCAGGCGACCCTCGGCCCCGAGCTGAAGAAGTTCGAAGAGCAGACCGGCATCAAGGTCAAGCTCGAAGTCGTCCCCTGGTCCGACCTGCTCAACCGCATCCTCGCGGCCACCGCCTCCGGGCAGGGCCCGGACGTCCTCAACATCGGCAACACCTGGTCCTCCTCCCTCCAGGCCACCGGGGCCCTGCTGCCCTGGGACGCCAAGAACTTCGAGGCCATCGGCGGCAAGGACCGCTTCGTCGAATCGGCCATCGGCTCGGCGGGCGCCGTCGGCAAGGACCCGGCCGCCGTCCCGCTGTACTCGATGTCGTACGCGCTCTACTACAACAAGAAGATGTTCCAGGAGGCGGGCATCGAGAAGCCCCCGGCCACCTGGGACGAGATGGTCACCATCGGCCAGAAGCTGTCCAAGGACGGCAAGTGGGCGCTCGGCGCCGAGGGTTCGAACCTCTCCAACAACATCCACCAGACCTTCGTCTTCTCCCAGCAGCACGGCGCGAACTTCTTCGACGCCTCCGGCAAGCCCACCTTCGACACCCCGGAGAACGTCGAGGCGGTCAAGCAGTACGTCGACCTGATGGCCAAGGACAAGATCATCGCTCCGGGCAACGCGGAGTACGACAAGAACCAGTCGCTCCAGGACTTCGCCAACGGCAAGACGGCCATGGTCCTCTGGCAGAGCGCCGCGAGCAGTTTCAAGACCCAGGGGATGAAGGAGGGCGACTGGGGCGTCGCCCCCGTACCGGTCCCGGCCGGCGGCACCCCCGGCACCGGCAAGAACACCAACTCCATGGTCGCCGGCATCAACATGGCCGTCTTCAAGAACACCGACAACATCGACGGCGCCCTGAAGTTCGTGAAGTTCATGACCAGCGACGACGAGCAGAAGCTCCTCAACAAGACCTACGGGTCCGTCCCGCCGGTCAAGGCCGCCCAGAGCGACCCCGCCTTCGCCAACGCCGACCTCACCGTGCTGCGCAACACGCTCTCCACCAGCGCCGCACCGCTCCCGCAGGTCCCCGAGGAGTCGCAGTTCGAGACCGCCGTCGGCACCGCCGTCAAGGAACTCTTCGCCGAGGCCGCCGCCGGCCGCGCGGTGACCACCGAGTCGGTCAAGGCGCGGCTGACCAAGGCCCAGCAGCAGATGCAGAAGTGAGCACCGGTTCATGCCCGTCGCACCCCTCGCACCCGTAGCAGAGAAGCCGGTCGCCCCGGCGGGGAGGGTCAGGCGCACGACCGCACGCGTGCGCCGCCCCGGCCGCATGCGCCGCGCCGCCCTGCCGTACCTCCTGCTCCTGCCCGCCCTCCTCCTCGAACTGCTCATCCACCTGATCCCGATGGTCATGGGCATCACGATGAGCTTCCGGCAGCTGACCCAGTTCTTCATCCGGAACTGGTCCAGCGCCCCCTGGACGGGCTTCGACAACTACGAACTCGCCGTCGACATCGACAAACCCGTCGGCGAGGCCCTGCTCCACTCCTTCTTCACGACCATCGGTTTCACCCTCCTCTCGGTGGGGCTGTGCTGGTTCCTCGGCACCGCCGCCGCCGTGTTCATGCAGGAGACCTTCCGCGGCCGCGGCATCCTGCGGGCGCTGTTCCTGATCCCCTACGCGCTCCCCGTCTACGCGGCCGTGATCACCTGGGCGTTCATGTTCCAGCGGGACAACGGCCTGGTGAACCACGTCCTCCACGACCAGCTCGGCATCGGCGGCGCCACCCACACCTTCTGGCTGCTGGGTGACAACAGCTTCTGGGCACTGCTGATCATCTCCGTGTGGAAGGGCTGGCCGTTCGCCTTCCTCATCGTCATGGCGGCGCTCCAGAACATCCCCAAGGACCTCTACGAGGCGGCCGCGCTGGACGGGGCCGGCATCTGGCAGCAGATCCGCCGGATCACCCTGCCCTCGGTCGGCGCCGTCAACCAGGTACTGATCCTGGTGCTGTTCCTGTGGACCTTCAACGACTTCGGCACGCCCTTCGTGCTGTTCGGCAAGTCCGCACCGGAGGCGGCCGACCTCGTCTCCATCCACATCTACCAATCCAGCTTCGTGACCTGGAACTTCGGCACCGGATCGGCCATGTCCGTCCTCCTGCTGCTGTTCCTCCTGCTGGTCACCGCCGGCTACCTCGTCCTCACGACGCGGGGACGGAGGAACTCCGATGCCTGATCCCGTCCGCCACCGCCCGCGCGGCCGCGCGAAGTCGCCCCTGGACCCGCCGGCGTCTTTCAAGGTGATCCGGGCGGTCTTCCTCACCGTCCTCGCCGTCTTCGTCATGGTGCCCGTCTACGTGATGGTCACCAGCTCCCTCAAACCCCTCAAGGACGTGGCCGGCCAGTTCCGCTGGATCCCCAGCGGACTGACGATCCGCCCCTACATCGACATCTGGCACACGATCCCGCTCGCCAAGTACTTCGTGAACTCCCTCATCGTGGCGGGCGCGGCCACCGCCTGCTCCGTCGTGATCGCCGTCTTCGCGGCGTACGCGGTCAGCCGCTACCGCTTCCGCGGCAAGCGTCTGTTCACGGTGACGGTGCTCTCCACCCAGATGTTCCCCGGGATCCTCTTCCTGCTCCCGCTGTTCCTGATCTTCGTGAACATCGGCAACACCACCGGGATCGCCCTGTACGGATCCCGGGGCGGGCTGATCCTCACCTACCTCACCTTCTCCCTCCCCTTCTCCATCTGGATGCTCATCGGGTACTTCGACTCGGTACCCCGCGACCTCGACGAGGCCGCCACCGTGGACGGCTGCGGCCCGCTCGGCGCGCTCTTCCGCGTGGTGATCCCGGCCGCCGTACCCGGCATCGTCGCCGTCTCCGTCTACGCCTTCATGACCGCCTGGGGCGAGGTCCTCTTCGCCTCCGTCATGACGAACGACGCCACCCGCACCCTGGCCATCGGACTGCAGGGCTACTCCACGCAGAACGACGTCTACTGGAACCAGATCATGGCCGCCTCGCTCGTCGTCAGCATCCCCGTCGTCGCCGGATTCCTGCTGCTGCAGAAGTACTTGGTGGCCGGACTCACGGCAGGAGCCGTCAAATGACCCTTTCCGCAGAACGCCTCAACGCGGCACGCACCGGCACCGCCCGCCCCGCCGCCGCGCCCGCCCCGATCGACCTCGGCGCCCTGCCCCGCGACTTCGTCTGGGGCACCGCGACCTCCGCCTACCAGATCGAGGGCGCCGTGGCCGAGGACGGCCGCGCACCCTCCATCTGGGACACCTTCACCCGCACCCCCGGCGCCATCGACGGCGGCCACAACGGCGACACCGCCTGCGACCACTACCACCGGTGGCGGGACGACATCGGCCTGATGCGGCAGCTCGGCACCAACGCCTACCGGCTCTCCGTCGCCTGGCCGCGCGTGCTGCCCGGCGGCGACGGCCCCGTCAACGACAAGGGCCTCGACTTCTACGACCGGCTCATCGACGGACTGCTCGCCGCGGGCATCGAACCGTCCGTCACCCTCTACCACTGGGACCTCCCCCAGGCGCTCCAGGACCGGGGCGGCTGGCCCGAGCGGGCCACCGCCGAGCACCTCGCCTCGTACGCCGGCCTCGTCGCGGAGCGCCTCGGCGACCGCGTCACCCAGTGGGCCACCCTCAACGAGCCGCTGTGTTCCGCCTGGATCGGCCACCTCGAAGGCCGGATGGCCCCCGGCGTCAGCGACCTCACCGCCGCCGTCCGGGCCTCCTACCACCTGCTGCTGGGCCACGGCCTGACCGTCCAGGCCATCCGTGCCGCGGCGCCCGGCGCGCAGATCGGCATCGTCAACAACCTGTCCACCGTCGAACCCGCCACCGGCAGCGACGCCGACCGGGCCGCCGCCCGGCGGATGGACGGCCACGTCAACCGCTGGTGGCTCGACCCCGTCCACGGCCGCGGCTTCCCCGCCGACATGCGCGAGGTCTACGGCGTGGACCTGCCCGAACGCCCCGGCGACCTCGAGACCATCGCCGCCCCCCTCGACTGGACCGGCCTGAACTACTACTTCCCGCAGATCGTCACCGCCGACCCGCACGGCGTCGCCCCCTACGCCCGGATGATCGACCGGCCCGGCGTCCCGCGCACCGGAATGGACTGGGAGGTGGACGCCGACGGCCTGGAGACCCTGATCATGCGCCTCACCGAGGAGTACGGGGCCCGGCGCATCCTCATCACCGAGAACGGCTCCTCCTACCCCGACACCGTCGCCCCCGACGGCAGCGTCCACGACCCCGAGCGCACCGCGTACCTGACGGCCCACCTGGCCGCCTGCGCCCGCGCCGCCCGCCGCGGCGCGCCGCTGGCCGGCTACTACGCCTGGTCCCTGCTCGACAACTTCGAATGGGCCTACGGCTACGACAAGCGCTTCGGTCTGGTCCACGTGGACTACGCGACACAAGCGCGCACGGTCAAGACCAGCGGCCGGCACTACGCGGACGTGATCGCCGCCCACCGGGCCCTGTAACCGTCCCACCCGCACACCGCGCACCCCTCCCGCGCGCGGGCACCGTACGCCGCGCGCGTACACCTCACCCGCACGCCCCGGCCGAACCGCCGCGCCGCGCCCGCCCGTCCTCCCCGGGCGGGCGCGGCATTTCGTGGTGGGATGGGCGGGGGGCCACCCGACACGGAGAGGCGAGACGTATGTCCGAGGATGAAGAGGGCACCATGCGGGCGATGGCGTACACGACGTACGGCGGGACGGAGGTGCTCCGCGAAACCCGGATCCCGGTCCCCAAGGTCGGCCCCGGCGAGGTCCTCGTCCGCGTCCGCTGCGCCTCCGTCAACCCGGTCGACTGGAAGATCATGGCGGGCGGGCTCGACGGCCTGATGGACGTCGTGTACCCGGTCGTACCCGGCTGGGACGTGGCCGGGACCGTCGAGTACGCGGGCATCGACACCCCCGAGTTCACGGCCGGCGACGAGGTCGTCGCCTACGCCCGCAAGGACTACGTGCACGGCGGGACCTTCGCCGAGTTCGTCACCGTGCCCGTACGGGCCCTCGCGCGCAAGCCCGTCACCCTGAACTGGCAGCAGGCCGCGGGGCTCCCGCTGGCCGGCCTCACCGCGTACCAGCTGCTCACCCGCCTGAAGACCGGCAAGGACGACACCGTCCTCATCCACGGCGCCGCGGGCGGCGTCGGCTCCTTCGGCGTGCAGATCGCCCGCGCGCTCGGCGCCCGGGTCATCGGCACCGCCTCCCCGCGCAACCACGACCGGCTGCGCGCACTGGGCTGCGAACCCGTCGAGTACGGCGAGGGCCTCACCGACCGGGTCCGCGCGCTGGCACCCGACGGGGTCACCGTCGTCGCCGACTTCGTCGGCGGAGTCCTCGACACCACCCTGGCGGTCCTGGCCGAAGGCGGCCGCCACGCGTCCATCGCCGACCACGACGTGCTCGGCGCCGGCGGCCAGTGGATGTGGGTACGGCCCGTCGGCGAAGACCTCGCCGAGCTGGGCAGGCTCGCCGACGCGGGACTGCTCGACGTCACCGTCGCCGAGACCTTCCCGCTCGCCGACCTGGCCGCCGCCTTCGCACTCAGCCAGGCCGGCCATACCGCGGGGAAGATCGTCGTCGAGCTCTGAGCGTCGCCCCTTTCGCGAGATCCGGACGAGACGGCCCAGACGTGACCGCGGGGGGGCCCCCGGCGGGGGCGGGGGCGCGCGGCGGGGGGGGGGGGGGGGGGGGGGGGGGGAGAG
>NZ_JBSGWY010000004.1:139202-145937 GCF_053609145.1 Streptomyces sp. NPDC054961 | reverse complement strand
CACCCGCCGGGGGTCTCCGGGCGTGGGTAGTGGCGGGCCCCCCGCGCCCCCCGCCGGCCCCCCCCCGCCCCCCCCCCGCCCGGCCCCCGGCGGGGGGGGGGGGGGGGGCCCCCCCGGGGTCTGCGGGGGCGTCGTGCCGAGGATCAGGCGTAGACGCCGAAGTGGAACAGGGAGTAGCCGTAGCCGGTTCCCCGCTGGGTCATGTCCAGGCGCACGTACCGGCCCGAGGCGGAGAGGCCGAAGTCGTCGATGCCGCCGTCACCGTTCGAAGTGGCGTACGCCGTGCGCCAGTTCTGGCCGTCGTCCGACACCTGGATCGTGTACGCCTTCCCGTACGCGCTCTCCCACACCAACTGCGCGTGCTTGAGCTGCTTCACCGAACCCAGGTCCACCCGCAGCCACTGCGGATCGGACCACGTGCTCGCCCAGCGGGTGGTGTCGTTCCCGTCCGTGGCCAGCTGGGGGCCGCACGGACAGCCGCCGTAGCCGTCGTTCTGGAAGGTCGAGGAGGTCGTCGGCCGGTTCAGCGCCACGTTCGTCCCCGCCACGGGCGGTGGGACCACCTTCACGGAGCGCTGCTCGACACCCACGTTGCCCCGGCCGTCCTTGACCTTGACGTAGAGCTTCCACACCCCGGTCCTGGCCGGGGCGGTGGCCTTGAGCGTGCCGTTGCCCAGGTTCGTGAACGGCACGGAGACCAGCCCGTTGCCGCCGTCCACGTACGTGCCGCCCCAGAGCACCTCGTACGCGAGCTGGTCGCCCTCGGGGTCGGTCGCCGGAGCGCTGACCGTCACCTCCTTGCCCGCCGGGACGGCGCCCGGGTCGGGCACCGAGGGCACGGAGACGGTCGGCGGCAGGTTGTCGCCGGCCGTGTTCCCGCCGAACGCCCGCTTGACCGCGTAGTACATCTTGCGGCGCTCGCCGGCCGGGGTCAGGTTGAACCAGTGGCCGCCGAAGTCGTACTCGGTGCCGTAGTGGAAGACCGTCGCGCCCAGCGCCACCCCCCGGTGGCCCGTGACGCAGTTCCACGCGTTGGTGTACCCGTCGGCCTTCGCCTGGTCGCCCGGCTCCAGCGGGACGCCGTTCGCGTCGTTCGGGACCTCCCACTCACCCGCCGGACCGGTCTCCGTGACGATGTACGGCTTGGTGTAACCGCCCTGCTCCCAGGCCTGCCTGATCCCGCAGGCCTCCTTGTAGGAGTTGACCGCGTAGAGGTCCAGGTCGGGGGAGTTGCGCTTGTAGTACGTCCAGGCGCCCACCCACGCGTCGGTGGAGGTGACCGGGTGGTTGGCGTCGAGGCGGTGGATGGCCTTCGCCACGTCGTTCACGAACGTCGTGTACGCGTTGCGCTGGTTCTCCAGCTCCGTGCCGCCGTAGCAGTTCTGCAGGCCGAGCACCGACTCGTTGCCGACGTTCCACATCAGCACGGCCGGGTTGTCGCGGTAGGCCTGCACCCACTTGGTGAACTCGGCCAGCATGTTGTTCTTGTAGGCCGTGTCCGTGACGTAGTTCGTGCAGCCGCCGCTGCCCGGACCGCCGCCGGGCTGGAGCCAGAAGCCCGCCACGACCTTGATGTTGTTCGCGGCGGCGGCATCGAACAGCTGCGCGCTGCTTCCGTCCGTGCCCCAGGTGCGGATGGTGTTGGCGCCCAGCGACTTCACGTCGGGGAGCAGGCGCGCGGCGTCGGCGGGGGAGGGTCCCCAGGTGACGCCCTTGACGAGGTACGGAGAACCGTTCACGGTCAGCTGCCAGTTGCCCTGGGAGCCGGTCACCTTCACCACGCTGCCGGCGGCTTGCGCCGGACCCGCGGGGACGAAGGTGACGACGCCCGCGAGCAGGGCGGCGGTGGTGACGGTGCTGCGCATGCGGGAGAGCATGCAGGGACCTCCTTGAGGGAGAGTGGGGGGAGTGCGGAGAGTGCGGAGGAGAGTGCGGGGAGCGGGGCGGGCTACGGAAGCCGGCCGTCGGAGCCGAGGACGGTGCCGGCCTCCGGGTGGAACTGGTCGTAGCCGCGGTTGTCGCACTGCAGGCCGCCGTTGATGCAGTGGTCGACCATGGCCTTCAGGGTGCGCTCGTCCCACGCGTTGAAGAAGTCGTAGTGGAAGGAGTGGCCGGACCCGCTGGCCAGCCTGACCTGCGACATGTCCCCGCTGACCGGGAAGGCCATCTTGAACTCGACCATCGGGACCGCGACCGGGTGGCTGGCCGGGCAGACGTTGTCGTTGTTGCCGGGCTTCGTCACCGGGTAGGCCATGTGCGCCTTGTGGTCCGGGGTGTCGAGGTTCTTGCCGTCCCAGCAACTGGGTGACTGCATGCGGATGTTGAGCTGGGTGCCGGCCGGGCAGCTGGCCGGGAACTCGGTGTTCTTGAAGCTGTCGCCGCATTCCCAGCCTTCGACCCAGCCCTTGTTGGCGCGGAACTCGGCCGCGGTCTGGGTCGGGCTGCCGACGAGGAAGCGCAGACCCTTGGGGAAGGGGCGCACGCTCGTGTAGTCGGTGACCCCGGTCTTGTAGTAGATGACCTGGGGGCCGGTGGGCAGGACCTTCTGGGTGCCGTTGAAGAGCGTCGGCATCCAGTAGCCGGACAGGTCGCCGAGCGCGGTGCAGGCCGTGCCGCCGGCGCTCAGGGAGGCGGTGGTGCTGTCGGCGTTCGTGCCGGTGTTGCCCAGGAAGGTGTGGTCGTGCGAGGCGCCGGGCCGGCCGGCGAACACGATCGGGTCGTCGGGCGCGGTCTTGGTGACCGCACAGTTGGCCTGAAACTCGTGGAAGTAGCGGTCCGGCGGGTTGTTCCAGGACGGGGTCACGCCGGTGACCTGCGGAACGGCCGGAATGTAGCCGTCGCCGTCGGGGTCGTCGCCCGTCGCGAGCGGGGCCACGGCGGCGTGGTTCATGTTCAGGTGGACGGCGGCGGTGTCGGGGGTGGCCTGCGCGGTGAGCGCGGTCGCGCCGAGACCGGCGGCCGCGGTCACGGCGACGGCCGCCGAGACCAGCAGGGCGGACAGGGCCCGCGGTCGGAGTTTCATTGCTGGGGCTCCTTCGGGGTGGTGGGGCGGGGCCCGAGAGAGCTGGGAGAGCGCTCTCTCGGATGGTCCGGAAAACGCGGGGCGGCCGGTGGCCGCCCCGCGAACCGGGGATCAGGGGTGGATCAGGGGAACGAGACGACGGTGGACGGGGTGGTCGACGTGCCCGAGGTCGGGGCGCCCGTGTTGTTGACGACGTGCTCGTACTGGCCGTTGCCGCCCAGCGAGACCACCAGGAGGTCGTGGAACTTCACGCCGGGCTTCACCGGGACCTCGAAGCCGTGGTCCTGACGGATCGTCGGGTCGACGTTGAAGTAGCAGTAGCTGCCCAGTCCCCAGCCCTCGTGGGTGTTGACCGAGTCGGCCACCTTGTAGGCCGCGAAGCCCTTGACCGAACCGTTCTGGACGGCGGCCTGGTTGGGGGCGTCGTACGCCTTCTCGTTCTGGAAGAAGATGGTGCGGCCGCGCTCGCCGTTCCACTCCACGTCGTACTTGTTGAAGTGTTCGACGAAGAGCCCGGTGGCCAGTACATCGTCACCGTTCACGCGGAAGCCGTAGTCGGAGCGGTTGGTCTCCCAGCCCACCCCGTCGCCGTGGTCGGCGCGCCAGATCCAGGTGTGGTCGACGATCGTGTCGTGGTTGTTGATCACCATGCCGGCCGTGGCCTTGCCGGCGCCGGCGCCGCCGACCCGGATGAACACGTCCTGGACGGTGGTCGGGTTCGCCCCGTGGTCCGTGGTGGTGCCGGCCGGGCCGACCTCCAGCAGGGTGGGGGAGTTGACGGTGCCCGCGTCGATCAGGAAACCGGCGAGCTTGACGCCGTCCACGTCGGCGACCTTCATCGCCGTCACCCCGTTGTCCGGGATGATGGTGGCGAGGCCGAGGCCGAGGACGACCGTGTCGGCGCGGTTGACCTGGATGGTCCGGTCGACGTGGTAGACGCCCGGGGTGAAGAGCAGGTGCAGGCCCTGGGCCAGCGCCTGGTTCATCGTGGCGGCACTCGTGCCCGGCTTGACCACGTAGAACTGGCTCAGCGGGACCGAGGTGCCCTGCGGCGCGCCGTTGCCCCAGGAAGTGCCGCGCGCGTTCACGCGCTTGGCCGGGACGAAGACCTTGTACTCGGAGCCGTCCAGGTAGAGGAAGGGCTTCTCCCGGGAGACGGGGGTGGTGTCCAGGGTGGTGTAGCGCGGCTCGGGGAAGCTCTGCGCGGGTGCGCCCACGGTGCCGGAGAAGACCTGGTTCCAGACGCCGTTGGACCAGCCGCCGATCGAGCTGTCACGGGTGTACCACTGCTGCTGGGAGTAGTTGCCGATCTGACCGTCGATCTTCGAGTCGGCGATGTAGCCGCCCGAGGCCCAGCCGTAGCCGTCGGGGGCCAGGTTGAGGCCGCCCTTGACGTGCATCCGGCGGAACGGCGCGGCCTGCGAGACGGCCCATCGGTCGGTGCCGTTGACCGGGTTGAGGGCGAGGTTCTCGGCCGAGCGCCAGAAGTTCTGGGTGGCGTTGCCGCCGAACCAGCCGGCGTCGACGGTCACGTCACCGTTGATGGTGGTGTCGTCGGGGTTCAGGCCGAGACCCGAGATCGAGGTGTAGAAGCCGATCTGGGCGTTGAGGCCGTTGTAGGTACCCGGCTTGAAGAGGAACTGGTAGCGGCCGGAGCCGAACTGGGCCGACTCCTGCTGGGCGAAGACCTGGTCCAGCTTGGCCTGGACGTTCGGCGTGGAGGGATCGAAGACGATCACGTTGGGACCGAGGTCGCCGCCGCCGGGGAGGGTCGGACCGGTGCCGCCGGTGGTCCCGTAGACCTGGAACTCCCAGAGGGAGTAGCCGTATCCGGTGGTCCGCTGGGTGCCGTACACGCGGACGTAGCGGGCGGTGCCGGTGATGTCGTGGGTCTGGACCCCACCGGTGCCGGTGGTGGTCGAGTACGCGGTGGACCAGTTGGTGCCGTCGGTGGACAGCTCCACCCGGTAGGCCTTGCCGGCGGCCGTCTCCCAGCGCAGGACGACCTGGCTCAGCTGGGCGGCGGCGCCGAGGTCGACCTGTATCCACTGGGGGTCGGCGAACTGGCTGGACCAGCGGGTGCCGTTGTCGCCGTCCACGGCGGCGGAGGCGGGTGTGCCGCCGTTCTCGGTGGAGGAGGCGGTGACCGGCTTGCCCTGGGAGAGGAGCGTGGGCGCCGCGGTCGCGGCGGTGCTCGGGAGGAGCACGAGGAAGGCGGCGATCAGCGAGGCCGCGAGCGTGGCGACGGTCAGCCGCGAGGGGCCGCGCCGGGCTCGGAGGGATCGGCGTGGGGGGTGATCGGAGAGCAGGGGCATGCGGGGCAACTCCTGACGTCGAGGATCTGGGGGGATCGAAGCGTGAGTGAACTGCCCTGCAAGAGGTGCCGTCAAGGGTTTGAGCGTTCATGAACTGAAGATCCAATGGAGTGTCAATCACGCATCAGGCCTGTGAACTTGGGGTTTCTTCAATCCTTGTGAAAAGTATTGACGAAAAAACTTGCCAGGTCTCTACTGAGGCTCTGACCGCTCCGTCTCGTCCTGCCCGCGAGGCCGGGGCGGAGCCTCGGTCGGAAGTCCTCGGCAGGTCCGGAGGAGGGAATCCGATGGGCGTTCAAGGGCATTGCTGTGTTCGTTACTTGTCGTCACAGCATGGAGCGTCGCCGGTACTCGTTGCCGTGGTGCGGCCCCTCCGGGCCGGCCCTCAGAAGAGGTCGGGGACCGACCCGCACTCCGCCCAGGTCACGTCCGTGCCGGGGAGCGTCGCCGACCACGGACCCGTGAGGCCGGCCAGGGCGGTCGCGTCCGGCGGCGTCGCGCCGAGGCCCACCGCGTACCGGGCCAGGACCGGCGTGCGGTCGAAGGGGCGCGGCCAGGCGTGGGCCTCCGTGAGGCCCGATGCCGACAGGACGCCGAGCAGGGCGCGCATCCGCCCGCGCGTGCGGCCGAGGTTCTCCTCGAACTCACCGGGCCCGGTCCCCGTCACCGTGACCACGGCCCAGGCGGCGTGCCGCCGGTGCGGGGAGGCCGGTCCGGGCGCGGAGCCGCCCCCGGATCCCGCGTCGAGCGCCTCCCAGGCTGCGTACAACTCTCGTACCAGCAGATCGCGCAGCCCGGGTCCTACCTGGGTGGTGCAGCTGCGGACCGGGGCGGAGGGGGTGAGGACGGTGAGGGCGTCGCCGTTACCGTCGCTGTCGCTGTCGCTGTCGCCGTCGCCGTCGCCGTCGCCGATCATGCCCGTGCCCGTGCCCGCGTGAGCGTCCATGTCCGTGTGAGGGTCCGTGTCAGGGGCCGGAGCCGGGGACAGTGCCACCGGGACGCGCCAGTCCCAGGCGGCCCAGGTGGCGAAGAACGCGTGGAGCAGCGGACCGGGGGAGAGGTCCGGGGCGTTGTGCACCGTGTGGGCGGCGAGGACGGTCCAGGCCAGGCCCGGGAGGCCGCCGAACGGGGCCGAGTCGAGGCCGCGGGAACGGGCCCAGGCCTTCACCTCGCGTGCCAGCCGGGCGAAGGCCGCGTGGTCCGGGCCCACGAAGGCCCGTACCGCCTCGGCGTCGCTCACCGCGCTCAGTGCCACCGCCGCCGCCTCGCCGAGCGTCGTGCGCCGGGGCCCCCCCCCCCCGCGGGGGGGGGGGGGGGCCGGGGGGGGGCCGCCCCCCCCCGCCCCGCGGGGGGGGGGGGCGCGCGCGGGGGGCCCCCGCCGCCCGCGCCGCGCGCGCG
>NZ_JBSGWY010000004.1:56089-139192 GCF_053609145.1 Streptomyces sp. NPDC054961 | reverse complement strand
GACGGGGCCCACCAAGGCCCTTCCCGCCTCGGCGCCGAACACCGCGCTCAGTGCCCCCGCCGCCCCCTCGCCGCGCGACGTCCGCGGGGCCACCGCCTCCTCGGGGGGCGTCGGCCCGGCGGCGACGACCACCAGATCCACGTCCAGTGCGGTCGGCCCGCTCGGCCCGCTCGGCCCGCTCGGCCCGCTCGGCCCGCTCGGCCCGCTCGGCCCAGTCTGGGCCGTAACGGTCCGGGTCGTAGGGGGCCGGGTCGTATCGGGCCGGGTCGTTTCGTTCCGGGTCGTGCCGGGCCCGCCGGCGATCGGCGGTCTGTCGCCGTCGCGTCCGGTGGTGCCCGGTCCGGGCGCGTCGGGTCCGGGTACGTGGAGGCGCAGGCCCGGTACCCGGGAGCCCTTCACTTCGCGAAGCCGCTCCGCCTCCGGGAGCGCGGCGGCGATCCGCGCGCGCACGTCGGCGCTGTCGACGGCTCCCGGCAGCACCGCCACCAGGTCCAGGTCCGCGTCCGCCGACGCGCAGTCCATCCGCCGGGAGCCGACCACGTGCAGGACCCCCTCGGGCAGCGCCGCCGCGATCCGAGCCGCGATCCGAGCCGCGCTGCCCGCCGCGACCCGCTCCGCCGCCACGCCCGGCCGGTCCGTCCACGGAGCCGGATCGGCCGGTCGAGCCGGCTCCGCCGCCCACCGGACCTCACCGGTCCCGAGCTCCACCGTCGCCCGGACCTCCATCCGCCCGTCCCCGCGCCGCGACAGCACGGCGAGCGACCCGACCCGCGCCGTCCGCCCGCCGCCGAGCCGCGCGGCGAACTCCGCCTCCGCCCGCCGCGGGTCACGGCCGCGCCCCAGGGTGAGGTGCGGCGTGTAGTCCCCGCTCCCGCCGTGACCCCGCCCCCGGCACCCCGGGAACCGTGCGCCGAGTGCGCGCCGTAGCTCCTGCCACGGCTCGTCGCCGGCCGCCGCCGGATCCAGCCACAGGGTCGGCCCGAAGGCGTACACGCCCTCCAGCCGCGCCGTGAACGCCTCCGTGCGCGCCGCGACTTCGGAGAGCAGCGGCAGCGCCTCATCGAAGGAGGACTCCGGTACGAAGCCGAACAACAGGTTCACGTGGGCCGGCCAGCGCTCCGCCCGCGGGTCGTGCTCCCGCCGCACCGCTTCCACCGCCGCGTCGTGCGGGGCCAGCCAGGCCACGGCCGTCCGCGCGGTCGACCGCACGTCCAGCACCGCGGGGGCGTGTGCTCCCGCGGCTCCGAACTCCAGCGTGGCCTCGACCCCGTAGTGGTCGGACAGGAACAGGCCGTCGGGAGCGGGGGACTCGCCGCGCAGCGCGGCCCGGGTCACCCGGACGTCCGCCGACCGCAGCAGGATCCGGTCCAGTCGCGCGGCCCGACCCGTCAACGAGCCCACCGCGGCGAGCGGATTGGCGACCGGATCGAAGGTCGGCGTCTGGTCCTGGACACCGTGCACCTCGTTCCACGCGTCGCGCAGTCCCAGCGCGGCCGCGGGCCCCTCGGCCCCCGAGCGGCCGTCGTTGAAGTCGCCCAGCACCGCCACCGCGTCCGCCTCGACCCCCGCCAACCCCTCGCGCAGTGCGTCCAGTTCGGCCGTGCGCCGGTCGGCGCCACGCTCCGTGTGGTCACTCGTCAGGTGCGTCGCGACGACGACGAGCGGCCCGCCCGCCGTGTCCACGGTGACCGCGACGGCCGCCTTGTGCGGGCCGAGCACGTGCACGCCCGCCTCGCGGACGGGCAGTCGGCTCAGTACCAGCAGCCCGCTCTCGGCCACGTCCCGCCCACCGGGATCGGCCGCGACCGCATAGCCGTCCCGCACCCACGGCTCGGCGAGCAGCATCCCGAGCAGCTCGCGCTCCACCTCCTGGAGCGCGATCACATCGGCGTCGGCCACGGCCAGGTCCGCCAGCAGCAGCGGCCTGCGCCGCGCGGTGGAGATGCGCGGGGAGTCGTACCGGTCCCAGAGCGTGTTCCACGTCAGCAGCCGCACCCGGGCGTGATCCGTCGCGCGGGCCCCGCCCTCGGAGGCGGGCTGCCAGGAGCCGCCGCCCGCGGGGTCCCAGGCGTGGGGCGTCCGCGCCGTGAAGAAGGGCGCCCGCAGCAGCCTCGGTGTGCGGACCCGGCCGGCGGGGGTGCTGTCGACGAGGTCCAGACCCGTCGCGCGGTCCCACACCAGCTCGCCGTCCGCCTCGACGAACAGCACCCGGTGCCACGGGATGTCCCCGCCCGGTACGAACGAGGGCAGCGGAACCCGCTTGGGCGCGGCCCCGCGCTGCAGCAGCCCGAGCGTGAACCGTGCCGGATCGAACCGGGGATCCCAGCGCACCTGGTGGTAGAGCTCCTCGCTGGTACGCATCAGCCGCCCTCACCCGCTCGTTCGGCCGCTGTCGCGGTCCTCACCGCTGTCACCGATGCCCACACCGTCGTCGCGGTGGTCGCGGCAGGGGCGATCGTCCCGGCCGTGTCCTCCACGGTTCCGCCCGCCCCGAGGTACCGGGTGCGGTGCGCCTCGCCGGGGTACGGCGGCGCGAACCGGCGCAGCTGGGCGGTCAGTACGTGTGCCGGTACGGGGTGCGGGCGCATGGAGTTGCGGCGCAGCAGCTCCGCCTCCTCGACCAGGACCACGGCGTGCGTGACCAGCGCGTCCCGTCGGCGTGCGACGGCGCCGGCCAGTCCGCGCTGCTGCCCGGTGAGCGAAGTGGCGTCCCAGACCACCGTCCCGCCGCGCCGCGCGGCGGCGGCCAGCGCCGAGTCCAGCCGGTCCAGGCCCTCGCGCAGCACGTCCGCGTTGTCCCGCTGGTCCGCACGCGAACCCCGGGCCGTGCGCAGATCGTCGAGGCTGATGTAGGTCTCCACCCCCGGCAGGGCGCGGGCGTACGTGCTCTTCCCGCTGCCGGAGGGCCCGCAGAGCTGCACCAGCCGGGGGAAGGACCTGCCGTCCCGCCAGCGCCAGGTCGCCGCGACGGCCTCCTCGGGGCCCGACACCTTGCCCTGTCCGTACGCCGCGCGGGCCTCGGCCCAGCAGCGGTCGGCCGCGTCGGAGTCGGTGATCCCGGCGGCGGCGAGCGCCTCGCGCAGCCCGGCCCGCAGCGGTTCCAGTGGCGCGGGCCCGAGCAGCCCCGCCTCCTCGGCGTGCAGCGCGGACCACTCGACGGCCTCCGAGGACTCCCGGCGCTCCGTGGCGGACCCGGCGGCCTTCCGCTCGCCGTCCCGCAGGGGCCCCGGCCCGGGGACCGCCCCCGCCAGCGCGTGCAGTACCCCCAGATCCACGGCCGACGCCATCCGCACGAGCCCGGCCCGCCGCTCCTCGTCCGGGTAGGGGAACGGCCTGCGCACGGCCGGGTACAGCCCGACCAGGTCCGCGACGCGTCGCGCCGTGGGCATCCCGAGCGGCCCCGCCGCCAGCCCGGCCGCGAGGCGGGCCCGCGGTACGCCGTGCAGCACGGCCGCCAGGATCCCCGCCAGCCGGTCCTCCCCGGACCGGCGCACGCCCAACCCGTCGATGCGGTCGGCGACTTCGGCCACGAGCTGTTCGACTCCGGAGGCGAGACCCCCGCCCTCGGCGAGGAGCCCCTCGCCCGCGGCTCTCGCGGCCCCCGCGGCTCCCGGGGCCGCTGCGGCCTCCGCCGCCCCGGCTGCCGTCACGGCCTCCGCCGCCCCGACCGCGCGCAGCAGCCCGGCCACATCGGGACCGGCGCCCGACCGTACGTCCCACAGCGCGGCCGCCGGACCGAGCCCGTTCGCCACCACCCGCGCGTACATCCAGTGCGTGTCCGTCCGCACGTGGCCGCCGCGCACCCACTTGGCCACGCGGTGCCCGAAGTCGGCGCGCTCGAAGCCCGCCACCGTCCGGATGACGTAGCCCTCCTGCCGTGCGGTGTCGATCCGGAGCCTGCGCAGCGCGCGCTCGTCGAAGGTCCCGCGCCAGAGCACGCGCGGTCCCGGCACCCCGAGGCCGTGCAGGAACCGCACCGTCCGGTCCCAGTCGAGGCAGTGGTCGCCGTCCCACACGGAGAACCCGTAGAACCACGCGTCGAGTTCCTCGTACGCCAGCGAATGGCGGGCGTAGACGTTCTCCCCGCACACGCGCCAGCCCGCCGGGATCCCCGCGCCGATCCGGCTCTGCAGGCCCTTCACCCAGGCCCGCGAAGGGTGGTGACCCGAATCGAGCGAGCGTGCGTGCAGGCCGTCGGCGTAGAGGGTGGTGTTCTCCCCGTCGAGCTTCTCGGTGACCACGACCTCCCGCCCCGCCAGCCCGTCGACCCCGGTGGTCCGCACGTCGTCGGAGGTCGCGCCCGGCGACCAGGGCAGGTGCGGGGTCCTGGGGTAGTGGGCGCGCATGGTCCGCTCCTGCTCGACGACGGGGGTGCCCGGTCACTTTAGGTAGCCGGGCCGGCGTCGAACCAGCGAATATCGCGGGCCCCTTCCCGCCCCGGTCTCCTTCCCGCCCCGAGCCGCGTCCCCCATCGGCCCCCGGCGCCCCGGGTCAGTAGCCGATCGTGAACCGTCGGCCCGCGTGCGCGTCGCGCTCGATCTCGTCGACCAGCGCGACGGCGTAGTCCTCCGTGGAGATGCGGCTGCGGCCGTCCTCGTCCACGACGAGGTCGTCGAGCCCCAGCCGGTACGTTCCCGTCCGCTCGCCCGGCTCGATCAGTGCGGCCGGGCTGAGGTTGGTCCAGTGGACCTCGTCCACCGGCACGGTCCGCAGGAAGTCGAGCGCGTCGCCGTGGGCGTGCATGACGGCGAGGATCGGCTCCGGGATCCCGGCCTGGTCCCACACCAGCGGCCCGCCGGGGGTGCGCAGCGAGCCCGCACCGCCGACGGTGATCACGCGCGGCCGGGGCGGTGCTCCGTCGATGCCGAGCGCCTGCACGCCGCCGATCAGGGATTTGACGGCAGTGAGGAGCGTGGCCGGATCCCCGGGGCCCGGTCCGAACGCGCTCACCACCACGTCCTGCCCGGCTGCCGCCTGGGTGACGGACGCGGGATCGAGCACGTTGCCGCGTACGACCACGGGCGCTCCGGCCCTGCCGGTGGCGCCGGCGTCACCGACGCCGGACCCGCCGAGCCGAGCCGGATCGCGTACGACGGCCGTGACCTGGTGCCCGCGCCCGAGTGCTTCCCGCATCACCTGGGAACCGATCGTTCCGGTCGCGCCGAAGAGTGCGATCCTCGCCATGCCGACTCCTGGGGGTGGAGGCTGTGAGGACCCCGGCCGGGGCCCGCCCGGCCCATCCAAGCGAATCCCGGCGCCCGCGCCCGGCAGCGCCACGCGGTCGGCGACGGGGCGTCGACGGCGCGGGGTGCCCGTGGCCGGTGCCACGTGGTCGGTGCCACGTGGCGGGTGGCACGCGGTCAGTGATGCGCGGTCAGTGATGCGCGGTCAGTGACACAGCGCCACGATGGACGGGTCGACCGTCCCCCGCGCCGCCGCGCACAACGGCGCCATGTCGTACGTACGGTGCGGCGCGGGCCGGTGCCCACGGGGCTGCGCGGCCGGCGCCCGGGCGGGCCCGGCGGCGGGACGTACGGGCCGTGCGGGCTTGGCGCGCCGCGTCCGCTCCGGCCGGTGCCGCGGTGTGCCGGGCTTCGCCCCGTGCCGCTCCCCGGAGACGGGCACGGGTACGGACGCGGGAGCAGGCGCGGGCGCCCCGGTATCCGGTGCGGGGACCGTGTCCGGCCCGGATGCCGAAGGCTCCGGGCCGGCCTGCGGCAGCCGCCCCAACGGCGCCGCCTCCACGGTGGGCCGCGGCCCGGCCGGCCGCAGGTCGGCCGACACAGGCCGTGACCCGCCCCCGGTTCCCGGCGGCCCCGGCTCGGCCGGCCGTACGGTCACGCACCCGGCCGTCATGGCCAGCGCGACAACGATCAGGGGCACCCACGGTCCCCGGCGCGACTGCATCCGTCCACCCTGCCGCACGAGACCCCGTATCCGGGCACGCCCTCACCCGCACGAGTGGTGGAAACCGACGGGGAGGGCAGGGGCGACCGCCCCGTGCCCCTGCGGGGGCGCCCGTTCACCGCCTCAGCCGCACGTCACGCTGTCGCGCGGCGTGTAACGGGTCTTGAGCGTCTCGCGCTTGACCTCCTGCCCGCCCTTGACGAACACCCGGTCCACGGCGACGTCGAAGCCCTCCAGCGGGGTCTGCGGCTCGCACTTCGGCCCGCTGTCGTTGCGGGTGGCCGGCGGCTTGACGTTCGTACGGGGGCCCTTGGACGCGCGTATCTCGTCGTACCGCTTCGTCCCCAGGAAGGAGATGGTGATCGACGTGTCGGTGGCCTCGGCCTGGATGTAGAGGGCCTTGCCCGAATCGTTGGCGAAGCGCAGGTCGAGGCTGCCCCAGGCGACGGTGGCCTCGCGGCCCTCCGGGTAGCGCTCGATGTAGAAGGAGTGCGCCCCGTACTCCAGGGGCTTGACCCCCGAGAAGAACATGGCGTTGAAGACGGTGGTGGCGACCGCCGACACCCCGCCGCCCGAGGCCTTCTCGTACTGGCCGTTGTTGATGATCAGACCGTCGACGAAGCCGTTCTCCTTCGTACGCTCCCCGACCCTCCCGTTGAAGCTCCACGTCTCGTCGGGCATCACCAGCGAGCCGTTGATGAGCTCGGCCGCCCGGCCTATGTTCGTGGTCCGGTAGGGGGCCTTCTCGAACTCGACCGTGAAGGAGGACACCTCCTCCTTGATGCCCAGCTTCTCGACGGTGTTCCCGGACAGCGTCGGCTGGACCGTCTCCGTGGCGACCTCGCCCGTACGCTCGGCCGCGCCCGTACGGGTCAGCAGGGGCAGCACGGCCGCGCCGAGGCTGTGCTCGCTGATCCGCCGCCCGGCGCGGCCCTCCTCGGCGACGCCGACCCGGCCGCCGGAGTCCGTGCTCAGCCTGGCCTCGACGGGGCCCGGCGCGGCCCGGCGCAGCGGACCGGCGAGCTCGGGGGCGGCGAGCAGCGCCTTGGCGTCGAGGGCGGGGGCGAGGCGGCCCTGCCCGTCGTCCGCCAGGGTGAGGTGCCGGGAGAGTACGGCCGGGCCGATGGGTATGCGCGTGCCTTCGACGGTGAGGGTGACCGGCGCGGACATCGCGGGCTCGGCGAACTCCTTCACGGCCCGCTCCGTCTCCTGCTGCCCGATGCGCGGCTCCGTGCGCCGGACGGGAAGGTCGACGGGCTCGGCCGCCGAGTCCCGGGCGCGGGGAGGGGCGGAGCGCAGGAGGCCGACGGAGGCGTCGACGTCGAGAGCGGTGCCGGTGACCGGGGTCACCGCCTTGGGCTTGCCCTTCTCGAACGCGACCGAGCCCTCCCGGGCCTCCTGCCGGGTCTTCGCGGCGATGTCCTCCAACGCGGAGCGGGCCGCCTTCTCGTCCAGCCGGACCACCGGCTCGACGTCGGGATCGCCGGAGGAGAACAGCCGCCCGATCACGCTGACCGGGTCGGAGCCGGAGCGGGCCGCCCGGTCGGCGGTGGCGCCGGTGTCCAGGGACAGGCCGAGGGCCGCCGGCCGCGCCTGCTCGGTGTGCTGCCCGATCCGCAGCGCCACCGGGGCCGCGGCGGACGGGCCCAGCTCCCGGTCGAGGGTCTGCCGGGCCTCGGCGCGGCTCATCCCGCCGATGTCGATGCCGCGCACCTTCGTGCCGGCGGCGACGTCCTCGCCGGCCAGCAGCAGGCCGGCGGCGTACAGCCCACCGAAGCCGAGGACCGCGACGCCGCCGGCCACGCCCGCGACGCCCGGGACACGCCGTTTGCCGGTGGCCACCCGATTGCCGCTGCGGGGTGCGCGTCGCATCTAGGGGTCTCTCCTCGCTCCGGTGACGTGGTCGGGCCGGCGGTTTTCAGGCCGGCAGCCCGCCCGGGGAACGTAGCAGGGAGCGCGTAATCGACCCATAAGGAGGTATAGGGGCGGCAAAGGATCCGGGGGGGATCTCCGTAACCCGGGGGGCGCCCGCGCTGTTGCACAGCCGGCGGGCCCGCCCGCCTGCCCGCTCGCCAGCCCGCCCACCTCCCCACGGTGAACGTCCTTCCGGTGAATGGAGTGCGATGCCGCAGCTGACCGACGAGTCCGTGACCGAGGATCCGGGCGGCACCCCGGCCACGGAACCGGCCCCGGCCACGGATCCGCCCACGGCCCCGGCCCCCGCCCCGGCTCCCCGCCCGGCCCCGGACCCCGCCGCGGTCCCGGGCGCGGATCCGCACCCGGACCGGGATGCGCACCCGGATCCGCACCCGGACCGGGCCCCGTCCCCGGAGCCGGGCACCTGGATGACCCCGGAGGCCTACGGGGCCTCGCGCGCCGCGCTCTGGACCGGTGCGGTCGTCCTCGTCACCGACGCCGACGGCCGCGTCCTCGTCCAGAGCGTCGACTACCGCCCCGACCGGCTGCTGCCCGGCGGCGCGGTGGACGCGGGCGAGGCGCCGGCCGCGGCGGCCGCCCGCGAGATGTACGAGGAACTAGGGGTCGACGCCCGCTACCCGCGCGGCCTCGCCGTCGACTGGATCCCCGCCGACACGCCCGGATTCCCGCCCGAGATGCGCTTCCCCGGCGAGATCCTGCACGTCTTCGACGGCGGGACCTGGACCCGGGAGCGGATCGACTCCGTCCGGCTCCCCGCACAGGAGATCACCGGCATCCACTTCGCCGAACCGGCCGAGCTGGCCACCCTGATGGACGCCGGTGACGCCCGCCGCACCCTCTCCGCCCTGCGCGTGCGGATCAACGGAGGCGGCGCCGCCCTGCTGGAGGACGGCCACCCCACGACGCCCACCGCCCTGGACCGGCTCGGCGTCCTGCGCAGCCGCCGCGTGCGGCAGCACGGCAGCTGGCACCCCGGTCCGGATCCCGCTCCCGCGCACCTGCCGCTGAGGGACCCCGCGGGCTGGCTCTTCGCCCCCGACGGGCGGGTCCTGCTGCTCATCGCGCGTGCCACCGGCACGGCCCGCCTCCCGTCCCCGACGGCCGGCCCCACCACGGAGGCCCTCCCGCTCGGGCACCGCCGCGCCGACCAGGGGGCCCACCCCCGCACCGCGGCCCGGCTCACGTCCCTGCCCCCGGCCCGGGACCCCGCGTACGCCCGTCTGCTGGCCACTCCCGAGCAGGTCCGCGAACTCAGCGACTGGGGCCCGGCGGGTCACGAGGAACTCGCCGCCGTCCATGCCGCCCGCACCCGTCTCGCCCTCCCGGCCCCGCCCCGCACCCCGCCGACGGAACTCCCCCCGGAGGGCTGCCACTGGTGACCCGGACCTCCCCGCGGACGCGCTCCACGTCCGCGGGGGTGAGGCCGAGCGGGCTGGGCGCTGTGCGCCTCAATCCCTCTTCCGCGGCCCGCGGTCCCGCAGCATGGGGGGATGAGCGAGACTGCGATCACCTACACCGTGTACGTCCAGGCCGACCCCGCGCGGGTGTGGCAGGCCCTGACCGAGCCCGCGTACACCCGCCGCTACTGGGGTCTCGACTTCGAGACCGACTGGCGGGTGGGATCGACGATGGACTGGGTGGAGCGCGGGGCGCGGACCAGCGATCCGGAGCAGGTGGTGCTGGAGTGCGTACCGAACCGGCTGCTCTCGTACACCTGGCACACCTTCACCCCGCAGTGGGCCGCCTCCGTGGGCATCGCCGAGGAGCTGCGGGCCGAGCTGGCGGGCGAGCGGCGCACGAAGGTGACGTACGAGATCGAGCCGGTCGGTGACACGCTCGCGCGACTGACCATCCTCCACGAGGACTTCGAGCCGGGCGGCACCCTCATCGGCATGTGCGGGCGCGCCTGGCCGATGCTCGCCTCCAGCCTCAAGACCCTCTTGGAGACCGGCGCCCCCCTGCCGGAGCAGGGCAGCGCGGGCGAGCAGGGCTCCGGCGGCTACGAGTCCTACGCCCCCGAAGCCTGAGGCCCGCCCACCGCCCACCGCGGACCGCCGGCCGCGCCGTCGCCCGCCGTCCGCCATCTGCCGTCGTCCGGTCCGGCCAGGTCCGGTCCGGCCAGGTCCGGGGCGGCTCCCGCTTCGCAGGGCATCCGGCTTCGCACCCGGATGCCCTCGCCGGTGGTGGTTCGGTGGTTCCTCCCGTGGACTCCCGGAGGCTGCCCGTGCAGCCCGCTCTGTGATCATGGTGGAGGTCTTCAGAGGAGCGCAGCCATGTCCATCGAGCACCACCGTGTCATCAAGCCCGAGCACGCCGAGCAGGTGTGACCCCGTGAAACTCGCCGAGATCCTCGACGCGGCCGCCGTCGGCCGTTTCCCCGCACCCGACGGAACCACGACCGTCGTACCGCAGCCGAGCCCCCGCGACGCCGGGGTGCTGGCCTTCACCGCACACTCCGTGATCTTCACCGACGAGGACCCCGCCTGGGTACGGGCCACCCTCGCCGCCATCGACTGCGACAGCCTCTCCGCCAGCATGAACCCGCGGTTCCTCGCCGCGCTCCTCGACCGCAGCGGCCGGGCCCACGACACCACCGACCTGCTCACGGTCGCCGACGCGCTGCCCGGTGAACCCGGCCTGGAACTGCGGGAGATCGACGATCCCGACCACCCCCGGGTCCGTCGGGCCCGCCTGCGGCGCGACGGCGTACGGGTCTGGTCGGCGCCCGCCGGCGGGGGAGTGCTCGTCCTCGGCCGCGGGGTGGCGGGCCGCTGGGAGACCGCCATCGAGGTGGACGAGTCCGCCCGGCACCGGGGGCTCGGACGGGAACTGGCCCGGGCCGCACGCCACTTGGTCCCCGACGGGGAGCCGCTCTGGTCCCAGCAGGCCGCGGGCAACGCGCGCAGCATCCGCGCCTTCCAGGCCGCCGGTTACCGGCCGGTCGGTTCGGAGGCCCTGATGCTGGCGCGCCCCTGACCGCGCGGACCGGGGGAGCGGCCCGCGTGAACGCCTCGAGGCCACCCCTGACCGCCGGCCGTTCACCGGAGTCGTGTGGAATGGCGGTATGGGGAGAAGCGAGTACCAGATACGCCAGGGGGTGGCCCGGTGAACCCGGACACGGGCAGGACCGGGGCCACCGGGCCGTCGGAGCACTGGCGATACGCCCGGCACCTGGAGTCCTTGGCCGCCGTCTCCGGCGGGCCCGCCGAGGCCGAGGCCGTGGCCACGGTCCTGCGTGACCCCGACCCGGTGATGGCCGAGAGCGCGGTCGTCACGCATCTGGACCGGCGGGCGTCCCGGCTGTTGGCGGAAGAGGCCTTCCCCGCCTGGGCGCAGGCCGTGGGCGGAGCCATCGGCGACCGTTCCTTCGCGGCCCGCCGGCTGCGGGAGTGGATCCTGCTGAGGGCCGTCACCCGGGGCGAGGCCTGGTCGCGGGCGGAGCTCCTCGCCGCCTCCGACTGGTGTCAGCGCACGGCAGCCCAGTCGCTGCACGCCGACGAGGCCCTGCGGCTGCTCGCCACCGGCGCCCGTACCCGGCGCGTGCGCAACACGGCGGTCCAGCGGCTGCTACGGCGGGCGGCCTGACCGCTTGACCGCTTGACCGCTTGGGCGACTGGGCGGTGAGCCGGTGAGCCCTTGGGGGACGGGGCGGCGGAGCGAGTGCTCGGGGGTGGGCGTCCGGGCGGTGGTGCCGCGGAGCGGGCGCGGGGGCGGGCGCCGGGGCGGCGACCGCACCGGCCACGGGATCTCCGGGGAAATGTCGTTGTGCGGGCCTCGCGGCTGTGGTGAGGATGTCGGTATGCCTTCCTTCGCCGCCCCGGACGGGACCACGCTCGCCTTCCACGTCTTCGGGGAGGGAGAGCCCCTGCTCTGTCTGCCCGGCGGCCCGATGTGCGCGTCCGCGTACCTCGGCGACCTGGGCGGACTGTCCGAGCACCGCGAGCTGGTCGTCCTCGACCTGCGCGGCACGGGTGACTCCGCGTTCCCGGCCGACCCGGCCACGTACCGCTGCGACCGCCAGGTCGAGGACGTCGAGGCCCTGCGCCGTCATCTCGGCGCGGAGCGGATCGACCTGCTCGCGCATTCGGCCTCCGGCGACCTCGCCCTGCTCTACGCGGCCCGGTACCCCGAGCGGGTCCGCTCCCTCGTGCTGGTCGCGGCCCGCGCCCGGGCCGTGGGCGTCGGCTTCCCGGTGGAGGGCCTCAAGGAGGCCGTGGAACTGCGGGCCGACGAGCCCTGGTTCGAGAGCACCCGCCGGGCCCGGGAGGCGGTCTGGAGCGGTACCGCCACCGAGGCCGACCTGGACGCCATGATCCCCTTCAGCTACGGCCGTTGGGACGCGGCCGCGCGGCAGCACGTCGCCGCGTGCGCCGCCGCGTACAACGAGGAGGCCGGGCCGCTCTTCGCGGCAGAGGGGGCCTTCGACCCGGAGTCCGCGCGCACCGCCCTCGCGGGGCTGGCGGCGCCCGTGCTCTTCGTGGCCGGCGAACTCGACCCCGGTCCGCGCCCCGAGACCCTTCGCGAGGCCGCCGCGTTCGTCCCCCGCGCCGAGGTCGTCGTCCAGGCGGGCGCCGCCCACTACCCCTGGCTTGACGACGCCAAGGCCTTCAGGCGGACCGTCCGGACCTTCCTGGACCGCGTCTGACCGGGGGACTGGGGACCGGCCCCGGACGCGGGCCCGCCGCACCGCACGCGGTGCCGGCCCCCCGCACCCGGGGAGCCGGCACCGCGGCCGTCACGCCTGCTGCCGCGCTACTTCGCGCCCCGCCGCACCCGGGCCGCCGCACGGGCCTCGGCGGCCTGCCTGGCCTCGATGGTCCTGCGGGACTCCTTGCCCTTGCCGGGACGCCCCGGCCGGGTCCCGATCCCGCGGAAGCCGAGCTCCGAGCCCGAGGGCCGGCCCTTGGCGTCGGTCGCCGCGGCGCCCGCGAGCGGCACGCCGGACGGGGCCTTCGCCCCGGTGATCCGGCTCAGCGCGGCCTCGCCGGAGCGGACCTGGGTGATGGTCGGCCGGATCTTGGCGTCCGCCATCAGCCGGACCATGTCGCGCCGCTGGTTCGGGGTGACCAGGGTGACGACCTTGCCGGACTCGCCGGCCCGCGCCGTACGGCCGCCGCGGTGGAGGTAGTCCTTGCTGTCGGCCGGCGGGTCCACGTTGACGACGAGGTCGAGGTCCTCGATGTGGATGCCGCGGGCGGCGACGTTCGTCGCGACCAGGACGCTGAGCAGGCCGTCCTTGAACTGCCCCAGGGTCCGGGTGCGCTGCGGCTGGGACTTTCCGCTGTGCAGTCCCTCCGCCCGTACGCCCATGGCCCGCAGGTGCTTCACGAACTGGTCGACCCCGTGCTTGGTGTCCAGGAACATCAGCACCCGGCCCTCGCGCGCCGCGATCTCGGTCGCGGCCGAGACCTTGTCGGCCGCGTGGATGTGCAGCACGTGGTGGTCCATCGTGGACACCGAGGCCGACTGCGGGTCCACGGAGTGCCCGACCGGGTCCTTCAGGTACCGCTGGACCAGCTGGTCGACGTTGCGGTCCAGGGTGGCCGAGAAGAGCATCCGCTGGCCGGCGTGGTGCACCTGGTCGAGGATCTCGGTGACCTGCGGCATGAACCCCATGTCGCACATCTGGTCGGCCTCGTCGAGGACGACGATCTTCACGCGCTCGAGGTGGACGTCGCGCCGCCCGATGAGGTCGCTGAGGCGCCCCGGGGTGGCCACGACGATCTCGGCGCCGGTGCGCAGCGCGCCCGTCTGCTTGCCGATCGACAGACCGCCGACGACCGTGGCCATGCGCAGCTTCAGGGCCTGCGCGTACGGGGCCAGGGCCTCGGTCACCTGCTGCGCCAGCTCGCGCGTCGGTACCAGGACCAGCGCGAGCGGCCGCTTCGGATCCGCCTGCTGCCCGGCCGTGCGGGCGAGCAGGGCCAGGCCGAAGGCGAGCGTCTTGCCCGATCCGGTGCGGCCGCGGCCGAGGATGTCGCGGCCCGCGAGGGAGTTGGGGAGGGTGGCCGCCTGGATGGGGAACGGC
This sequence comes from Streptomyces sp. NPDC054961, assembly GCF_053609145.1. Classification (NCBI taxonomy): domain Bacteria; kingdom Bacillati; phylum Actinomycetota; class Actinomycetes; order Kitasatosporales; family Streptomycetaceae; genus Streptomyces; species Streptomyces sp. NPDC054961. The sequence continues at coordinate 125,319 of NZ_JBSGWY010000004.1, read as the reverse complement.
GTCGCGACCCCTTGGTCGGCCATCGTCTTCACCAGCTCAGGGGGCAGGCCGAGCTCCGTGAAGGACTCCACCGGCGGCAGCGCCGGCGTGGTCGTACGGGGCATGGAGTATTCGCCCTGGGGGCCGAGGGTCCGCGGGGTCTTCCCGCCGCCCTTCGCACCGCCCTTCGGGCCTGCCTTGGCTCCGGCCTTGATGCCGAAGCGCCCATGAGCCGACGGGTTCCTCATGCAGAACCTTCCGTGAGACGTACGAAGACGAGACGTATGAGACGAGGTGCGGGGCGGGTGGGACGGCGCGTGGGAAGCGCGCCGTTCACAGCCGCACGCGCCGGTCACGGCGCGAAAAGACAAATTTTACCATCGGGGCTAGCGCGCCAGAGGCCCGAGCTCCCCGGCCCGCACGCGGTCGAGATGGGCGGTGGCCTCGGCCGTCGCCCGGTCGAACCAGTCGGCGATGACGGCGATCTCGTCGGGGGAGTATTCCGCGAACACCGCGCCGAGCCGCGCGTAGAAGGGCTCGTAGACGGCGAAGACCCGAGCGGCGGCCGCCGGGTCGGCGACCACCCGGACCCGGCGCCGGTCGGCGGGGTCGGGTCGGCGGCTCGCGTATCCGGCCCGCTCCAGGCGGTTGAGCACCCCGGTCACGGCCCCCGTGGTGAGGTTGGTGAGCTCGGCGAGGTCGCCCGCGCCGAGAGGGGTGTCGCCGGCGCCCAGGATGTGGCCGAGGCAGGTCAGATCGGTGACGTTCAGCCCCAGCAGCTGCGCCACCTCCTGCTGGCCGATGATGCCGAGGGCGACGTACCGGTCCATGCGCGCCAGCGCCTCCTGGACCGTGGCCGCGGGACGGGACTTGCCCTGCACGCGGATACTCCTTAGCATCTAAGTTACTTAGCTCGTGAGATAAGCGGCTCTCTTCGTGAGAGATCCCTCCGCGAGCCTACTGAAGCGACCGAAGCAGGGGAGAACATGAGCGCTCACGGCGATGTCGACCTCGGCCACACCGTGGCCGGCTGGACCGGAACCTCCCTGGCCCTGCTGGGCTGCGCCGGAGCGGGCGCGGCCTTCTGCGCGGCCTGGAGCCCGGGCGTCTGGCTGGGCCTCGGCGTCGTGGCCGTGGCGGGGGCCGTCACCTGGGTCCTGCACCTCGCGGGCTGGGGCAAGCCCAGCGGTCCCCGCCCGCGCGCCCAGTGGGACTGGCGCGTCCGGGACGCCGGCGCGCACGGCGGCCACCCGGACTGCCTGGGCTGCCGGATCGGCGGGCCCCGGCGAGCGGTCGCGGCAGCCCCTCGTCCTCCGTCCGCCGCGTCGCTGCCCGCCGGGGAGGGCGGGGCGTGAGGGCACGCGTGACGGCATGAGCGAAGGTGCGCGCGACGGCCTGCGCGAACGCGTCGAAGAACCTGGTGGGGGACCTCTCGGCGGGCCCGTGCGCGGGCCCGGTCCCTCGTTTCGCGGACGGGGTGGAGAAAGGTTCGAATAGCCGCATGCCCCCGGTTGGCCGCGCCCGGCGTGTGCTCGGGCGCATCAGTGGGCAAGATCGGGACCGGCCGCATGTGCGGCCGGTGGAACGTCGTGAAGGATCAGTACAGATGGCAACTGGCACCGTGAAGTGGTTCAACTCGGAGAAGGGCTTCGGCTTCATCCAGCAGGACGACGGCGGCCCCGACGTGTTCGTGCACTTCTCCTCCATCCAGACGACCGGCTTCAAGGAGCTGGCCGAGGGTGCGAAGGTCGAGTACGACGTCACCCAGGGCCCCAAGGGCCCGCAGGCGGAGCAGGTGGTCCCCCTCTAGGCCGTCCGGCGCCGCTTCACTGGTGCAGCCCGCGAGGTGAGCCCCGCCGGATCGTGCGGCGGGGCTCACGCACGTCCGGCCCGGACCGGTAGCGTGGGCCGGATGATGACGGGCTCGCCGGACACCCGGCTGATCGTGCTGCGCGGCAACTCCGCCTCGGGCAAGTCCTCGGTGGCGGAGGGCATCCGCGACCGCCACGGCCGCGGCATCGCGCTCGTGGGCCAGGACAACCTCCGGCGCGTGGTCCTGCACGAGCGGGACGTCCCCGGCGGGGCGAACATCGGGCTCATCGGGAGCGTGGCGCGCTACGCGCTCGACCACGGCTTCCACGTGATCGTCGAGGGGATCCTCTACGCGGACCGCTACGGCCCCATGCTCGACGCCCTGCGCCGGGCGCACCGGGGGCGGACGCACTTCTACTACCTCGACGTTCCCTTCGCGGAGACCGTGCGGCGGCACGTGGGCAAGCCCCAGGCCGCCGAGTACGGGGAGGAGCGGATGCGGGAGTGGTACCGGCCGCTCGACCTGCTGTCCGGTGACTGGGAGAGCGTCATCGGGGCCGACGCGTCACTGGAGGACACCGTCGTCCGGGTCATGAAGGAGACGGGCCTGGGCGTCGCCACGGCCTGACCCGTCCGCCGCCGTCCCTTGTCCGCCGCCGCCGCCGTCCGTCCGTCCGGCCTGACGGCCTATCCGGCCCGGTGCAGGGCGACGAGGAGCGGCCAGATCCGCTCCGCCAGCTCGGCCGGGTCCGCCAGGTCCGCCGGGAACTCTCCGTGCAGCCAGTCCGCGAGGACGCCGGTGAAGGCGGCGGCCACGGCCGAGGCGACGAGGTCGGGCCGCGGTGCGCCCACCGCCGCGCGCTCGGCCCGGCTGCGGGCGCGCAATTCCCGGTGCAGGCGTTCGCCCAGCGGCCCGCCGCCGCCCGGCAGGAGCAGGGTGCGGTAGAGGGGTGCCCGCTCCGCCGCGTCGGCGAGGAACCCGGCCAGCGCCGCCGGCGGCCGGACCGGGGGGAGCGCGGCCGGATCCGTCTGCCAGGCGTGCAGGGCGTCGACCGCGGCATGCACGACATCGGCGCACGCGTCCACCGCGAGCGCGGTGAGGTCCTCGTAGTGCAGGTAGAACGTGGCCCGGCCGACGCCGGCCCGGCGGGCCACCGCCGAGACGCCGACCTCCGCGAGCGGGCGCTCCGCGCACTCGGCGAAGAGGCTCTCGCGCAGCCGCGCCTTGGTGCGCGCGGTGCGGGGGTCGGTGCGGGGTGCGGTGCGGGGCGCGGCGCGCCCACCGGCGCCGGACGAAGGTGCCGACGCCGCGTCCGGCCCGGGGCCGAACGGCGCGTCCGGCCCCGGGCCCGGCGCCGCACCCGGCAGGTCGGGCGTCACGCGGCGAGCAGCGCCGCGCCCAGGGCGAGGGCGCCGGGCAGGGCCTGGGCGATCAGGATCCGCCGGTTGGCCGTCGCGGCCCCGTACGCCCCGGCGACGATCACGCAGACGAGGAAGAAGATCCGGGTGGCGAGCGAGTCGATGGCGAGCGACCAGACCAGGCCCGCGGCGAGGAACCCGTTGTAGAGACCCTGGTTGGCGGCGAGCGGGGCGGTCAGGCGCGCGGTCTCGGCGTCGAAGCCGGACAGGGACCGGCCGGGCGGCCGCTGCCACAGGAACATCTCCAGAACCATGAAGTACGCGTGCAGAGCGGCGACGAGGCCGATGAGGATCGATGCGACCGTGTGCACGGCCACCTCCCTGGGGCGGGTGAGCGAAGACCGGTCCCTCCGACTTCCTGGACAACTGTACAGGAAGTACCGTCGCGGTCCGCGGCTCCCGGCGCGGATACCCTGACCGCATGACTGCGCTCGTATATGAAGACTTCGGCACCGGACGCCACCGCGAGGCCTCGCTGATCCGGCACGCGCTCGGCAGCGTGCACGACGAGGCGCTGGTCGCGGGCCTGGCCGGCGGGATCGGCTTCATGTACTTCGTCTTCGAGTACGCCGGCCACCCGCCGATGCCGACGATCGTCGCCCAGGCCCACCCCGACCCCTGGGTGCAGGTGGCCCTCGGCCGCCTGCACATCCCGTACGAGGCCACGCGCAGCGCCAAGCCCCGCTGGAACCGGGTGGAGGCCGCCCTCGACGCCGGCGCCCCCGTGTTCTGCACCGTCAACCGGTCCGGGCTGCCCTGGCACCCTCCCGCCGCGATGGCCGAACTGGCCGCCGCCGATCCGTACGTGGTGGTCGTCGTCGGCTACGAGGGCGACACCTTCTACGTCGAGGACGGGGCCGAGACCCCGTACGCGATCGGCCGCGAGGAGTTCGGAGCCGCCTGGTCCGGGCACAAGAAGGGCCGCCACCAGATGGTGGTGACCACCGGGAAGCCGGCGGGCGAGCCGGACCTGGACGCGGCCGTCGCCGCGACCGTCTCCCGCCTCACCGGGCCGGTGCTGGGGAATCACTTCGACGTCAACTTCGGCTTCACCGGCATGGAGAAGCTCGCCGCGCAGCTGCGCGACACCCGCACCCGGACGGGCTGGGAGCAGCGGTTCGCCACCCCCGAGACCTTCGCGGTGGCTGCGGGGCGGCTGTACTCCTGCCTCGAGGAGGAGTGGACGGCTCCGGGCGCCACCCGGCCGCTCTACGCGGACTTCCTCGACCTGGCCGGCCACGGCGAGGCCGCCGAGCTGTTCCGGGGTTCCGGGCGCCAGTGGTCGCGGCTCGCGGAGCTGGCCCGGACGACCGACCCGGGCGCGGACGCCGACGGGCGGCGGGCGTTCTTCGACGGGTGCGCGGACCTGGTGGACGGGGCGCTGGCCCTGGAGCGGGAGGCGGTCGCCCTGTTGCCCGCGGCCGAGTAGGGGCCGGGACGGCCGGGCTCCGAGCGACTCGAAAAGTTTAGTTGCTCAATTTTTGCCCCGGTGCAACCCGCGCGCGTACGGTGGACAAATCGTCCTCGAGCACCCTTAAGGCCCCGTACCGCGCATGGAAATGACCCTCGTCTCGATCGTCGGCGTCACCAGCATCGTCGCCGTCGCCGCCTTCTCGAAGCGTCTCGGGCTCGCCGCACCCCTGAGCCTGGTGGTCGTCGGCATCGCCCTCAGCTTCGTCCCGGGCGTGCCGGCGCTCGCAGTCCGGCCCGAATGGGTTCTCGCCGGCGTACTGCCGCCGCTGCTCTACTCGGCGGCGGTCACCATGCCCGCCGCCGACTTCCGGCGCAACATCAAGGCGATCAGCGGCCTCGCGGTCCTGCTCGTCGCCGTCACCACCCTCGGCGCGGGCTGGCTCTTCCACTGGCTGATGCCGGGGCTGGGCTGGCCCGCCGCCTTCGCCCTCGGCGCCGTCATCAGCCCTACCGACGCGGTCGCCGCCACTTCCATGGGCAAGCAGCTCGGGCTCCCGTCCCGGCTGCTGACCATGCTGGAGGGCGAGGGGCTCGTCAACGACGCCTCCGCGCTCGTGCTCCTGCGCTCCGCGATCGCCGCGATGGCCGCGAGCGTGTCCCTGGCCGGGGTCGCCTGGAACTTCCTCCTCTCCGTGGTCCTCGCCACCGTCGTCGGCCTGGTCGTCGGCCTCGTCAACGTCCGGGTCCGGGCCCTCCTCAAGGACAGCCTGCTCAACACGGCGATCTCCTTCGTCGTACCCTTCGTCGCCTTCCTCCCCGCCGAGGAGTTCCACGCCTCCGGCGTGCTCGCGGTCGTGGTCGCCGGCCTGGTCACCGGGCACCAGAGTCCGCGCTTCCTCAGCGCCCAGGACCGGCTGACCGAAGCCATGAACTGGCGCACCCTCGCCTTCCTGCTCGAGAGCGCGATCTTCCTCCTGATGGGCCTCGGCCTGAAATCGCTCCTCGACCAGGTCCGCGAGCAGAGCCTGGACGCGGGACGCGCCCTGCTCATCGGTCTCGCGGCCGCCGCCCTGGTGATCGCGCTGCGGATCCTGTTCGTCGCCCCGCTCATCGCCTCGGTGCGCAAGGACGCGCAGCGGGCCGCCGAGAGGAAGCCGCGCCTGGACTGGCTGATGGACCGCCTCGGCGCGCCGGAGGCCGACGGGGGATCCGCGCACCCCGGCTCGCGGCGGCGGACCCTCACGCCGGAGCGCAAGGAACAGATGAAGGTACGGGTCACCCGTGCCTCCGCCGACGCCGACTTCAAGGTCAACGAGAGCCTCGGCTGGCGCAGCGGCGTCGCGCTGGCCTGGGCCGGGATGCGCGGCGCGATCACCGTCGCCGCGGCCCAGACCCTGCCCGAGGACACCCCGTACCGCCCGCAGCTGCTGCTGATCGCCTTCGTCGTCGCCGCGACCACCCTGCTGGTCCAGGGCCTGACCCTGCCCGCCGTCATCCGGTGGGTGAAGATCCCCGGCGACGACCCGGACCGCTTGCGGGAGGAGTACGAGCGGCTGCTCTCCGAGGCCGCCGCCGCGGGGCGGCGCGTACTGGAGGAGCCCGGCCTGGCGCAGGGCGACGGCCGCCCGTACGCGCCGGGCGTCATCGCGAAGGTCCGCGAGGACGCCCGGCTGGATCCCGGCGGGTCCGGCCGGGGCCGGCCGGAGCCGGAGGCCCGCGAGCAGTACGTGGACCTGCGCCTCGGGGTCATCGCGGCCGCGCGGGAGGCCGTACTGGCCGCCCGCTCGACCGGCGTCTACAGCTCCCAGACCATCCACCAGGTCCAGCACGCGCTGGACCTGGACGAGGCCCGGCTGCAGCGGCTCGGCGGCTCGGGTCCCGGCTCGGGCTCCGGCTCCGGGCACTGAGGTCCTACGGGGCCTCCTCGATGCTGATCGCCGACACCGGACACGCGCGGGCGGCCTCCCGCAGCAGCGGGCTGCCGCCGCCGTCCTCGCGGCCGGGCAGGAGCGCGCCGAACCCGTCGTCGTCCTGCGTGAACACCCCGGGGGCGGTCAGGACGCACTGGCCGGCTCCGATGCAGACGCTCGTGTCGATGGAGATGCCGGGTGGGTTCATCGCGCCGCTCACCACGCCACCGGGAGCTCGACCATGCCCTGGATGGTGTCCCCGGGTTTGAAGGGGATGCGGTCCGGGTCGGCCGCCAGACGCAGCCCCGGCAGCCGGTCGAAGAGGGTGCCGAGCGCGATCTCCATCTCGGCGCGGGCCAGGTTCTGCCCCAGGCACTGGTGGATGCCGAAGCCGAAGGCCAGGTGGTGCCGGTCGGGCCGGTGCCAGTCCAGGGAGTCGGGCCGCGTGAAGACGGCCTCGTCACGGTTGATGACGGAGGTGGAGAAGATCACCCCGTCGTCGGCGCGCACGGTCACCCCGCCGATCTCGATGTCGTGCGTGGCCACGCGCAGCATGAAGTCCGCGATCGACAGGAACCGCATCAGCTCCTCCACCGCCGTCGACATCAGGGCCGGGTCGGCGCGCAGCTCGGCCAGCTGCTCGGGGTGGTTGAGCAGGGTGAACGCACCGAGCGAGATCATGTTGGCGGTGGTCTCGTGGCCCGCGATCAGCAGGATCACGGCCAGCGAGACCAGCTCCTCCACGTCGGTCTCACCGGTTTCCAGACGCCGGGCGACCAGTTCGTCCAGGAGCCCGTCGCCGGGGTTCTCGCGCTTGTGCGCGACGAGCTCGCGCAGATAGTCGTTCAGCTGGTCGCGGGCGTCCTCCACGTCGGCGGGTTCGGGGCCGCGCAGCAGCCGCCGGGACTGGCCCTCGAAGAACTCGTGGTCCTCGTAGGGGACTCCGAGCAGCGCGCAGATGACCATCGAGGGCACCGGCAGGGCGAAGGCGCCGACCAGCTCCGCGTGCGGACCGGCCGCGGCCATCGCCGGTCCACGGTCTCCTGGATCCGGGGCCGCAGGGCGGCGGTCCGCTTCAGCGAGAAGCTCGGGATCAGCATCCGGCGCTGGGTGTTGTGCTCGGGGTCGTCGAGGCCGAGCAGGGCGGTGCGGCGGTTCTGGAGGCCCTTGAACCGTTTGGTGAGGGCGGGAAAGGCGGAGTTCTGGCGGTCGGCGGAGAGCCGGCCGTCGGAGAGGAGGGCACGCGCCTCGGCGTGCCCGGAGACCACCCACACGGAGCGGCCGTCGAAGAGGGTGACCCGCGAGAGCGGGCGGCCGGTCCGCAGGGGCGCGTAGGCCGTCGGCGGGTGGTAGGGACAGGTCCGGTCCTGGGGGAAGGCAACGGTCTTCTCGGACATTCAGCACCTCGCACGCGATGGTTGCGTTTTCGCCGTCACTCATTACATGCCTCAGGCACCTATCCGATCCATGTGACTTTCGGTCAGATTGATTGCCTTCGCCTGGACGGCGTAACGGTGTCCGGGCGCGTCGATGCCCGGGGAGGCGAGGGGAGGGGAAGCGAGGGGAGGGGCGCGCCCGCCGGGCTCAGACGTGCGTGTCCAGGAACGCCCGGAGTTCCGCCGCCGTCATCGGTCCGGCATGGGTGGCCACCGCCCGGCCGTCCTTGACGAGGACGGCGGTCGGGGCGCCGGTCACCTCGAAGCGCTTGGTCTGCCCGGGGCAGCGGGTGATGTCCGTGCGGACCGCCGTCAGCCGGGTCCCGTACTCCTGGGCCAGCTCGGCGACGACGGCGTCCATCGCGCGACAGGCCGCGACGGCCTTCGGCCAGGTGCCGCAGAAGTAGGCGAGCACCGGCCCGTCCGTCATGCCGAGGATGAAGTCGAACTCCTGGTCCTCCAGCGGCTGGTGTACCCGACGTGCCATGAATGGTGCTCCGCTTCGTGTGCCGTGCGATTGCCGTGCGATTGCCGTGCGATCCGGAAGGTGGCTCCCATCATCGCCGGTCGGCCGGGGTGGGCGCCGCCGCCGTCCGGGCCGTGCGTTGTCAGTGCCGTCTGTGAAGCTGAGCGGTATGGACGACAGGATGCTCAGGCGCCGGGTCTACGGCGCCGATCACGAAGACCCCGACCCGGGTCCGCTCGCGGGGCACGACTACGGCGAGCTCGTCGGCGGCCCGCTCGACGGGCTGCTGCTCGACGTCACGGGCTGGAGCGGCCCGCAGCTCGCCGAGGAGGCGCGCCTCCCGACCGAGATAGGGCGCTACGGACCGGGCGGCCGGACCCACTACCGCCGCCGCGCGGGCGATCCCGCCCACTGGGACTGGACGGGCGACAGCCGCTGACGTCAGCGGCCCGCCGCTCCCCGGCTCACGCTGCGGGCCCACAGCACGAGCGGGACCTGGACCGGCAGCCGGCCGATCGTCGCCGCCCGCACGGCGGGGGAGCGGCGTCGGGCGTCGACGGCCATCTTCACGTTCGCGGGGAACACGCCGACGAAGAACGCCGCCGTGGCCAGCGCCGCGATCCGGCGGGTGCGCGGGTGGGCGACGCCGGCGGCGAGGGCGAACTCCACCGCGCCGCTCGCGTACGTCCACCCGCGCGGGCTGCCGGGCAGCGAACGCGGCACGGTCGCGTCGAACTGCCGGGGCGCGACCGCGTGCGCCACCCCCGCCCCGGCCAGCAGGCCGGCGAGCAGCAGGGGGGAAGAGGGGGTGCGCGGCATCGGGGATCCTCTCGGAGGGGCCTGGACGCGGCGATCCTACTTGCCGGTAGCAAGCCGGGGGCGAGCCGGGAGCAAGCGTTCGGCGCCCCGGGATGGCGGTCCCGGAAGATTCTCTGAAGAATTCCCGGGGGGCTGTCGATCCGGACGTCTCCCGTTCGACGCAGGGGTGAGAGGCGGAGAAAGCCCCCGCCCCCGACCGAGGAGTCACCATGCCGCGCTTCCTTTCGATGATCCGTATCGACGAGCAGGCCCTCACCCCCGACACCCCCTTCCCCGCCGACTTCGAACAGCGCATGGGCGCGTTGATGGAGGAGATCACCAAGGCGGGGGTCATGCTCGACACGGCCGGCCTGCTCCCCACCTCCGAGGGGACCAGGGTCACCTGGTCCGGCGGCAAGCTCAGCTACACCGACGGCCCCTTCACCGAGACCAAGGAGGTCGTCGGCGGTTACGCCCTCATGCAGTGCAAGGACAAGGACGAGGCCCTGGAGTGGACCAAGCGGTTCCTCGAGATCCATCCCGAGGCGTGGACCGTCGGCGCCGAGCTCCGCCAGCTCGCCGAGAACTGAGCGCCCGGCACCCCCACCGTTTGCCCTGCCTCGTCACGGCTGCTCTGATGGGTGGCCGTGACGGCAGTGAGTACGACCCGAGCGGTCGAAGCGGTGTTCAGGATCGAGTCCGCGCGGATCATCGCGGGTGTGGCCCGGATCGTGCGTGACGTCGGCATCGCCGAGGAGCTCGCCCAGGACGCGCTGGTCGCCGCGCTGGAACAGTGGCCGCGGTCGGGTGTCCCGGACAAGCCGGGCGCCTGGCTGATGGCCACCGCCAAGCACCGCGCGATCGACCTCGTCCGCCGCAAGGAGGTCTACGCGCGCAAGCTGGCGGAGGTCGGCCGCACCCTCGAGGACCAGGCGCCCCCCGCCGAGCCGGCCGAGCTCGCGGACCCCGAGGGCATCGACGACGACCTGCTGCGGCTCATCTTCACGGCCTGCCACCCCGTGCTCGCCACGGAGGCCCGGATCGCGCTCACCCTGCGCCTCGTGGGAGGGCTGACGACCCAGGAGATCGCCCGCGCCTTCCTCATCTCCGAGCCCACGACCGCCCAGCGCATCGTCCGCGCCAAGCGGGCCCTCGCCAAGGCGGCGGTGCCCTTCGAAGTCCCCTACGGAGCCGACCGGGAGCAGCGCCTGGCCTCCGTGCTGGAAGTCATCTACCTCGTCTTCAACGAGGGCTACTCCGCGACCGCCGGGGACGACCTCGTCCGCCCCGCCCTCTGTGAGGACGCCCTGCGCCTCGCCCGGGTCCTGGCCGCTCTGATGCCCAAGGAGCCCGAGGCGCACGGACTGGCGGCGCTGCTGGAGTTCCAGGCCTCCCGCATCGCCACCCGCACCGGCCCCGGTGGCGAGCCGGTGCTGCTCGCCGACCAGAACCGGTCCAAGTGGAACCGCCTCCTGATCCGGCGCGGTGTCGAGGCCCTGCACCACGCGGGCACCGGCCCCTACTCCCTCCAGGCCGCCATCGCCGGCTGTCACGCCGACGCGCTCCGGTACGAGGACACCGACTGGCCGACCATCGCCGCGCTCTACGGCCGCCTCGTCCTCCTCGTCCCCTCACCGGTGATCGAGCTCAACCGGGCCGTCGCCGTCTCCATGGCCCGGGGCCCGGAGGCGGCGCTCCCGCTGGTGGACGCCCTGGCGGCGGAACCGGCCCTGCGCTCCTACCACTTGCTGCCGAGCGTACGGGGAGACCTGCTGGAACGGCTGGGCCGCCGTGCGGAAGCCCGCGCGGAGTTCGAACGCGCCGCCTCGCTCACCCGCAACGCCCGGGAGCAGGACCTGCTGCGCGCGCGGGCGGCCCGGCTGGACGACTGACCCGGGCGACCCTGGTGACCCTGGTGACCCGGGCGCCGCTCAGCCGCGGCGGGCGAACGCCGCCACGTCGAGCGGGGTGCGCGCCACCGGCCGCCGCGGCGGCGTCAGGGCGATGGGGCGGCGGAAGGAACCGTGGCGGGCGATCTCCTGGACCGTCCCGCGCAAGGCCTCCAGGAAACCGTCCATGGTGCGGCGGGCGGCCGGGGTGTCCGAGTAGATCGAGTTCATGTGCAGCCCGTCCGCGTCCCGCTGGAACCAGGAACAGGCCCCGTTGGCCTGGGCCGACCAGACGTGGGAGGTGGGCCGCCAGTCCTCGTGGCGCTCGGCGCCCGGGCACTTGCGCATGTCGATGTACGAGAAGAAGTTCACCGGGTAGGGCCAGGACCGCGCGGCGAACTCCCGGGGTGCCAGCAGCTCCCAGGCCCGTACGAACGGCACGTCCACATGGCCGATCATCTCGGTGAAACCGGCCCGCACCGAGGCCATGACCTGCGCGAAGTCCCGTCCGGGCGAGGCGTCGAACTCGATGGGCATGGTGTTGACGAACCACCCCACCGAGTGCGTCCACGCGGCCCGGCCGCGTTCGCTCACGGGCATGAACCCCCGGTAGACGCCCGGCCCGCCGGCCTCGCGCAGGCAGACGGCGACGGCGGCGAGCACACCCATGAACGGCTTGCCGTCGACGGCCAGACAGGCCTTCTCGAACACCTCGGCCTCCGCGGCGTCCAGCAGCGGCGAGGCCTCGTTGACGATCGAGTACATCCGGCCCGGATCCACGCCGAGCTCGAGCGGGAAGCGCGGGAAGAACTCGCCGCCGCCGCGCGCGACGAACTCCTTCCAGTAGCCGAGCCGTTCGTCCCCGGCGTCGATGGAGAGGTAGCTGCGGCGCTGCTCCTCGGCGAAGTCGAGGTAGCTCGGCGCGGGCGCCGCGTCGGGCTGTTCGCCGCGGCGCAGGGCCTCGTACCCGCTCTGCACCTCCTGGACCACGATCGGCATCGACATGCCGTCGCACACGATGTGGTCGAAGGCGAGGTAGACGGTCGAGGACTCCTCGCGGAGCACCGCGCCCATCGTGAACAGGGGCCAGGACAGGGTGTCGATGCTCCGTTTGAACCGCTCGACGAGGAAGCCGGTCAGCTCCTCGGTGCGGTCGAAGGAGGCCACCTCCACGGTGTCCAGCAGGAGTTCGTCGGCCGCGATCGGCGCGCACGCCAACTCTCCGGCCAGGCGGCGGAACTCACAGCGCAGCACCTCGTGGCGGCGTACGAAGGCCAGCAGCGAGCGGGTCAGGGCGTCCTCGTCCAGCACGCCCGCGACCTCGAAGGTCACGGCGATCCACGAAGCGGTGGGGTCGTCGGCCGCGCGGCTCTCCTCGGCGACGGTGAAGTGCTTGTCCTGGTTGAAGGAAGCCCTCCTGTCCGCCGCGCCGCCCAGGCCGTCGGCCTCCGCCGCCGTGGACCGCAACCGCCACTCGACGACCCGTCCGGGTGCCATGTGGTGCATCTCCAGAGGAAACTGCCGCATTCCGTCATCCCTTCGCCCCCCGAGTCAACCCCCAGCCCCTAACGACACCCGGGCCACGGAAGTGACGCGCGCCGGACGGTTCACCGGTCGATTCACCGTGCGGGACGGGGCGCGCGCCCGGCGCCCGACTCGGGTCACGGGGTCACGGGGACACGGGGACACGGGGTCCCTGGGTCACGGGGTCCCCGGGTCACGGGGCGGCGGTCAGCCCGCGGCCGCCCCCGGCGCCGCGTCGCCTCCCGCCGTGCCGCCCCGCGGCGTGTCGTCCGGTGCCGCTTCGTCCGGTGTCGTGCCGGACGCGTCGTCGGGGCGCAGTTCGATGTGGTCCGCGGCGAGGTCCACCGCCACCCGGTGCTCCATGCCCAGCGCTTCCAGGAACTTCTGGGGGAGCTGCACCCGGCCCGTACGGTCCAGCATCACGTATTCGCGCTCGCTCACCGATTCGGCGCCGTGCTCGTCGGTGACCGTGCGCCGCAGCACCTCGCTGCTCGTGCGGCCGTCGCGCATCGCCACCGTGCGGCGGACCTCGCCGGCGACGAGCGGGTCGTGGGTCACGATGACCACGGTGGCGCCGAGCTCCCGGTTGACGGTGCGGAAGGCCTCGAAGATCGCCCCGCCCGTCTCGGAGTCCAGCTCGCCGGTCGGCTCGTCGGCGAGCAGCACCGCCGGGTCGTTGGCCATCGCCACCGCGATGGCCACGCGCTGCTGCTGTCCGCCGGAGAGCTCGGCGGGACGGCGGCCCGCCAGTTCGCCGATCTCCAGGGCTTCGAGGAGCTCCGCGGTACGGACCGCGTGGCGCTTGGCCGCTCCGCGCCTCGAGCCCTTCAACTGCATCGGCAGCGCGATGTTCTGAGCCGCGGACAGGAAGGGGAGCAGGTTGCGGGCCGTCTGCTGCCAGACGAAGCCGACCGCCTCGCGCCGATAGCGCAGCCGGTCGCGCGCCGACATCTCCAGCAGGTCGTAACCGCCCACGCTGGCCGAACCGGCCGTGGGCACGTCCAGGCCCGCCAGGATGTTCAGCAAGGTGGACTTCCCGCTGCCGGACGCGCCGACCAGGGCCATCAAGTCGCCCTTTTCCACGGACAGTTCCAGGCCTTGCAGGGCCTGCACCTCCACGCCGTCCGCGCTGAAGATCCGCACCAGGCGGTCGCAGGAGATGGCCGTGTCCGCCCCGGCGCGGCGGGGCTCGGCGGCGGCCAGGGCCTGCTGCCGCAGTTCCTCGTAGGTGGGCTGGTCGCTGTGGGCCGCTCGGTTCACCGCTGGTCTCCCGCTCTCAACTCGGTCGTGATCTGTCGCCTGCCGGATATCGCCGCTTCCGCGAGCACGGCCCCCGCGACCAGGGCCGCCAGGCCCAGCGCCTGGACCAGTACGGGCCGGGCGAGGAGCCGTATGCCGCTCGGCACCTTGGCGCCGACCAGTGTCGACATGTCCATGGCCGGCCCCAGGAGGGCAACGGCGCCCACCGCCGCCAGGGCCCCGCCCAGCGCGGCGGCCAGCGCCAGGGGCACCGACTCCGTCAGGATCAGCAGCACCGCCTGCCGGGGGCGCAGGCCCATCGTCCGCAGCCGGGCGAGCAGCGCCGCGCGGTCGGGGGCCGCCCGTACCAGGGTCAGCAGGACCGCCAGCACCGCGAAGCCGGCCGCGCCGGCCAGGGAGGCCCAGAACAGCTGCTCGGCCGAGCGCTGCAGAGGGTCGGAGCCCAGCGCGGCGGCCTCGGCGGAGCTGGTGCGGACGCGGTAGAGCTCGGCGGTCGCCGTGGGATTCGCGGCGCGCACCAGCTCCTCCAGCCGGTGCTGGTCGACGGAGCCCAGCGCGTACCAGCGGTCGGGGGGGCCCAGCTTGGGCAGGGCGGCCGTGACCGGGCCGGCCGGCAGCACCACCGTGGTGGACCTGGCGCCCGGCCGGGCGGGCGTGCCGTCGATCACGCCGGCGACGGCCACCTGGACGTCGCCGGCGTCCAGGCGCAGCACGTACGAGGAGATCTCCTCGGCGGCGAGGTCCCCGCTGACGAGCGCCGGTACGGGGGAGGCGGAGGCGCCCGCGGACGCCGGGGCGCCCGGCGCGCCGCCCCTGAGCGCGGCCGGGTCGAACGTGCCGCGCCCGACGGCCCGGGCCAGCTCGGCGTACGCCACCGGGTCCGCGACCACGACGCTGACCTGGGTGCTGCCCCGCTTGGTGCCGATCAGGAAGGCGTTGTCCTCGGTCCACACGTTCGTCGACGCGCGTACGCCGGGCAGTGCGGCCGCGGCCGTCGTCAGGGATTCGGGGAGCGTGCTGCCGGGCGCGCTGATCTGCGCGTCGCCGCCGATGGCCTGACGGACCACCTCGAGCCGCGTGTCCTGCACGGCGCTCAGCACGGTGGCGCCGAAGCCGCCGGTGGTGACGGCCAGCAGCAGTGCCACCAGCGGGAGGACGGACGGGCGTGACGTGCCCCCGGTGCCCCGCGCGGCGCGCGCCAGCCCGAGGAAGCCGATCAGCCCCGGGCCCCGCCCGGCCGCCCGGGCCAGTGCCCCGACCAGGAACGGCTGGACCCGGGCCAGCAGCAGCCCGCCGCAGAGCGCGAGCAGCAGCGGTGCGGCGACCAGCAGCGGGTCGACCCCGGAGCCGGCCGGGGCGATCCCGCGCGAGCGGACCTCGAACACGGCGGCCGCGGTGGCGGCGACCACGAGCAGCTCGGCGACCAGGCGGCGCCGGGGACCGGGCCCGCGCGGCGGCGACAGCAGCACGGCGGCCCGTACGGGGAAGGCCAGCAGGGTCACGAGCGTGGCGGCCGAGGCGGCGAGCACCGTGGCCGTCACGCGGGGGGTCGGCAGCAGCATCACGGCGAGGGCCGTCGCGAGGGCGGCGGCCGGCAGGACCGTGACGGCGCTCTCCGCGAGCATCCGGCGCACGATGCCGGCCCGGGACCCGCCGCGGGCCAGCAGCAGCCGCAGCTCGGACTCCCGCCGGTCGCCGGTGAGCGCGGCCGCCAGGCAGAACACGACGAACGCCACCCCGGCGACCCCGGCCGGGCCCATCGCGGCGAGGGGCGCGGCCGCCCGCCGCCGGGCCTCGGCCTGCTTGAACAGTTCGGGCAGGCCGGAGACGAATTCCATATCGGACTTGCGGGCCTCCCCGCGCAGGCGGGACGCGGTCGGGCCGGCCATGTAGGAGGCGATCTCCGAGGTCGTGGCAGGCAGCTGGTCGGCACGCAGGTTCGTGGTGTCGACCGGGATCCGCCAGAAGTCCCGGGCCTTGCCCTCGCCCCATTCGCCGAGCCGGTCCAGCGACTCCGGGCCGATGAGGCCCGCGGTCTGCCAGTAGGTGAGCGGCGGCTTGGAGGGGGTGCGGGAGAGGCAGGCCTCGGTCAGACAGGCGAGGTCGGTCCAGTAGACGTCGTCCTCGTCGTTCGCGGCGTAGAGCCCGACCACCTCGGCATGGAGCGTTTCGGACCCGGACGCGCCGGACTCCAGCACCATGCCGAGCCGGGCGCCGATGGACCGTGCGGCGCTCTGGGAGAGCGCGACGGGGATCGGCCCGCCGGGCGCGGGGGCCCCGGGCCAGCGGCCCTCCACGAGCCGGACGTGTCC
This sequence comes from Streptomyces sp. NPDC054961, assembly GCF_053609145.1. NCBI lineage: Bacteria > Bacillati > Actinomycetota > Actinomycetes > Kitasatosporales > Streptomycetaceae > Streptomyces > Streptomyces sp. NPDC054961. The sequence goes on along the minus strand of NZ_JBSGWY010000004.1, from coordinate 109,101 downwards.
GGCCGCCTCGCGCAGGTGGTAGAGGGCGAGCCGGGGAGGTACGCCGTCGGGGGCGGCCAGTCCGGGGTTGAGGAGCGACCGCGCGTCCGCCGAGGCGCCGTGGACGGGGCCGCTGGGAGCGACGCGGAACAGCGGACCGGTACCGGCGACCAGCGTGGCCAGCACCTCGTCCATTTCCTTGGTGGACTGCTGCCCGAAGTGGAGCGGCGCGGTGGCCGTCAGGCTCGTCAGACTCGGACCGCGCGACGTCAGGAAGGACCGCAGGGCCTGGTCGGAGCCCCGGTCCTCGGCCCGCGGCAGGGCGGCGGAGAGCAGGACGGCGACGAAGGCCAGCGCTGCCCCGAGCAGGGTGGCGAGCGGGGTCGCGCGCAGCCGGGTCCGCACCCAGGGGGCGGGCGGGGGTACCGCGCGCGAGGGGGCCCCGCCCCCGGCGGTCCCGGACGCTCGCACGCCGTCCGGGGTGCGCCGCTCGGCGCTCGTCGCGGCCGGCCCGGTCATATCTCCTCCATGTGCCGCAGCCGGTCGGCTGTCTTCAAGGTGTTCCGGTTGCGCAGGCCGCTGACGACCGCCGACAGCAGCGGCACCGCGGCGATGGCGGCGGCCAGCAGCAGGGTCCGCGCCGTGGGCAGGTCCACCAGCACCTCCGGCATCGGCCGCTCGGCGGCCGGCGTCAGCACCATCAGCGGCACCACGAGATGAACGATGACCGCGCCCAGCCCCAGCCCGACGGCCGTCCCCAGGCCGACGAGTACGCAACTCTCGGCCGTGGCCGTCCGGGCCAGGTCCCGCCGGCGTGCCCCCAGGGCCAGCAGCACCGAGAACTCCCGGGCCCGTTCGCGGGAAGCCGCCGCGGCCGAGGCCGCGAAGCCGATCGCCGCCAGTACCGCGCAGGCCACCGCCAGCGCGGCGAGCGCCCCCTGCGGCCCCGCGCTGAGCGGGTCGTCCAGCAGGGTCCGGGCCACCTCCTCGCGCAGCCGCACCTGCTGGACGCCCGCGGTGGAGCGCAGCTCGGCGGCGGCGCGCGCCGGCGCCGGGTCGTCGGCGGAGGAGGCCGGCATCCACCACTCGGCGGGCGCCGGAAGTTCCCGGCCGCCGGCCGCCAGTACCCGGCTCGCCGTGGCGAGGTCGACGGTGATCGCGGTGTCCCCGGCGACCGGCAGCGAGCCGACCGCCGCGGTGACGCGCACCGGCACGGTGGCGTCGCCCAGCTTGACGGGCACCACATCACCCACGGCGCCGCCGACCGCGGCCAGATAGGCCCGGGTGGCGATCCCGGGAACCTCGGGCTCCGCGGCGGCCGCCGGGGCCAGGGTGACCAGTACGCCGCCGGCCTCGAAGGGGCCCGAACGGTAGCGCAGCCGGGCCAGCGCCGGGGCGCCGCCCGCGTCGGAAGCGGGGAGCGGCTCGGCGGCCGGGGCGCCGCTCTTGAGCGGCGGGGACGTGAGTTTCCAGTCCGAGGTGGGCGCGACGACCGGAACCGCCGTGCCGTCGCGGGTCTGTGAGACCGCGATGCTCCGCAGGGTCAGTTCGTCGAACATCTTGTCCGGATCCACAGGGGTGTCCATGCCGTCGATGCCGGGGCGCCAGCGCATCCGGTCGTACATGATCACGAGCCCGGCCACGTGCAGCGGCCCGGCGGCCGAGCCGAGCGGAGCGCCGACGAGCGAGCCGAGGTTCACCGACACGGTGGCCTCGCCGTCCGCGGGGAGCTGGGCCAGCGGACTCCGGTACGTGATGCCGAACCGGTCGCGCAGCATCAGGCCCACACCCGGCTGCCCGGCCGCGCCGACACCCCGTACGGCGACGGCGAGATCGATGCGCTGCGGGCTGCCGGGCAGCGGGATGCCGGAGGCGGCGGACGCCCCCGACTGCGACGCGGAGGCCAGCGGCGCGAACAGCTCGCGCAGGGAGCGCCCGTCCCGCAGGTCGGACCGCAGCGGGACCCGTTCGGCGACGGCGGCCGCGTCCAGCGCCATCACCTGCGCGGTGCGCCCGCCCGGCAGTTCCTGCTTCGACCGCAGCACCGGGATCACCCGGTCGCCGCCGGGCAGGGCGCCGTAGCGGCCGCCCCGGCCCATCGGGGGCAGGTCGCTGCCGGATATCAGCAGGCCTCCGGCGGTGGTGAAGTCGGCCTGGTCGCGCTGGGATCCGGACCAGGCGGTGTGCTGGCCGAGGGCGAGGACCCCGCTGGAGACGGCGAGGACGAGTAGCAGCACCGGCCCGGTGGCACGGCGCGGCCGCCGGGCGAGCTGCCAGCCGACGAGCGCCGGGCCCAGGCCCCGGCCGCGGGAGGCGATCCGCGCGCCGAGGCGCGCCGCGAACGGCAGCAGCCGCAGGACCAGCAGGGTGCCCGCGCACAGCGCGAGCGTCGGGGCGGCGACCAGCACGGGATCGACGCCGAACAGGGCGCCGGACGGAGCGGCGGACGGGTCGGCGGAACTCGACGCCGGACCGGCTCCGTTGGAGCCGTACCGGGAGAGCTGCTGGTAGGCGAGCACGGCCAGCGCCACCAGCGCCAGGTCCAGCCCGGAGCGGGCGGCGCCGGCGACGAGCGCCTGGCGGCGGCCGGCCCGCCGCAGGGCGGCCGACGCGGCGCCGCGCAGGGCGACGGGCAGGGTGGTCAGGAGGACGCAGCCGAGGGCGCAGCCCGCCGCGACCGGCCAGAGCGACGGGCTGAGGGTGACGCTGAAGGGGACGTGGGCCAGCGAGCCGTATTGGCCGAGGAGGCGGAGCAACGGCAGGGCCAGCAGCGGCGCGAGGGCGGCGGCGGGCAGCGCGAGCAGCAGCGACTGGGCCGCCGTGAGGAGGGCGAGCCGCCGGCGGGAGGCGCCGCGGGCCGTGAGCAGGACGCGTTCGCCCTCCTGGCGCTCCGTCAACAGGTGCGACACGAGCAGCAGCGCGGCTCCGGCCAGGACGGCGAGCTGGAGCGCGCCGACCAGCAGGGTGGACCGGGCCACGGTCAGGCCGGACTCCAACTCGCCGAGCAGTACAGGGAGTTCGGTGTCCGGGCGCAGTCCGGTGGTGCGCTGGAACACGTCGGCGGCCTTGGTGGCCCGTGCCCGGACCGCCGCGGTCCCGTCGACGTCGGCGGTGGCGAAGTCGGGGGTGAGGAGCACGGCGCGGCTGTCCTGCGCGAGCCCGCCGGCGGTGAACACCGAGTCGTCCGCGAGCAGCGGGCCGTACGTGGTGAAACTGCCGATCTGGAGGCCGCGGCCGCCGAGCGGGTCGAGCTTCCAGTACGGGGCGTCCGGGTCGCTCGGCGCGTAGACGCCGGTCACGAGCACGGTCAGCGGCGCGTCGGCGCCGTACCGGTCGTCGAGGCGCACCTCGGCCGGCAGCGCGTCCTCGGCCAGCCCGAGCCGGTCCAGCTCCGCCTTCGGGACGGCCACGGGAACGCGGCTGCCCCGGCCGGAAACCGGCCCCGTCACGGGCTGCGGCCACGCACCCGCGAGGAGCCGTACGCGCTCCTTGGCGAAGGCCGCCACCAGCGTCAGGTCGGAGTCCTTGCTCTGGGCGCGCAGACCGGGCAGTCCGTACGAACGGCTGCGCGCCACGCTCTCGGTGGTGGACGGGAACGGCCCGAACAGCTTGCGCGCGAAGCCCCGTACCGCCTCGTCGTCCTTGGCCCGGTCGGCCGTCGCGTGACCGCCGGTGACGAGCACGGTGCTGCGCGCGTGGCCGGGTCCCTGGAGGGCCTGGCGCAGTCCGGCCTCGCCCACCCCCCGGGTGAACGCGAAGAGCGCGGTCAACACCGTTGTCGTGATCAGGACGGTGAGCAGTACGGCCGCTGCGAGGGGCAATCGCCCGCGCAGTCGGCGCATGACGAAGCCGAGCATGTGCCTGTTCCTCCCCCGCACCCGGACGTGTGATCCCGGATAGCGGACGATGTTGCCAGATTCGAACAGATAGCGGAAGGGACTTGCGTGAAAGGTGCATTGGATGAACAAATCGACGGGTGCGGGCGCGCAAGAGCGCTGTCTTGGACGACGTCCGGCGGCCGAATCGGGTCGAAACGGCGGCCGCATCGTGCCGAAACGGCTGCCGAACCGGGCCGGAACGGGCCGGAACGCGCCGGAACGCCTGCCGAACCGGAGGCCGGACCGGTCCGGGACGGGTGGCGGAAAAGAATTCCAGGGGGAACCGCAGGATGACGCAGCAGCAGGAGTCGCAGGAGCCGCAGGAGTCGCAGCCGCGGGAGACGCAGTCGCGGGAGGTGCGGTCGCCGGAGGGGTTCCCGCGGCAGGACGCCGGCACGACGGCGACGACGACGCCACCGATGGTGGTCGTGGACGGCGTACGGCGCAGCTTCGGCACCGGACCGCAGGCCGTCCACGCGCTGCGCGGCGTGTCGTTCGAGGTCCGCCGCGGCGAACTCACCGCCCTCAAGGGGCGGTCGGGATCCGGCAAGACCACCCTGCTGAACCTGGTCGGCGGCCTCGACGCCCCGACCGGGGGCAGCATCGCCCTCGACGGCACCGACCTGGCCGGTCTGGACGAGGAGGGCCGCCTCGCGCTGCGCCGCGACCGCATCGGCTTCGTCTTCCAGTCCTTCGGCCTGATCCCGGCCCTGACCGCCGCCGAGAACGTCGGGGTCCCGATGCGGCTGTGCAGGATCCCGGCCAAGCAGCGCGAGGAGCGCGCCCGTACGCTGCTCGCTCTCGTGGGGCTCTCGGACCACACCGAGCAGCGGCCCGGTGAACTCTCCGGCGGGCAGCAGCAGCGGGTCGCCCTCGCCCGTGCCCTCGCCAACGAGCCCGACCTGATCATCGCGGACGAACCGACCGGGCAGCTCGACTCCGACACCGGACGCCAGATCATGCGGCTGCTGCGCGCGGTGGTGCGCAGCGAGGGGGTCACGGCGCTGGTGGCGACCCATGACCCGGCCCTGATGGAGCTGGCGGACCGCGTGGTGGAACTGCGCGACGGCCGCATCGTGGAGGTGGAGGTGGAGGCGGAGGCGGAGGCGGGGGCGGACACGGCGTCCGGGACCTCGGAAGCCTAGGCCGGCCGGGGCGCCCGGGACACCGGCGAGGCCCGGGGCGCCCCGGCGCTCGTCGGGCGGCAGCAGACCCGGTCGGATCGTCACGGTCACGACCCGGCCTTCGTGGACCTCCGGCGGGCGGTCCTCGGACGCCTTCGCGTCGGGGTGCGCCGTGCGCCGTGCGCCCGCTGGTCCGGCGGACGACGGCCTGAACTGCGGTGTCGTGATGAGCCGTCAGGGCAGGTGGCCCGAAGGCGTGTGGGCCGCCGTGTGTCACCCCCGGGAGGTGAACGGGGGGCCGGATCATCCTGGGGATGTACGCCGACCGACCCGGGGGAGGGATGCGGACTACGAGGGAGCCCTGCGAAGCTTGTGTCGTTGGCGATCTTCGGTGAGGGGCTGGGGGGGGGAGAGAGATGGCGGGGGTGGGCTGGTCGCTCGGGGCGGTGGGGGCCGTGGCGTGCGGTGCGCTGCTCGTCGCGTGCGCGCTGGCCGTCGCGCTCGTACGGGCACGACGCGCGCACCGGGCGGCGATCGAGGAGCGCGGCTGGCTGCTGGAGCGGGAGCGGGAGACCGCGGCCCGGAGCGCCGTGGACGCGGAGCGGGCCCGGATCGCGTCCGAACTGCACGACATAGTCAGCCACAACGTCAGCCTCATGGTGGTCCAGGCGAGCGCGGCCCGTGAGGTGCTGGAGACGCTGCCGCAGGAGGCGGCGGCCGCGATGAGCGCCGTCGAGGGCGCCGGGCGCCGGACGATGACGGAGCTGCGGCACCTGCTGGGCCTGCTGGTGCCCGCCCAGGACGGCAAGGACGAGCCGTACGGAGGCGGAGGCGTAGGCGGGAGCGGGGGCGGCGTTCTGGACGCGGTCACGGAGTTGGCGCCGCAGCCGAGCCTGAGCCGGCTCAGCGCGCTCATCGACCGCATATCCTTCGCAGGGCTGCCGGTCGAGGTCCGGATATCCGGCGCACCGCGACCGCTGCCGGACGGGATCGACGTCACCGCCTACCGGATCATCCAGGAAGCGCTGACCAACGCGCTCAAGCACGGGGACGGGGTGAAGGCCGAGGTGACGGTGAAATACGCGGACCACGCGCTGCGGGTCGAGGTGCTCAACAGCGGGCCGAGCGTGCTCTCGGGTGACCGGTCGCCGGTGACTGCACGGCCTGCCGGGCCTGTTGGGCCTGCCCGGTCCGGTGGTTCCGCCGCGTCGCCCGTGTCTGCCACGCACGCCGTGTCTGCCGCTCCCGACGGGGCCGCCGGGCCCGGCGCGTCGGGAGGGCTGGCCGCGCAAGGGGTCCGGGCCGACGGCGCCGGGCGCGGGCTGATCGGCCTGCGCGAGCGAGTCGCCGTGTACGGCGGTGACTTCGATGCCCGCCGCCGGCTCGGCGGCGGATACCGGGTCCGTGCCCGCCTCCCCCTGGAGCGGCCGTGACCACGCCCGCCGCAGAGGGCACCCGGACACCCGGACCCCGGGTGGTCATCGCCGACGACCAGGAACTGGTGCGCACCGGCTTCCGGTTGATCCTCACGGCCCGGGGGATCGATGTGGTGGGGGTGGCCGCCGACGGGGTGGAGGCCGTCTCGGAGGTACGCCGCCTGCGCCCCGACGTCGTCCTGCTCGACATCCGCATGCCGCGCCTGGACGGGCTGGAGGCCGCCCGGCAGATCATCGCCGATGCCCCGGAATGCCGGGTGATCATGCTGACCACCTTCGACCTCGACCAGTACGTCTACGCCGCCCTCGCCGCCGGAGCCAGCGGGTTCCTGCTCAAGGACGTCACCCCGGAGCACCTCGCCAACGCCGTACGGCTCGTCGACACCGGAGACGCGCTGCTGGCCCCGTCGATCACCCGTCGGCTGGTGGAACGCTGCGCCTCGGCGGCCGCCCCGCGCGGCGGAGCCTCCCCCCGGGCACCCCACCCCGGCCTGGACGCCCTCACCCCGCGCGAGCGGGAGGTGCTCACCCTCATGGGACACGGGCTCTCCAACGCCGAGCTGGCCAAGGCGTTCACCCTCAGCGAGGCCACGGTGAAGACCCACGTGGCCCGCATCTTCGCCAAGCTGGCCCTGCGCGACCGCGCCCAGGCGGTGGTCCTGGCCTACGAGAGCGGCCTGGTGACGCCGGGGTCGCAGGTCTAGGCGGGTAGGCAGCTCCGGGCGGGGTCGCAGGTGTAGGCGGGGTCGTAGGTCCGGGCGGGCCGCAGGACGGGACCGCAAGGCTAGGCGGTCGCAGGTCCGGGCGGGCCGGACTCCTTCAGGAGGTGCAGCCGCAGGGCGAGCTGGAGTTCCAGGGCGCGGGCAGGGGAGTTCCAGTCCTCGCCCAGCAGGTGACGGATCCGGTCGAGCCGCTGCACGACCGTGTTCACGTGGATGTGCAGGGCGTCCTTGGCCTTGGAGAGGCTCGCGCCGTGCGTGTAGTAGGCGCGCAGGGTGTGGACCAGTTCGGTGCCGCGCTGGGCGTCGTAGTCGATGACCGGACCGAGCACCCGGTGGACGTAACCGTCGACGTCGCCGTGGTCGCCGAGCAGCAGGCCCACGAAGCCCAGGTCGGGGAGGGCGGCGCCGTAGCCCGTGTGGCCCAGGGCGTGGAGGGCCTCCAGGCAGCGCACGGCCTCCGCGTACACGGACGGCAGGCCGGCCGGCCGGTCGGCCGGCCCGGCGGAGCCCACCGTGACGGGCGCGCCCAGGGCCTTTCCCACCTCGGCGGCCAGTGACCGCGCGAGCTCCCCGGGGCGCCCGGCCGGGGCCAGGAGCACGATGTGGCCCTCGTGCGGTCCGGCCAGGCCGTCCAGGGCGCGGGCCCGTCGGGCCGCCTCCGCCGAGAGCCGCGGCCGCAGGGCCGCGTCGCAGTGCAGCACCAGGACGGCGTGCGGGCGGGCGAGGTCGACGCCGAGTTTGCGGGCCCGGATCGTCTGGCTTCCGGAGTCGCGGGTCCGCCCCGGGCTCTCCGGTGTCAGCAGGTCGCTGAGCAGTTCGCCGCGGACCCGGTCCTCGGCGTGGGCCACCGACCGGCGCAGCAGCAGGAGGAGCGCGGTGACCAGGCTGGTGCGCTCGAACAGCCGCCGGTCGGTGTCCGAGAGGTCCGGCCGCCCCGTCAGCGCGATGCTGCCGAGGAGTTCCGGCCCGGCCAGGACCGCGCAGACCCATACGCCGTCCACCGGAACGGCCCGGCCTCCGGACCGGGAGGCGGCCACCCCCTGCGCGGGAGGCCCGATCGGCTCGGTGGCGACCCGGGCCAGCTCGGCCCCGTCCGCGTCGTGCACGACCAGCCCGCCCCGCAGCAGCGCCGCCACCTCCCGGGCCACGTCCGTGACGTCCCCGCCGCGCAGGACCAGGTCGGTGAGGCGGTCGTGGGTCTCGGTCGCCAGCCGCACCGCCTCGCTGTGGGCGCGCGCCGTCTCGGTGGCGGAGTTGAGCTCGACGAGGGCCGTGCGCGTCTCCTCCAGCAGCCGGGCGCCGTCGATGGCGACGGCGGCGTGGTCGGCGAGCGAGGACAGCAGCGCGACCGCGTCGGGGGCGAAGTCGCGCACCGACCGGTCGGCCGCGTAGAGCACCCCGATGACCCGCGAAGCGACCCGCAGCGGCACGCCGAGGATGCCCCGCAGCCCCTCCTCGCCCACCCCGGTGTCAATGGTGCTGGTGTGGCGGAAGCGGCCGTCGGAGCGGTAGTCGGCGCTGGCGTAGGGGCGGGCCGTCTGGGCGACCAGCCCGCCGAGCCCCTCGCCCATGCCGAGCCGCAGCTGCTGGAAGGCGGCGGACACGGAGCCGTCGGTGACCCGCATGAACGTATCGCCCACGACGGGGTCGTTGAGCGTGAGGTAGGCGACGTCCGTGCCCAGCAGGGTCCTGGCCCGCCGCACGATGGCCCTGAGCACCGCGTCGAGGTCGCGCAGTGCCGCGAGGTCCCCGGCCGTGTCGAAGAGGGCGGTCAGTTCGGCCTCGCGCCGGCGGTGCTGGTCGAGGGTCCGGCGGATGTCCAGGGCGACCCTGGTGGCCTCCTCGACGAGGGCCTGTTCCTCGTCCCCGGCCCCCGCGCGCCGGGCCTGTGCGCCGGGCCCGGTGAAGTCCTCGACGGGTGCGCCCTGGGCGAGCAGGTCCAGGAGCCGGCGCAGCGCGGTCACGGACTCGGTGGGTTGGGTCACGGGAGCCATGCTGGCAGCCCTTCGGTGGGGAGGCACAGACGGGGTCCGCCCGCCGCACCGGTGGCATCACCGGATACGGCGGGCGGAGACGGGGCCGGGCGGACCGGCTCAGGCGGGGTCGGACGCCGCGCCGGAAGCCGTGGCCGAGGGCCGGCCGGCGTACGCGCTGCCCGCGCCCACCGTCCCCGCCCCGGCCACCGGGCCCGCGCCCGTCTTCGGCACCGACAGGTCCCGGCCCCGGGTCTCGCGGGCGAAGGCGACGGTCAGCGTGGTGACGAGGGCGGCCGCGGAGAGATATACCGAGACCGGCACGGAGGATCCGTAGTCCTTCAGGAGCTCGACGGCGATGATCGGGGCCAGGGCGCCCGCGACGATCGAAGCGAGCTGGGATCCCATCGAGGCACCCGAGTAGCGGACCTTCGTGTCGAACATCTCGGAGACGAAGGCGGCCTGCGGCCCGTACATGGCGCCGTGCAGCAGCAGACCGGCGGTGACCGCCGCGGTGATGACGGCGAACGACTTGGAATCGACCAGCGCGAAGAACCCGAACGCCCACAGGGCCATGCCCGCCGAACCGATCAGCGTCACCGGCCGGCGCCCGATCCGGTCCGAGAGCGCGCCCCAGGCGGGGATGGTGACGAAGTGGACGGCCGAGCCGATCAGGAGCGCGTTCAGCGCGGTGGTCTTGGGGAGCCCGAGGTGGGTGGTGACGTAGACGAGGAGGAAGGAGGTGAGGATGTAGTACGAGATGTTCTCGCCGAACCGGGTGCCGATGGCGGTCAGCACCTGCCGCCAGTCCTTGCGGAACACCTGCACGACGGGAGCCTTCTCCTCCACCGCGAGGTTCTTGGCCTCGGCCTGCGCCGCGAGGAAGACGGGGGACTCGGACACGGAGAGCCGGATCCACAGCCCGACCACCACGAGGACGCCGGAGAGCAGGAAGGGGATGCGCCAGCCCCAGGCGAGGAACGTGGCGTCCGACTGCACGGCGGCCAGCAGCGCCAGTACTCCGGTGGCCAGCAGGTTCCCCCCGGGCGCTCCCGACTGCGGCCAGGAGGCCCAGAACCCGCGGTGCTCGGCACCGCCGTGCTCGGAGACGATCAGCACGGCTCCGCCCCACTCACCACCGAGCGCGAACCCCTGCACCAGGCGCAGTGCGGTCAGCAGGATGGGAGCGCCGACGCCGATGCTCGCGTGCGTGGGCAGGAGTCCCATCGCGAAGGTGGCCCCGCCCATCATGAGCAGGCTGAGCACCAGCAGCTTCTTGCGGCCGACCTTGTCGCCGAAGTGCCCGAACACCACCCCGCCGAGCGGCCGGGCCAGGAACCCGATCGCATAGGTGAGGAACGCGATCAGGGTGCCGGTGAGCGGATCGGCGGTGGGGAAGAACAGCTTGTTGAACACCAGGGCCGCGGCGGTCCCGTAGAGGAAGAAGTCGTACCACTCGATGGTGGTCCCGATGAGGCTGGCGGCGACGATCCGTCTGATGCCGGACGGGGCCTTCGGGGCGGTTCCGGGGGAGACCATGTGCACCACTTCCAGGGGTCTGCGGGGACGTCGGGTGTGGGCACAACGTAGAAGTCCCCAGGTCAGCGGTATATGTGGCGGGCCATCACAATCACCCGCACCTGGGTGTGCGCGACCGCCACACGCCTCGCCCCGACCCTCCCGGCCGCCTCCGGATGGTGATGAACACGCCTGCCGGATGTGCAGAATTCCGCCTGTTTTGGGGAGGCGGTGCTGACTCCCGTGCTGGTTTGGTGCTGGTTGCGCTGCGTTGAGCACGAAGTGTTTGCGGTTGTGGTGGTGCGAAGCGGACGCGGCAGAGACAAGGCTGGGACCGACGCTGGACCCGGACACCGAGTACGCGGCTGTGAACGAGGTCGGGCGAAGCCCGCATCGACGCCGCCAGCATAGGAGATGACGCCCGGCGATCAATCGCCTAGCCGGGGCACTCGGCGGCGAGTGACGGTGGTCGGGTTGTCGTGGCGTGAGTCATTCGAAGCTGACGCGTGGTCTGCGCCGTCTGGTCACGCGGCCGGTGGAAGCGGTCATGCGGTCCCTCCGAAGAAGCCGGACGGCTTCCCGGCGGCGAACGACGTTTGAGCGGACGGGCCCGGGAGTGTGGCGAGTTCGCCCAGGGCGCGGGCGCTCGGCGCGGGGGAGACCCGCCACTGTAGGTGGCTGCCCGCCAGTGTGCGGACGTCGTACGGGTTGTCGGGCGTCAGCTCGTTGCCCTCGCGGATCAGCCGGTCCTGAAGGGCAGGAGGCAGGCTCGTGTCATCGGCCAGGCGGATGTAGGTCTTGGGGATGCGGCCCCAGGTCGCGGCCTGCGCCCGGTCGGCGGAGCCGCCGACGTCGAGGTTCTCGTCGGGCTGGAAGGTGTTCAGGAAGGTGTGGAACTGCTCGTCGGTGCCGTCGGCGAGGAAGGCCGCCTTGAACGCCGCGAGCGCGTCCGGACTCGCGGTGCGGAAGTTGACACGGAGCAGGCCGAGGTCGGCGGGGTTTCCGGCGAGCGCCGAAGCGAAGGCGGCGGGGTCGACCGTGGCCATTTCCGGCTCGGCGTAGTAGTCGCTGACGTCGAGGTGGACCGGGCACCAGGCCGAGACGTAGACCAGGCGGTCGATCAGATCCGGGCGTGCGTTGGCCGCGGCCGTGACCGTGATGCCGCCCCGGCTGTGGGCGACGAGGATCACGGGGCCGTTCCGCTGGGCCCGTTCGAGGACCCCGATGAGGTGCGCGACGTTGTCGGCGAGCGTGACGCCCTTGATCGAGCCGGGCGCGGTGGCGAGCCCCTCGGGGTCCTGCGGGGACTGGTAGGCGCGGGTGAAGGTGGCCTGGAACCCGTGGCCGGGCAGGTCGACGGCGACCGAACGGTGCCCGAGGAGGCCGAGTTCGGCTTGGAGGGGTGCGAAGGAGAAGGAGTTCGCGAAGGCTCCGTGCACGAGTACGAAGGTCGGTTGCATCCGTGTAGTCACTTTCCGGCCGCCGCGCTTGGGCGTCGGCCATCGGGTCGGTCGGCCCTGGGCGTCCGGGCCTGAAGAATGGGTTGGCGGGCAGCAGCCCTATGAGGTCAGATCCGATGTCTGACGCAGGACGGGCCTCCTCCGCCGCGAGGTCGGAGACGGTGAGCGCCAGGATCAGACCGGCCGCCCGCTGGTCGCGCTGCTCGGGCGGGAGGACGTCCGTACCTCCGCGGAGCAGGACGACGTCTACGGCGGCGTCTTCGCGCCTCAGGGACACGAAGCCGTCGTCTGCCATGGCCATTTCGTAGCCGAGGTGGGTGCACAGGAACGCGCGGGAGGCGTCCACGTCGGCGACGGTCAGGGAGAGGGTGGAGGAGGAGACGTTCATGACAGCACCTTCGCGAAGTGAGTGAGGGGGAAGCCGGTGTCGAACGCCCGCCCGCCGAGCGGGTCTTGGGCTACGGTCACCGCCGGATCGGACCTGATAACCGTGCGGGAGGCGACGTACTGCGTCAGGTAGGCGTACGGGCTGGTGGGCCCGGCCTTCAGGACCGGGTCATGGGTCGCGCGGGCTCCGGCCCTTGCGATGGGGCGGTCCAGAGCGGCGGATATGTAGCAGATGAGCCTTCGCACGTGCTTCTCGCTTCTCGCTTCCTCGAGTCGGAGGTGGGGTGAGGCTTGGGTGGGGGTGGATGTGGGGGTGGAGATGGCGGTGGCCACGGATCAGGTCGCGGGCACGTCGAGCTGGAGCTCGCACGTGCGCCGGTAGGAGCGGAACCCCAGGCGGTGGTTGACCGCCAGCATGTGGACGTTGTCGTCGGCGTTGTCCGTCTCGATCTCGACGACGGCGGGGTACTCGGTGCGCAGCCGGTTCGCCATGGTGGCCTTGACCCACAACCCGAGCCCGTGGCCCCGGTGTTCTGGCACGATCGCCGTGTCGTACTGCTGGACCCGCGGCGGCGCACCGCGGGGGATCAGGATCTCGGTGTAGCCGGCCATGGAGCCGCTGTCGTGCACGGCGGCGACGGTCAACAGGGTGTCCCCGCGGTCGGCGACCACCGCGGCCATGGCGCGAACGCGGTCCGCGTCCCACGCCACAGTCCCGTAGTCCAGGTCACCGACGGGCATGTCGTTCATCGCGTTCTTGGCAGCGGCGAAAGCGGCGGCGAGGCCGTCCGGAACCGTTCCGGTCCAGCCAGTCAGCCGGTACCCGGGGTGCTTGGCGTCGGCGATCCGGAGCAGGTCGGCCCCGTCCGTCTCGTCGAGGCGCAGTACGAGGTGACTCAAGGCCAGTGCCCGGCGAAAGCCCCGTCGTCCGCTGAAGGCTTCGCCCGGACCGTCGGCCGCGGCCGTGGCGATCAGGCTGCGCCGGTTCTCGGCGCGGCAGGCGGCAACGACCGCTGACAGCAGGAGGGAGCCGGTTCCCAGGCGGCGGTGTGCGGGGTCGACGTGGAGTTCCAGCTCGGCCAGGTGCTCCTGGCCCGCGGAGGTGAACACCCGCAGGGCGGCGACTCCGATGGGGACCCCGTCCGTGCCGGTGGCCAGCCACATCAGCCGGCGGCTGCCCAGAGCGGGCTGGGTGAGCTGGGCGTGGACCTGTCCGGGGTCGAGGGCCGGAACGCCGGGCAGGTCGTGGGCCGTCGAGGCCGCGACGACCCGATGCCAGGCGATGGCTTCGGCGGTCGAGACGTGCTGGAGCGGGTTGACTCGTGCTGATGTGGGCAAGGTGATGGCCTTCGTGGTCGAGTCGGGTGTACGTCGGATACTTGGAGTACTTCGGATGCTTGGGGCATTTCGCGTGCTTGGGGCGTTCGTCCAGTCGGTGTGGCGCACGAGCGGCCAGTCGACGTCGACACGGGCTGCCGTGGCGAGGTAGTTGGTGAACACGTTGAGAGCGACATGGGCGATGACCTCGACGATCTGCCCATCGGACAGGCCGGCGCGCCGGGCCGCGGCCAGCTGCTCGTCGGCGACGGTTCCGCGGTCGCGAACCGTCGCGGCGGCCAGCTCCAGGACTGCGGCGGCCCAGGGGTCGTCGGCCTTGCCCCGGCGTGCGCTGGTGGCCTCGGCCGCACTCAGCCCGGCCGCCACGGTCCCGCGGAACGCATGCACGGACAGGCAGTAGTCGGACCCGTTCTCCTGCGCCACGAGCAACGCGATGCTCTCGCGCACTTCCGCCGGCAGGGTTCCCTCCGCGCTCAGCGTGGTGATGACGCCCAAGTACCCCTTCAGTGCGGCCGGGCTGTTGGCCATCACCCTGGCCAAGTTGGGGATGACCCCCAGGGCCCGGTGCGTGGCGGTGAACAGAGCTGCGGTTTCACCGGTCGCGATCTCCGGTTCAACGGTGTGGAGTGACATGCCGATAACCATGCGGCTTGATCTTGATACATTCGCGATGCTTCTTCGATGCACGCACTGGTGACCCCGGGAGTAACGGCATGCGGTTCACGATCCTCGGCCCGGTGGAGGCCGTGGCTCCCGGTTCGGATGTGCCCGGCCTGGCACCCCGTCATCGTGCGGTACTCGCCTACTTGTTGCTGCACGCCGGGGTCGCGATCAGTACGGATCGCCTGATCGACGCGATGTGGGGGCCGCTGCCACCGGATTCCGCCCGCGCACAGATCCAGACCACGATCGCCGCGATCCGACGGATGCTGCGCGCTTCGCAAGCAGACGGGATGCTGGTCACGCGACCGGCCGGGTACGTGATCACCCCCGAGCCGGGGCAACTCGACCTGGACGAGTTCACCAGCCTGACCGCCAGAGCAGCGGCCGTCTCCGACGAGCCGGGGGACGCCGCGGACCAGATACGTGCTGCGCTGGTGCTGTGGCGGGGGGAGCCGCTGGCCGACATCACCGCCCATTACGTCCAGAGCGCCAGAGTGCGGCTCAACGGCCAACTACTGACCGCCGTCGAGCGCCTGGCCGAGTTGGAACTGGCCCGGGGGCGTCACGCAGACCTGATCGACGAACTGTCCGTCCACGCGGCCGCCAACCCCTTGCGGGAACGGCTTTGCTCGCAGCTGATGCTCGCCCTGCACCGCGCCGGACGCCAGACCGACGCGCTGGACGTGGCAAGGACCTTCCGGGCGACCCTGGCCGATCAGCAGGGACTGGACCCCGGCCACGCGTTCGGCAAGCTCGAACAGGACATCCTGCGGGACGCCCCCGGTCTACGGCCACCGGTCACCGCGTCGGCGAAGCCGCAGGGGATCAACTTCCTGCCCTACGACGTCCCGGACTTCACCGGACGCGAGGGCGAGCTGGACGGCTTGATCCGCCTATGGTCGGGCAACAACGGTGGCGTCGTGACGATTTCGGCGATCGACGGAATGGCCGGGGTAGGCAAGACGACGCTCGCGGTCCACGCGGGACACCGCCTCGCGGACCACTTCCCGGACGGACAGCTCTTCATCGACCTGCAGGCGCACACCGCCGGACAGGCGCCACTCGACGCCGGTACCGCGCTCGAGATACTCCTGGGACAACTCGGCGTGCCCACCCAGCAGATACCCGCGTCGGTCGCCGACCGCGCCGCGCTGTGGCGGTCCGAACTCGTCGGCCGCCGCGTGCTGGCCGTGCTGGACAACGCCCTCGGCGCCGACCAGGTACGCCAGTTGCTGCCCGGCTCTTCCCGTGCCCTCATCCTGATCACCAGTCGCCGGCGGCTCACCGACCTGGACGGGGCACATGCCCTGTCCCTGGACGTGCTGCCCGCCGCGGACGCCTTGGAACTGTTCACGGCGATCGTCGGCCAACGGGCGGCGGCCGAACCCCTGGCCGTTCTCGACGTCCTGCAGCTGTGCGGATTCCTGCCGCTGGCCGTCCGGATCGCCGCCGCCCGCCTGCACCATCGCCCGCGCTGGACCGTCGCCTACCTGGCCGACCGGCTCCGGGACCAGCGCCGCAGGCTCTCCGAGCTGGCCACCTCGGAGCGAGGAGTGGCAGCGGCGTTCACGCTGTCCTACGAGCAGCTGACCGCGGACCAGCAGCGGATGTTCCGGCTTCTGGGGCTCCAGCCAGGACGCGATATCAGCCCCGAGGCGGCGTCCGCGCTGGCCGCCCTCCCGCTGGAGGAGGCGGAGACGCTCCTGGAAGACCTCCTGGACGCCCACGTCCTGACCCAGCACCAGCTCGGTCGCTACACCTTCCACGATCTGCTGCGCGAACACGCCCTCGCCACCGCGGCCGTCCAGGAACCGCCGGGCGCCCAGCGCGAGGCCCTCGACCGGCTGTTCCACCACTATCTCCACACGGCGTGCGCGGCCATCGACCACCTCTACCCCGAGGGCAGGAACCGCAGGCCGCGAATCCCCGCGCCGGACACCCCGGCCTGGCCCCCGCGGGACGAGGCGGAGGCGATCACCTGGCTGGACGGCGAACGCGCGAACCTCATGGCGTCCGCCCAGTACGCGGCCGAGCACGACTGGCTCCCCCACGTCGGCCAACTGGCCGCCACCTTGCACCGCTACCTGCTGGGCCACGCCCACCAGGCCGACGCCCTGGCCCTCAATGGCCTGGCGCTGCGAGCCGCCCGCCGGAGCGGCGACACAGCCGCCGAAGCCCGTACGCTCATCGACCGCGGGCAGGTGTACTTCTGGTGGCGCGGTGACCACGAGCAAGCGGCCGAGCACTTCCGGCACGCCCTGGACCTCGCGCGCGAGATCGGCGACCAGGGCCCCGCGGCCAGCGCACTGGCGGCCCTCGGCACCGTCTCCACGCGGCGGCGGGAATACGACCGGGCCCACGACCAGTGCGCGCAGTCGCTCGTGCTCTTCCGGGAGCTCGGCGATCGCGGTGGCGAAGCCAGATGCCTGACCGACCTCGGCATCGTCCATGAACGACAAGGACGTTACGAGGACGCCCACGAGCACCACCGGCAATCGCTGATCGCGTACCGCGAGACGGGGTCCCGCATCGGCGAAACCGTCGTGCTGAACAACATCGGGCTGCTGTACCAACGGCAAGGCCGCTACGACGAGGCCCGGCACCATCACCGCCAGGCCCTCGACCTGAGCCGCAGGTTCGACTTCCCCGGAGACGAGGCCGAGTCGCTCAACGCCCTAGCGGAGGCCGCCCGGTCCATGGGCAACCTTGCCCAGGCCGAGGCCGAACACCACAACGCGCTGACCATCGCTTGCGAGTTCAGCTACCGCCCCGAGCAGGCCCGCGCCCACGACGGCCTGGCGCACGTCCACCGCGACGTCGGCCGCATCGACCTCGCCCACGACCACGCCCGACAGGCCCTTGGCCTTTACACTGCCCTCGCGGTCCCCGAGGCCGACGAGATCCGCACCTTTCTCACCGGGCTGCCGCCGACTCCGAGCGAGCCCGAACCGTCGGCATCCACCACCGACCAGCCGTCTTGAACGCCATCAACCAGCACCTCGAACGCGCGTTCAGCATCCGTGGAGCGGCATGGACCGCGCGGGGTGCTCACCGTCGCTTTTGCGAGTAGTGGCCCCCGGGAGTGATTCCCGCGGTCGCCTGTGCGGCCAGTCCCCGGCGTTCCCGAACCGGTGAGCGAGATCCGCCGGAAGGGGGCTTTCGCGATGGTGCCGGGCCGTCTCGGGGCCGTCAGTCGGTCGGTTCGCCCGGGAGGGAAAGCCGATCGACGGGCTTTCGCGCAGGGTCGTGGCTGTTCGGCATGAGGTAGGTGTATACCCGGCGGCAAATCACCGCCGTCGCCCGGGGCCGGGCTCACGGACGCCAGGAGCCGCCGCTCCGGCTCGCCCGGGCCTCCACCGTGTAGCCCTGCTCCCCGTCGAATGCCCAGGACACGGCGAGATGGGAGGTGGCGCCGTCGATCTGCTTGGTGAAGCAGAGGCCGATCCGGTCGCCGGCCGGGTCGTGGCGCGAGGCGGGCTGGTCCGGCTCGGGCGGTGCCGGCAGCCAGCCGTCGTGGGTGGCTGCCGCCCGGTAGTAGGCGACGACGTCCGCTCGGCGGGCGGGCTCGGGGTACCCGAGGCCGAAGTACGCGAAGCGGTCGTCGTCGTCGCAGCCGACGCTGCGCCTCAGGAGCGTTCCTCAACTCCTGAGGATCTTCCCGCCGGGTCGGCGGCGGCGGTGTGTCCCGGTCTCCCGCCGGGGGAGTTCAGCCGCGGGAGGCCGAGGACAATGTGGTCGGGTCGACCCCGGAGAGTTCGACGATCCGGTGCGCCGGTACACCGGCGGCGAGGGCCCGGCGCAGCAGGACGTCACGGTTGTCCTCGCTGTCGCGGAACGCGATCAGCTCCTCCTCGATGCCCGCCACGCGGTCCGTGGCCGTGGCGCGGCGGACCCGTTCCAGCTCCTCCTCGCTCAGCGGGACCGGGAGCCGCTCGGCCTCCTTCGGCATCAGTCCGGTCTGCTCCGGGGGAACCACGCGGACGGCCGGGGACGCGGGGCTCACGCCCTGGGCCGTGAACCAGGCCCGGACGGCCGGGGTTTCCAGGCACTCCAGGCCCCCGACGAGGGCCAGCGGCGTCCCCTGCCAGCCGTCCGAAGTCATCGCGAGAAAGAGGTAGGCGTCATCCGTCATCGCGGGCACTCTCCTGACACGCTGTAGCCGTACACGTTCGTCCCGCTCCTACCCTCCCCTTCCGCGGCCAAGCTGACCCATTCGGGTCGGGGTTGAGGCCGGGGTCGGCGACGGCCGGGTCGGTGTCCGCGTACTGGATCTCGTCCGCACGAACGGCCCTCGGACCATCCGTGCCGGACGTCGCACATACGGGTGGGATGCAGGCGCTGTGGGCGGGAATGCCCGTGGCCGGTACGTCCACCGGTCTAGGGTCGTGGACCGATCCCTTACGCCGCCCTTCACACCGCCGGTGAGGTCCCATGTCCAGCGCGACGTCCGACAAGTCCGTGCCCTCGTACATCGATCCGACCAGGCCTAGCATCGCCAGGGTCTACGACGCCTTCCTGAACGGGACGGACAACTACGAAGTCGACCGCGAGGTGGTTCGGGGGGTGCAGAAGGCGGCTCCGGAGGCCGCGGACCTGGCGGTCGAGAACCGCGGCTTCCTGATCCGGGCCTGCCGGTTCCTGGCCCGGCAGGCCGGCATCACCCAGTACCTGGACTGCGGCTCGGGCCTTCCGACCGCGGAGAACGTCCACCACGTGGTGCAGCGGGTCAACCCGCACGCGCGCGTCGTCTACGTGGACAACGACCCGGTGGTCCTGGCCCACGGCCGGGCCCTGCTGGAGGAGAACGAGAACACCGTCTTCGTCGCCGCGGACATCTTCGAGCCGGAGAAGCTGCTGACGAACGACGTCGTGCGGACCGAGCTGGACTGGACGGAGCCGATCGCACTGCTGCAACTGGGCACCCTGCACCACTACAACGGCGAGGACACCCGCACCCGCGAGGACATCATGCGGGCCTACATCGACGCGCTGCCGTCCGGCTCCTACGTGGCGATCAGCCACTTCCTGGACCCGGAGGACGAGTACAGCGCGACCGCCCGGAAGATGGAGGACATGTTCCTGCACAGCATGATGGGCAGCGGCACCTTCTCCACCAGGGCCGAACTGCAGGAACTCTTCAACGGTCTGGAGATGGTCCCTCCGGGACTGGTGCGGTGCGCCGACTGGTGGCCCGACGGCCCTCAGCTGAACGAGCTGAACGCGGCCCAGCGCAGCATCGCCGGCGGCATCGCCCGCAAGGGCTGAATCGCCCGCGCAGGGGCGAACGCCGGGCCTCGCGTCACGGCGACCCCGCAGGGCCGAGGGAGGACGCGGCCGACTCCGCCGGGTTACTCGGAGGGGTACTCGCCTTGTGCCACTTCCACGCCTCGGTGCAGCCAGACGGCTCCGCCGAGGGACGAGGCACCCGCTGCCCCGCAGAGAAGGGCCATGGCCAGCACCGTGGGTACGACACGCCGCGCCGGAGCCTGCGCGAACAGGGCTTTGACCCGTGCCGGTACAGGGCCGGTGGTTCCTCGGGCCGCGATGGCCGGCGCCCGCAGGCCGTTACGGCAGGCCGTCGAGGCCAGGGCGGCCCGTCCGATGGCGCGTG
Organism: Streptomyces sp. NPDC054961; assembly: GCF_053609145.1. Classification (NCBI taxonomy): domain Bacteria; kingdom Bacillati; phylum Actinomycetota; class Actinomycetes; order Kitasatosporales; family Streptomycetaceae; genus Streptomyces; species Streptomyces sp. NPDC054961. The sequence goes on along the minus strand of NZ_JBSGWY010000004.1, from coordinate 89,012 downwards.
CGGTCAGCCGCCGGTCCCCGCAGGCGCGGGCGGCGGCTTCGTCCGCCGCGCGTTCGGCGGCGAGGGAGACGACAGGAAGGACGGACGCCAACGCCGGATGACACCACCCGGCGAGCTGCGCGATGGCCAGGAACAGATGGTGGTGGCCGGCCAAGTGGGCGCGCTCGTGTCCCAGGAGTGCTTCGCGCTCGCCCGGGTCAAGGGCCCGGAGCATGCCCGAGGTCACCACGATCCGGCCCGTTCGGCGTGTTCCTCCCGGCAGGGCGAACGCGTCGGGCCGGTCGTCCTCGAGTACGCAGAGGCCGCCTGCCGCGGGGATCCCTGCCACGAGGTCCCGGGCCGCGCGCAGGCGCCCCACCTCTGCCCTGACGCCACGGGCCGTGGCGGTCGCGGCGACGGCGAGCGCGCCACTGGCCAGCATCGAGATGCAGGCCACGAGTGCCGCCGGGCCGGCTTGGAGGGGGTGGAGCAGGTGGGCGAGTGCGGCGAGTACGGGCAGGCTGAGGGCGAGCGGAAGGAGCAGGGCGCCCAGGCAGGTGACGACGCCGAGTGCCAGTACGGCCGCGCCGACGGTAACCGCCCACAGGGCCATGTCCGGTCGCACCCTCTCGATGGTCCGCCGTGCGAGCGGAGGCAGGATCCAGGGCAGCAGGAGCGGAGCCACCAAGAGCATGATCACGGGTGGTCCTCCTGCAGGAGCCTCCGCAGTTCGGCTTCGTCGTGTGGAGCGAGGCCTTCGACGAACCGCGCCAGCACCATGCTCCGGTCGCCGCCCCCGTCGAGCTCACGGTGCATGCGACGGGCAGCCAGTCCGTGGGTGTCCTGCACGGCGAAATAGACGAACCCGCGGCCGCCGGGTCGACGCCCCACCAGACCCTTGTCACACAGGCGCCCGAGGAGGGTGGCCACTGTGGTGCGCGCCAGATCCTGGGGTATCGCCGCTCTGACCTGGGCGGCCGATTGGGCTGTCCCGGCGGCCCACAGCGCGGCGAGCACGCTGGACTCCAGCTCTCCGGCGGGTCGTCGATCGCCCTCGTCTGCCATGGATCCCCCTTGACCGGTGCGGTGGGTGCCGCGACGTGAGTCGACTACTCCGTTGTAGACAGAGTAAGGGGTTCCCGTTCGGTCGGGCGCGTCGGTGCCGAGGGCTGACGGAGCCCGTCCGGCGCGGGCACCGGGTCGAGGCCCTCTTCGTGCGACCCTCCCAGGATCACGTTCCGCAGCGGATGGCCGTCCTCGACCACGAGCATGCGGCTGTCCACCTCACTCCTCCTCAAGGGCCGGGGCCGGAGCCCGGCGCAGGTATGCCCAGGCGGCGAGGGACACCCACCCGAGGGCGAAGAGCCAGCCCGCCAGCACGTCGGTGAACCAGTGGACACCGAGGTAGACGCGCGTCAGCCCCACCGAGATTCCCCACGCGGCGATCACGACGACGGCGAGGCGGGACGTGCCCCTGCCGCCAAGGGCCAGCGCGGCGAGAACGAGGGCCGCGGTCATCGCCCCGGTGGTGGCGTGACCTGAGGGGAAGGACCACCCCGAGGCGTGGGCGGCCCAGTCGCCGACCGGCGGGCGCGGCCGTGCGACCAGCGACATGAGCGCGTACCGCAGTGCCTGCCCCGCGGCGAGGCACAGCATCAGCGCGAGCGCGACGGTGCACCGCTGGCGAGCGGTACGCCCCAGGTACATGCCGACCGCCAGCAGCACGGCGTACGGGATGACGCCCGTGCCGGTGTCGGTGACCGCGCGGGCCGTAGCCGCGGCGCCGGGCGGACGGTGCGCCACGGACCAGCGGTGCAGGCCCGCATCGCCCGGCAGGAGGTGGCCGGGGGTCCGGGTCACCCAGAGCGCGAGTGCGGCCAGGAGGACGAAGGACGCCACGGCCGCCCCTCCGGCCCGGCGGGCCGTGGCCGGACCGGTGGGGCCGGATGCGCGGGGGTGGTTCACGCGGTGGTCAGCAGCGGGCGCAGGCGGCCGCCGGCGAGCCGGTCGGCCAGTACGCCCTGCCTGCCGCGGACGGATCGGGCGCAGACGGCGGCCACCAGGGCGCCGAGCGCGAATCCGGCGAGGACGTCGTGGGGGTAGTGCACGCCGACCCACACCCGGGAGGCCGCCATCAGCACCGCCGCGACCAGGGCGACGGCGCCCAGGCGGCGCGAGACGAACAGCAGGGCGACCGCGGCGGCGGACGCGATGGCGGCGTGGTTGCTGGGGAACGACCAGTCCCCGGGGGCGGGGCAGGACTCCAGCACGGCCACGTGCAGGCTCTGGCAGGGCCGGTCCTCACGGACCGCGAGCTTGAGCAGCAGATCGACGCCGAAGCCCGCGAGCGTGATCAGGGGAACGGCCAGCGCGGTGACGGCCGACGGTGATCCGGCGCGGCGGGCCCGCCACCACGCCACGAGCATCAGTACGGCGAACAGCGCCAGGCCGTAGAGGGACCAGCCGGAAATGACGTCGTTGAGCCAGCCCGGGGTCCGGTGGGCGATGTCGGTGACGTCGATGTAGGCGTTGCCGTCGATGTCCGATCCGTTGTAGCCGGGGGTCATCGCGCTGTTCCGTTCTGGTGCTTGCCGCTCCGCCGGGAGCGGAGGAGTCCGATCGCCACGGGCAGCAGGGAGACCGCGACGATCAGGCCCACGATCGGCAGGAGGTACGTGTCGACGCTGGGGATCGACGAGCCGAGGGCGTAGCCGGCCAGGACCAGTCCCACCGTCCACAGCAGGCCGCCCGCGACCTGCCAGAACGTGAAGACACGGGCCGGGATGTTCAGGACCCCCGCGAGGGGATTGAGGACCGTGCGGACCACCGGTACGAACCGCGCCAGCACGATCGCCTTGGCGTGCCCGTACTTCGCCAGGAGCTCCTCGGCCCGTGCGGCACCCTCGTGGAGCTTCTTGGAGCGGCTGCGGGCCAGGAGGGCGGGGCCCGCCCTGCGGCCGATGAGGTAACCGCACTGGGCGCCGGCCAGCGCGCCGGCCACGGAGGCGGCCAATACCGCCGGCAGGGACAGGGCCGTGCTCTTGTCGGTAGTGCCGGCGCACAGCAGGCCCGCGGTGAACAGGAGCGAGTCGCCGGGCAGGAAGAAGCCGACCAGGAGCCCGGTCTCGGCGAACATCACCACCGCGATGCCGATCACGCCGAACGTCGTGAGCAGTGCATGGGCATCGAGGAGGTTCACCGCGAGCGCGGGGGAAGCGGACGTGGCCATGGACGGAATCGGCCTCTCTCGCTGGTTCGGACACAGAGGGGCGGCCCGGAGGCCCCCCTCAGTGACTACAGTCAAGTAGACGGTCTACTGCACTGTAGACGATCGAGGGGGTGGAGACGACCGAGCCCGGGCCGAGTGCTCCCGTCGCGGGCAAGGTCGCCGCCGGAGCGGCAGCTGCGGCCGCGACCGCCGCAGCCATGGGCGCCGCGTACGACACCGATGGCGCAGGCTCACGGGCGGCGCGGACGCCGCGCGCCTCGTACGCTGGCAGGAACAGCCGCGACCAGCGGAAGGACGGGCACGAGCCCCGTGGTGACTCGGATCGACTACCAGTTGTTGTTCGCGGCGACGCCCAGCCCGTATCTCGTGCTCGATGCCGCGCTGGTGATCGTCGATGTCAACGATGCCTACCTGGGAGCGACCGCGCGGAGCCGGCACGAGCTGGTCGGGCAGTACGTGTTCGACGCCTTCCCGGACAATCCCGGGGACCCGAAGGCGGACGGGGTGCGGAACCTGGGCGCCTCGCTGCACCGGGTCCTGCGGACGAAGGACCCGGACACGATGGCGGTGCAGAAGTACGACATCCCCGTCGTGTCCCGGCCGGGAAGCTTCGAGGAGCGGTGGTGGTCCCCGATCAACACCCCGGTGCTCGGGCCGGACGGGGAGGTGGCGTTGATCATCCACAGGGTGGAGGACGTGACCGAGTTCGTCCACTCCCGCCCGGGCCCCCGGCGGAGCGGCACGCTGGGGAAGCGCGAGGCGATGGAAGCCGAGCTGTACGCCCGGGCCCGGGAGCTGCAGCGGCTGAACGAAGAACTCCGCCAGGCGCACGCCCGTGAACGCCAAGTCGCCCTGACGCTCCAGGAGGCGATGCTGCACTCGCCCGACCTGGACCGGCACGGGAACGTCGCGGTGCGCTATCTGCCCGCGGTCGGCTCGCTGAACGTGTGCGGCGACTGGTACGACGTGGTCGACCTGCCCGGTGACTGCTTCGGTGTCGCGGTCGGCGACGTCGTCGGCCACGGCCTGGAGGCCGCCACCGTCATGGGCATGCTCCGCAGCGCGCTGTCCGCCGCGGTCCGGGCCCTCCACGAGCCCGCCAGGTCGCTCGAGGTCCTCGGTCTGTACGCCCGATCGGTCGAAGGGGCGCTGGCCACCACCGCCGTCGCGGCCGTGGTCGACACCCGCCGCCGTCGGATCACCTACAGCAGCGCCGGCCACCCCCCACCGCTCCTGCTGCGTCCCGACGGCACGTGCGGCCTTCTGGACCAGGCGACCGACCCGCCCCTGGGTGCCCGTCCCGAACACGTCACCCGCCCCCAGGCCGCCCTGTCCTACATCCCTGGCGACACCCTCGTGCTGTACACCGACGGGCTCATCGAACGTCGCGGCGAGGACATCGACGTAGGCCTGCACCGGTTGACGGAGGCCCTGGCCCGCAGTGTCCGCCTCGGCCCCGATCGCCTCGCCGACGCCCTGCTGGCCCGTCTCGACGTGGCCCGGGGTGCGCACGACGACATCGCCCTGGTCGTCGTGCGCCTGTGACCCCGCAGGCCGCCGCTCCCTGAGCCGTGGACCACCTCGGTCTCACAGGCCGAGCGTGAGGTGCGCGGCAGCCAGGGAATGCCCCTCCGGCGCGGTGGCCAGGGGGAACTCCGTCCAGACGGTCTTGCCGTCCCGGGTGTAGCGGGTGCCCCACCGTTCGGTGAGCTGGGCGACCAGGAAGAGACCGCGCCCGCCCTCGTCGGTGGTGCGCGCCCGCCGTAGGTGCGGAGCGGTGCTGCTGCTGTCGGAGACCTCGCAGATCAGGCTGCGGTCGCGGATGAGCCGCAGGGTCAGCGGCTCGCCGCCGCCGTAGCGGTAGGCGTTGGTGACCAGTTCGCTGACGACGATTTCGGCGGTGAAGGCCAGTTCTTCCAGTCCCCACCCCGTCAGTGTGGCCTCCGTCAGGTGCCGTGCCCGGGCGGCGGCGGTCGGCTCCGCGGGCAGTTCCCAGGCGGCGACCTGTTCCGGCGCCAGCACGCGGGTGCGGGCGACGAGCAGTGCCACGTCATCGCGCGGGTGTTCGGGCAGCAGGGCGTCCTGCACCGCCGTGCAGGTCTCCTCCAGCGAGTGGCCGGGCCGGGAGAGGGCTTCTCGCAAGCGCTCGAGACCCTCGTCGAGGTCGTGACCACGGGCCTCGACCAGGCCGTTCGTGAACAGCGCCAGCAGGCTTCCCTCGGCGAGTTCCCATTCGGCGGACTCGAACGGGAGTCCGCCCAGGCCCAGCGGTGGCCCCTCGGGAAGGTCGGGCAGGCTCACCGTGCCGTCGGAGGTCACGACGGCGGGGGGCAGGTGGCCCGCGCGGGCCATGGTGCAGCGCCGCGAGACGGGGTCGTAGACCGCGTAGAGGCACGTCGCGCCGACGATCTGCCGGCCCTGCGAGAGTTCGTGAGCGGGCTCCTGCTCGTCGGCCAGGCGGTTGACCAGGTCGTCGAGGTGGGAGAGGACCTCGTCCGGCGCGTAGTCGAGGCCGGCCAGCGTGTGCACGGCCGTGCGCAGGCGGCCCATGGTGGCCGCGGCGTGCAGGCCGTGGCCGACGACATCGCCGACGACGAGGGCGACACGGGCTCCGGACAGGGGGATGACATCGAACCAGTCGCCGCCCACGCCGGTGGCGGGATCGGCCGGCAGATAGCGGTACGCGACCTCGACGGCGCTGTGCTCGGGCAGTTCCCGCGGCAGCAGGCTGCGCTGCAGGGTCAGGGCGGCCAGATGCTGCTGGGTGTAGCGGCGGGCGTTGTCGATGCAGAGGGCGGCGCGCGCGGCGAACTCCTCCGCGAGCGTGAGGTCGTCCTCCTCGAACGGTTCGGGCCGCCCGGACCGCCACAGGCTGAGCAGGCCGAGGAGCAGGCCGCGGGCCTTCAGCGGGACGACGATCAGTGAGTGAGCGCCCAGGCCGAAGGCGCGCCGGGTGCGCTCCGCGTCCTGGAAGTACCAGCCGGGGCTGGTGTGGAGCACGGGTTCGAGGATGGGCTGCTGTTCCGCGAGGCACCGGGCCTGCGGGGTACGGGGATCGAAGTCGAAGACCGCCCCGGTGGGGTGCATCACCTGGAGTGCCTCCGCGTCGACCGAGTGGACGGCCATCCGGCGGACCAGTCCGCCCGCCTGCCCGGCGGCCTCCTCACCGCCGGCCACCGGCTCCAGCAGATCCACCGAGACGGCGTCGGCGAGGTCGGGGACGGCGACGTCGGCCAGCTCCCGGGTCGTCCGGCCGAGGTCCAGCGTGGTCCCGATGCGGGCGCTGGCCCGGTTGAGCAGGGCGAGCCGCCGCCGGGCCCGGTAGCGGTCGGTGACGTCCTCCACCAACTGGGTGACTCCGAGGATCTCGGCGGAGGAGTCCTGCATCCGGAACGCCGACACCGACACCACCCGCTCGTGGCCGGGGTCGCTCCTCAGGCGGCAGGGCTGCTCGGTGAAGATCAGGGGCTCGCCCGTCCGCAGCACCCGTCGCAGCCGGGTCTCGATGATCTCCACGTCCGGACCGATGAGGAAGTCGCCGATGCCCAGGCCCCGGACCTCCGCCGCGGGAAGGTCCGTGAACCGGGCCAGCGCCCGGTTGATCCGCAGGATGCTCAGGTCGGGGGCGTGGACGGACAGGCCGATCGGGGAGCGCCGGAACAGACCGTCCAGGACGGACCGGTCCGTTTCCCACTGGAGCACCTCCTCCGCCGGGGCGACGACGAGGAACCACTCGCGGGCCGAACCGGCGCGGATGACGGCGCGGGCGCGGAAGCCCAGCTCCACCCGGCGCCCGCTGCGGTGCAGCACGGGCAGGACACCGGACCAGCTCCGGTCGCGGACGCACGCGGCCACCGCGGCCAGGACCGCGTCACGGTCACGCGTGTCGAACAGGAAATCGCCCGCCGCTCGGCCCAGCACCTCCTCGGGCGGGTAGCCGAGGTGCTCCTGCGCGCGCTCGCTCCAGCCGACGACCCTGCCGTGGTCGTCCAGTACCGCCGAGGCCGAGTTGTGCAGCGCGAACGGATCCTCTGGCCGCTCGCCCCGGCCCGGAGCTGGTGCGTCCATCGCTACCACCCTTCGACCTGCCGGACGGAACGCTCAACAGGCGGTCCCGCTGCGACTACCCAGGGTGATCACGGGCCCGGGGGGTCGAGCGGTCGGCTCCAGGTTTCAGTATCGCCGCACCGCTGCCCGTCGGCAGGGGCTCGCCCCTCGGACGGCCGCTACGCGCCGACCGGTGGCCAGGTGGCGCGGTCGTGGAGGTGGTGGAACTCCGTCAGCTCGGAGGCGAGGACGTCGAAGTGCGGGAGGGGAGCCCAGAGGCTGCGTTCGCCGATGACGTAGAGGCGGCGTCTGGCGCGGCTCGCGGCGACGTTGAGCAGGTGCGGGGTGCGGGCCGCCCAGTCGCGGGCGCCGGGCCGGCCGCCGCCGAGCACGAGGACGACGACGTCGGCTTCCTTGCCCTGGGCCTTGTGGACGGTGGCGCAGCGCTCCTCGATCAGTGCGGACGTCCAGCCGTCACGGCCGCGGCAGACCTTCTGGCATGCGGCGACCAGGGCCCGGAAGGGGGCGATGACGCGCACGCGCTCGACGCCGACGCCGTGCCGGTGCAGTACGTCGAGGACGAACTCGAACGCCCGGCGGTCGCGGTCGCCCCACGGCGCCTCGGACGGCCGGGCCGGGTCGTCGGTGTTGAGCCAGCGGCTGGGGAGCAGCCCGTCCCGTCCCGCGTCGGGGAACGCCCCGGGTGCGGTGCCGTGGACCATGAGGCCGCTGTACGCGACCTCGTTGCTGACCGTGAACATCGGGTTCTCGCAGCGCCGGTGCACGCGCAGCGGTGAGCCCACCCAGACGGGCTCGTCGTCGGCGCCCGGGGCCGGCAGGTAGGTGCCGTAGCGGTTGGTCCGGTCGGCGACGGCCTGGGCCGAGGTGGCCGAGGGCAGCCAGTGCTCGTCGACGCCGTAGGCGCGCAGCAGCCGGCGCTGCAGGGCCGTGGGCATGGTGACGACGGGTTCCAGCTGGAGCGGGTCGCCGACCAGAACGGCACGGCGGGCGCGCCACAGCGCGCCCGCGGCGGCCTGCGGGGTGGCCTGCCCGGCCTCGTCGACGAGGACCCAGCCGATCGACTCCCGGCCGAGGCGGGCGAACATGCTGCCGATGGAGGAGAACGTGGTCGAGACGACGGGGACCAGCAGGAACAGGGTCTGCCAGGCGTGCTCGACCTCCTCGTCGGGGACGTTCCCGTTGGTACCGGCCATCAGCTCCATGAGGACCTGGAGGTTGCCGCGGACCCTCTGCGCGGCCCCGGCGACGAAGGCGCGGTGCAGGTCGAGGGCGCGCAGGAACAGGTCGCTGCGCGCCGTGGACCACGCCTCGTCGGACCAGGGCGAGCCGAGCTCCTGCTCGGCTTCGTCGAGGTGCCGCCAGCCGAGGGGCAGGGAGGGCAGGGCGCGCGCGGCCTCCCGCAGCGCGCGGTCGTGGGCGTCGAGCTCCGCCACGGCGGCCCGCAGGCCGCGCCGGGAGGAATCGGCGGCCTGCCGGGCGTCCCGCAGGGCGGTGGCCGCCGCGGCCTCCCGCGCGCTCGCGGCCCGTTCGTGCGCGAGGGCGGCGGCGAGGCCGGCAGCGGCCCCGTCGACGACGGCGCCGGACCGGGCCTGCCGGCCGGCGGCCAGGGACTCGGCGCGCACGGCCGCGGCGACCTGCTCCAGCGAGTCCTCGAGCGCGGCGCGCTGCTGGACGAGGAGGTACGCGATCTCGGCCTGGGTGTGCTCCTGGCGCTGTTCGGCGGCCTGCCGGTCGGCCGCGCTCTGCAGCAGGCGGCGCAGCCCGCCGCGCAGGCCCCGCTCGACGGCCGGGGGCGCGTCGTGGCGGGTGGCGAGCGCGGCCGCGTACGCGCGGTGGTGCGCGGCCCGTTCACGGGCGGCCGACAGGTCCGCGCGGGCGGCGGCCAGCTCCTGGCGGGCCCGCGGCACCTGCGCGGAGGCCGTCCCGTGTCCGGCCTCGGCCGCCGCGGTGGCGGTCCGGGCGTCGGCGGTGGAGGCGGCGGCCCGGTCCAGGACCGCCGTGGCGGCGACGACCTGCCGGTCGGCCCGGGACACCGCGGCTTCCAGGTCCGCGATCCGCTGCCCGGCCGCCGGGGACTCCACGGCCGCCAGGGTCCCGGCGAGCTGGGCACGTCCGGCGCGCAGCCGCTCCACCTCGGCCTGGGCGCTGCGGAACGCGGCGACGGCGCCGGTCCACGAGGGCACGGGCCGGGCGGGCCCGGCCGCCGCGGCCTGGTCCGCCGGGGTGAGGGGACCACGGCCACCGGGCTGTGGCCGGGGCGGGATCCAGTCGCTCAGGACCTCCCACATGCCGCGCAGCGGCGGCAGATCCGCGGCCTCGCGGGCTTCGGTCTCCTTCTTCGGCAGCCGCCCCCACCAGAACCGGTCCCCGAACTCCTTGCGGTTGGCCCTGTTGCCGAGCACCGCCGCGACCAGGCCCCAGGCCGGCCCGCCGAGGAGCGCGGAGGCGAGGTCGGAGAAGTGGTCGGGGCCGCCGCGCCAGTGCGCGCCGAGCGCGTCGATGCCGGGCAGTTCGGCGGTGATGTTCTCCACGGCGCCGTTGTTGGAGGAGGTGACCACGATCTCGAACCCGGTCAGCCGCGGGTCGAGCCGCGACACGAAGCGGGGGTGCCTGCCCTGGCGGTCCCTGCCCCGCCACGCCGGGCCGGTGAACGCCTGACCGGGCCGGTCGAACCCGGCCAGCACCGCCGCCCGCTCGACGACCAGGGCGGCGACCAGGTCGCGCAGCATCGTGGTCTTGCCCGTGCCCGGCGGGCCGTTCACCGAGAACATCCCGCCCTCGGTTCCCGCCCGGTCGGCGAGCATGCGGTCGACCGCGAACTGCTGGCTCAGCGCGAGCGGGAACCGTGCCGGTGCGGGCCAGCGGCCGGCCGGGACGAGGTCCGGGGCCACCCCTCGCAGGACGGCCTCGCGTTCCCGGCGCACGTCGGTCCGCGCCCCCACGGCGACGGAGCCGAGCTCGGTCAGGTACGCCTCCAGCGCCGGGCCGATCCCCTTGTCGAGAGCCTTGGACACCCGGGCCAGATCGGGCGGGAGCAGACTGTTGAGGAACGGCGCCGCGGCCGCGGCCTTCGTCCGCGGGTCCCGCGGCACGTGGACCAGCCTGCTGCGCACCCGGATCACCCGCGGTCGCAGCCGGTCCTGGACCCCGCACAGGTCGGCGATCTGCGCGGTCAGCGCGACCACGTCGGTGAGCTCGAGCCCGCGGGGACCGGCGTCGGCCCCGTGGTCCCCGGGAGCGTCCGGCTCCTCGGCCCGCCTTCCCGGGGGAGTGCCCCAGGTACCCTCCGGCCGCCCGGGCTCCGCCTGCTCCTCGGCGGGGCGGCGGGTCGCGACCCATTCCGCGGCGCGGCGGATCAGGGGCTCCGCCGCGCCCTGCAGCGCGGCGCCGGCGACCTCACCGAGCAGGGCCCCGACCGCGCCGACCGCGGCGCCGCCCAGGATCTCGGCGAGCAGCAGCTGCCAGCTCCCGCCGCCGGCCCCGGCGGGCGTTCCCGTCCCGCCCCCGGAGCCCGGCCGCCGCGCGGACGCCGTTCCGGCGGCCTGCGCGGTGGGGCCGTAGGAGATCGCGGTGGCCGTGAGCTCGTCGATCGCCCCGCCGAACGCCTCGTCGAGCTCCTCGAACCCGTCCAGCCACCCGGGTGCGGACGGTCCCGGATCGAACAGGCGGCCGGTCGCCCAGGCGCACGCGGAGATCACGGACGTGTCCTCGAGCGGTCGGCCCTCGTCGTCCAGGACCAGCGCGAGCATCGCGCTCTGGCCCGACAGCACGAGCTCGGTCTGCGGTACGCCGGGGTCGGGATCGGTTCCCGCGGGCAGGACCGCGATCATCGCCTGGCGGAGCAGCTCCAGGTCGAAGACCCCGCAGTAGACGTCGTGCCGCCACATCCAGCCGTGCGGTGCCCGTCGTGCCGCCGTCCGCGGATGGTCCGCAGCCCACGGCAGGAGCGGTGGGGCCTGGCCCGGCTCCGGCGTCAGGTCGACCACGTACTCGTCCCTCGGCCCGGAGCGCGTGGAGGGGCGTCGGCGGGGGAGCGCCGGAATGGCCGGCGGACTGAACAACTCGATCGCGCGCCAGCACTCCAGCAGCTCCTGCCGGCGCCGGTCCCGCGTGTGTCCGCTGCGCACCCACTGCCCCCGTGTCGCGACGCGCGGCGTCCTGCCGCTCCCTTGAAGATCAGTTGCATCGCCGAATCTACCGGACCGTCAGCTGGGCGGTGCCCGGCCGGCGGGGCGTCCGGCACCGGAACGCCCGCGCGCGCGGGGCCGGTTCGCACGAGTCTCGGCGACGATGTCGAGAAGCCGTGGCCTGCTCCGTCCCCGTGGTGAGAGCGACCGGAACGGGTCGCACGTACCGAGGAGAAGCGTCATGGCCAAGTACCTGCTGCTCAAGCACTACCGCGGCGCCCCGGCCGCCGTCAACGACGTCTGCATGGACCGGTGGACCCCGCAGGAGATCTCGGACCACGTGCGGTTCATGCACGAGTTCGCGGCCCGGCTCGAGGGGACCGGCGAGTTCGTCGACGCCCAGGGGCTCGCTCCCGAGGGGACCTGGGTCCGGTACGACGGCGAGGGGCGGCCGCCGGTCACCGACGGTCCGTTCGCCGAGACCAAGGATCTCATCGCCGGGTGGATGGTGATCGACGTCGACGGTTACGAGCGCGCCGTCGAGCTGGCCGGAGAGCTGTCGGCCGCCCCCGGCGCGGGCGGGAAGCCGATCCACGAGTGGCTCGAGGTGCGCCCGTTCATGGCCGCGCCGCCCACCATCACGGAGTGACCTCGGCGTGGGGCGAGGGACGGGGCCCCGCTCCGGCCCTCGCCGGGCGTGCGCGCCCTCCCCGTCCGCACCGGTGCCCGGGCGGGGCCTCCCCCCCGGGCACCGGTGGTGTCCGCGGTCAGTCCGCCGACAGCCGGGTGTGGAGGCGGACGGTGGTGCCGGTCTGGGGCGTGGAGCGGATCTCGACGAGCTCGCACAGCTGGTGCACCAGCCACAGCCCGCGGCCGCCGGCGCCCTGATGGGTGGGACGGATGCGGCCGGCCAGCGGATTCTCGATGTGGCCGGCGTCGCGGAACTCGCAGACGAAGGAGGAGTCCTGCGTCCAGGTGCGCAGAGTGCCGCGGCCTCCGCCGTGGCGGATGCTGTTGGTGGCGACCTCGGTGGCCGCGAGGAGGAGCTCGCTCAGCCGGGACCCGGTGAGGTTCGCCTCGGCGGCGCACGTGGAGATCCTGTCGCGGACGGCCGCCAGGCCTCCACGGGTGTAGGCCAGCTCGTCGAGGGGACCGCAGGGATCGGTGAGGTCTTCGAACGCATAGGGGGTGTCCCGGCGGTAGTCGACGCTCGGTTCGGCGGACCCGTCGCGGCGGATCAGGGGATGGCAGCGGGCCAGTGCCTGGAGCGCGGTCGGGTCCTCGTCGGCCGTGTCGAAGGGGCACAGCAGCCACCAAGCGGTGCTCTGCGCGAAGGCCAGGTTCAGGAGCCACTCGTGATAGCGCAGCTCGGCGGCCTCCGCGGGGGTCCGTGCCTGACGCCAGGCGGACTCGCCGATGCCGCGCAGCGGCCGCCCTTCGGCGGCGTGCCGGGCGATCTCGTCCTGCCAGACGGCGAGGAGCCGGCCGGGGTTGCGCCCGGGAGTCGCCGCGTCCACGAACGTGACGGATTTGGAGTCCGGGAGCTCGGCCCGCAGCAGGGCCTCGCGGTCGCCGGGTACCGAGACGATGACTCCTTCCCGGGCGTCGAGGGCCTCCTGGATGAAGCCCAGGGCGCCGCCCAGGAACGCGTCCTCGCCGAGGTAGGGGTAGAGCTCGTGCCGGAAACCTTCCTGCGGCTGTTCCGGCTTGACGGAGGTGGTCATCCGAGCACCTCCACCGGGATCTCGGGTACGGCGTAGCCGGACAGCTCCCAGGTCAGTTTCACGATCCGGTTGGCGCCTTCGACGGTGACGGAGCGGTCGGGCAGGTGCAGCGCGGCGTCGACCAGGGCGCGCATCCCGGCGGCGTCCATCAGCTCGACGTCGTCGAACCGGAGCCGGATCGCGGGGGTGTGGAGCGCCGCGGCCCGAAGGACGGACCCGAACGCGTGTGCCCCGTCCGAGTCGATCACGCCTGTCACCTTCCAGCCCTCGCTTCCCGCGCGGAACATGTGGAATCCGGGCAGTTCCGGTCGGATGCCCAGGGTCTGCGGGTGTACGCACGTGACTTGCTCCCGCTCCCGGGCGTCCCACGTACCGGGAAGGTAGGCGCACACCACGGTGGCACCACCGAGGGCGGCGACCTCGTCCAGGCCCAGCTCGCTGTCCAGCAGCGCCGGCATGCCCGGTGCGGCACCGTCCCCCGATTCGCGGCAGGCGAGGACACGGACGGAACGGAACCCTTCGCGGCTGGCCCGCTTGAGCTCCTGGTCCACCGCGGCGACCACGGACACGGCCGTCTTGAGGGGGTCGATCACCACGGCGGAGGAGGGGAACGAGCGCAGCCCGCGGACTTTGGCCAGCGGCCCGGGAGAGCCGACCAGCACGATCCGGTCCCCGAAGAGCGCTCCGTCCGCGACGAACGGGGCGGAGTCGGTGGACAGACCCCGGGCCTCGTCGATCATCCAGCAGACGTGATCTCCCACCTCGACCTCATCCAGCGTAGTCAGCGCTCGCGCCGCTCTCACTCTGCCTCCTCACCGCTTGCTGCAAGGATACGCCGCCCGCTGATCTTCCTAGGGGCCCGGCCGCGGCTACCAGGGCAGGCGCGCGCAGACGATCTTGCCGCCGTCCGGTCCGGGCCGGACGCGGACCTGGCTGGCGAGGCGGTCGAGCAGGAACCATCCCCATCCGCCCGTTCCGTCGGTCTGCGGGGTCCGGGGTTCGGGGGGCCGGGGGCTGTGGTCGGCGACGCTGACGTAGATGGAGTCGCCCAGGAGTTCCAGGCGCAGCGCGCAGGGGCCGTTGGTGTGCCGGATCGCGTTGGCGACGAGCTCAGCCACCACCAGGAGCACGTGGTCCGTGCTCGCGCCCTGGGCGGGGGCCCGCACGCGGGTCGCGCGGGCGAGGAAGACGCGGGTGGCGTCACGCGCTGACGCGCAGGGCCGGCCGCTCCGGGACAGCGGCTGGTCCAGGACGGCTGTACTCACCTGTTCCTCCTTCCGTCGGGCGGGCCTGTCCGTCGCTTGCCCCGTTATGTACGCGGAAACCCGGGTGCGGCCACGAGATCGCCGCCTCCGGGTGAGGCGGCGAACAGGCCTTCTGACCGCACGGGCCGCGCACCGTCCGTATCGGGTCAGCTCGAGCGCCCGACGCGCTCGAGCCACTCCATGAGGAGGGCGCGCAGCAGATCCGGCTGCTCATGCGGAAGGGCGTGCCCCGCGTCGTCGACCACGGCGAGCGAGGCGTGCGGGTACTGGCCGAGGAGATCGGCGGCGGCGGCGTACCCGACCGTCGAGTCCACCCGCCCCGCCACGATCGCGGTCGGACCCGCGTAGACCGGCGCGTGATCGGGGGTGAGCGCCCACCGTTCGCCGATCCGCTCGAGCGCCGACTCGTCGACGAGCGCCGCGGCCGGGGCGACGTGGCGCTCGTACCGTTCGAGCATCTCCGGGGTCTGGATCACGAAGTAGCTCCGGAAGACGTCGTCGCCGATCCCGCCCCCGGCGACGACGCGGTGCCGCGGCACGTCGCGCACCCCCGGCAGCAGCGGACACACGAGCGCCAGACCGGCGACCTCCGCCGGGCGACGCGCGGCCATCGCCCGCGCGTAGTACGCGCCCGCGGAGTGACCGATGAGCAGGTGCGCGGTCCCGCCGGTGACCTCGTCCGCGAAGGCGAGCAGCGTGTCGAGGACCTCGTCGGCGCTGCGCAGCGTCTCGGGAGCGGCGGTGCGGCCCATTCCTGGGAGGTCGGGATAGATCCGCCGCAGCCCCGGGACACCGGCGAGAACCGGCTCGAAGCAGGCCTCCGCCTCGCGGTGGTCGACGCCGGCGCCGTGCAGGACCAGCACGGGGCGACCGGTCCCGTGCTCCACGCAGTGGACCACCACCTGCCCCACACGGATCTCCATCCGCGCATGCTAGTGCCGCGGGCGGCGCGGATCCGGCTCCCGGGCCCCGGAGCGGCGCTACGGTGGGGTCACAAGCCAGAGCCAGCCCAGGAGCCCCGGATGAGCCAGCAGTCGGTCACCGCGCCCGTGCTCGACCGTCAGCCCCGCGAGGCCCCCGCGGGCCGCCCCGCCGACGGGCGGCCCCGTGTCGCCTGAGCGCGCCGCGCGCCGCTCGCGCGTCGTCATGGTGGAGCCCGCGCTCACGCAGCTGGCCGAACTCACCGCGCAGGAGACGCACCGCCTGGACCGCGCGATCGTCGCCGTCAGCGTCAACCCCGAGCTCGGCACCGAGGTGCCCGGCGCCCTGCTGCGCGACTACGCGGACGAGATCGACGGGGTCCGGGTGATCTACTACGTCACCGCCCTGCGGACGGTCACGATCGTGGCGTACGTCGAGTCCTGAGAGCCGCGCGGGAGCGCCGCGACAACGCGGCGGCCCGGGCCGCGGCATGGCCCGAGCGGGGCGGGGCAGGCGCGGGACACCGGACGGCCGATCGACAGGTGGCGACATGCGAAGCGTCGGGGTGGAAGAGGAACTGCTGCTCGTGGACGCGCGAAGCGGCGCTCCGCTCGCGGTCTCGGGGGCGGTCCTGGCGGCGGCGGAGCGGTTCGCCTGGCGGCGCCCCGGCATCGGCGGGCGGCCGGACCACGAGTTCGAGAAGGAACTGCAGAGGGAGCAGGTGGAGTTCGCGACCAAGCCGGTCACCGAGATGGGCGAGCTCCAGGAGGAGATCGTCCGCATCCGGGGCCAGGCGGCCCGTCACGCGGCGAGCGCCGGCGCCGTGGTGGCGGCGGTCGCGACGTCGCCGCTGCCGGTGCAGCCCTCCCTGACCGCCGGGCCGCGCTACCGGTGGATGGGCGAGCAGTTCGGACTGACGGCACAGGAGCAGCTGACGTGCGGCTGCCACGTCCACGTGTCGGTCGCCTCGGACGAGGAGGGCGTCGCGGTCCTGGACCGCATCAGGCCGTGGCTGGCCGTTCTGACGGCGATGAGCGCGAACTCGCCCTTCTGGCAGGGCGAGGACAGCGGGTACGGAAGCTACCGGAGCCGGGTGTGGAACCGGTGGCCCTCCGCGGGCCCGGTCGACCTCTTCGGCTCCGCCGACCGCTACCACGAGCAGGTCAGAGCCATGATCGAGACCGGGGCGCTGCGCGACGAGGGCATGATCTACTTCGATGCCCGCTTGTCGGCCCGCTACCCCACGGTGGAGGTCCGGGTCGCCGACGTCTGCCTCGACGCCTCCACACCCGTCCTGATCGCCGCCCTCGTCCGCGGTTTGGCCGAGACCGCGGCCCGCGCCTGGCAGGACGGGCAGCCTCCGGCCCGGACCGGTACGAGTCTGCTGCGCCTGGCCTCCTGGCGGGCCGGCCGCTCGGGCCTGGACGGACCACTGCTGCACCCCGTCACCATGCGGCCGACCTCCGCCGAACAGGCCGTCGAGGCCCTGTACCGGCACGTGCGCGAGGCGCTGCGGGACCACGGCGACGACGAGCGGGTCCGGGAAGCCCTGGCGCACCTGTGGGAACGCGGGAACGGCGCCCGCGTGCAGCGGCGGCTGCACGCCGACGGACGGTCCCTCGCGTCCGTCGTCACCCGATGTGCGGAGATGACGACCGGGCCGTGAGCCGGCGCACGGGCCCACGGGACGTACGAGGCCTGCGGGGGCGGTACGAGGGCGGTACGAGGGCGGTACGAGGGCCGGGCCGTACGCGAGCCCTACGTCAGACGCGCTGGGCGCGGTGGAGCACGGGGCGCAGTCCGTGGGGCCGCAGGGCGGCCCGGGCGGCGTTCGCGCCGGGTGCGCCGTGGACCCCTCCGCCGGGGTGGGCGGCGGCGGAGGCCAGGTAGAGGTTCTTGACGGGCGTCTCGGGGCGGCCGGTGCCGGGGGTGGGGCGGAAGACCAGCTGCTGGTGCAAGGAGGTGGTGCCGTTGTTGATGGCGCCGTTGTGGAGGTTCTCGTTCATGGACTGGAGGGTGGTGGGGGCCAGGACGCGGCGTGCGCCGATCAGCGCGCGGAAGCCGGGTGCGAAGCGCTCCACCTGTGCTTCGATCCGGTCGGCCATGGCTTCCCGCTCGCGGGCGTCCCACGTGCCGCTGATGCCGTCGGAGCCGGCGTCGGCGGTGATCCGCTGCGGGAGATGGGTGTAGGCCCAGGCCGATTCCGTACCGGCGGGGGAGCGGCTGGGGTCCGCGGTGGTCATCTGGCCGAAGAGGGCGAACGGCTCGTCGGGGACGCGGCCCATGGCGATCTGGGAGGCGAAGCGGGTGAGACCGTCCACGCCGTCGGCGAGGTGCACGGTCCCCGCCCGGGCCGCACCGGGCGCCGTCCACGGCACCGGGCCCGTGAGGGCCCAGTCGACCTTGAACGTCGCGAAGTCCCACTGGAAGCGTTCCAGGTCCCGCAGGAGGCGGGAGGGAAGGTGCTCCTCGCCGACGAGGTCCCGGTACAGGGCCGGCGCCGAGGTGTCGGCCAGTACGGCCCGGCGGGCGGCGACCGTCTCCCCGCCCGCGGTCCTGACCCCCACCGCGGTGCCACCGCGTACGACGACGGACGCGACGCGCTCCCCGCAGCGCAGGACGCCCCCGCGGCGCAGCAGCCGGTTCACGAGCGCGCCGGTCAGGGCGCCGGAGCCGCCGACGGGGACGGGGAAGCCGTGGCTCTGGCCGAGCATCGACATCAGCCACCCGAAGCCGCCGCTGCCCGCCGCCTCGGGGGCCATGTCGGCGTGGAGGGCGTTGCCCGCCAGCAGGAGCCGGCCTCCTTCCCCGGCGAACTCCTCCTCGCCGAGGCGGCGCACGGGCAGAGCCAGCTTCCGGGCCAGCCGCAGCCCCCCGGAAGCGCGGAGCCTCGCGGCCAGCCGGAGCCCGGACCGGACCGGCGGGAAGGGCGTGAACAGGGCCTGTACGAGATCCGGCCCGACCCGGCTCCAGGTCCGGTACATGCTCTGCCAGGAGTCGCCGTCGGGGGCCGCGAACCGGGCCAGCCCGGCGCAGGTGTCCCGCAGCCGGCGCTCCAGCACCGCGCACCGGCCGTCCAGCAGGGGATGGGCCAGTACGGCGGGGGCGTGGCTCCAGCGCAGGCCCTCCGCGGCGAGGTCGAGGCGGGCGAGGACCGGGGAGGCGGCGGCGAGCGGGTAGAAGGCGCTGAAGACGTCCGAGACGTAGTCCGGGTGCACCCCGCGGTCGCTCTTCACGGCGCCGCCGGGTTGCTCCTGCGCCTCCAGGACCTCCACGCTCCATCCGGCGTCGACCAGCAGGTTCGCGGCGACGAGGCCGTTGGGTCCGGCGCCGATCACCACCGCGTCAGGCATGGAGCACCTCGTGGGGCCGCTCCTCCACGAGCCTGGCCAGGCGGGCCAGCATGCCCCGGTGCCTGAGCTGGAGGGCCGCTTCGCTCACGGGGTTGTGCAGCACCCCTCCCAGGCCGCGCAGGGGGTGTTCGTCGCAGACGACGAGCGTCTCCTCGCCCCACGGCCTGAGCTGGAGGAAGATCCTCGCCGTGCCGAGGGCCTTGAACCGCGCCTCCAGCTCCAGCTCCCGGCCGGTCTCCTGGTGGCGGACGGTCGTCGTGCCCTCGGCGGACCACGGTCCCAGCCGGATCGTGTAGCGCAGCCGGGAACCCAGGGCGGGCCAGGTGTGGTCGAGCGGCGTGGACTCGGACGGGCCCACCACCCACTCCCCGTACAGGGCCGGATCGGCGAGGACCGCCCACACCGTACGGGGGCTGCGCCGGATGAGCTGATGACGGACGGCCACGGGGGTTCCTCCTCCTGCCGAAGCGGTACGGGCGCTGCCCGGCGACGGGTGCGGCCCGGTGCGCGGCAGGGCCCGTCCGTTCTCGCGCTGGCGCCGGGGCGCCGTGGAGCGGCCCTCGACGCCGCGCTCCTTCATGGTGCGTGTACCCCGATCAGGCCGCATGTCACGCGGGCCCGGTCCCGCGAAGGGCCTTCCTCGCGCGCGTCTGGCAGGCTCGCAGGGCGGCCATCGCGGCGCGCGGCGCGCTGGCCGCGCACGTCCTCGGGGACCGCACCGGTCGACCGTCCCGGAGAGAGGCCGCATGCAGACGTTCCTCCCGTTTCCGTCGTTCGACGCCTCCGCGGCCGTGCTCGACGTGCGCAGGCTCGGGAAGCAGCGGGTCGAGGCCGTGCAGGTGCTGCGCGGCCTGGTCGTTCCGGGCTACGGATGGCGCAGGCACCCGGCGGTGCGGATGTGGGCGGGGTACGAGGAGGCCCTCGTCCGGTACGGGCTGGAGATCTGCGGGGTGTGGACGGCCGAGGGGCGCGCCGATACCTGCGCCGCCACCCTCGTCCGGGACTTCGGGGCGTGGCCGTCGGGGGGATGGCCGCGCACGCAGGAGCAGCTGGCCGCCGCCGGGGACCTTCCGCCCTGGCTGGGGGCCGCGGACTTCCACCGGAGCCATCGGTCAGCGCTCGTGCGCAAGGACCCGGACTTCTACCGGGAGCGCTTCCCCGGTGTGCCGGACGACCTGCCGTACGTATGGCCCCGGTCCGACCGGGAGGCGGACGGGGCGTCGTGAAGGGCGGGCAGGGGCACCGCCGACCGCCTCGGCGACCAGGCCGGCCGGCCGCCGTCAGAAGGCGTAGCGGATCCGCAGCCACGGCGCGTGGGAAGCCACCAGGCGGCGGACGGTGTCGACGGCCGCCGCCTTGTCGGCGTTGCGGTAGCGGACGTTCCAGCTGCCGTTCTCGGAGCGTTTGGCCTGCTGGAGACCGGGTCGCCACAGCATGTCCTCGGCGCGCGGGTGCCAGGCCAGGTTCAGCTCGTGGAGCTCCTTGTTGTGCGTCAGCATGATCACTTCCGCCGCGGCCTGCTCCTTCACGGCGCGGGGCAGGACGTCGTCCATGTGCCGCAGCAAGCGCGTCCAGTCCTCTTCCCAGCCGGGCCGGATGACGACGGGAGAGAGGTTGAAGTGCACCTCGTACCCCGCCTCCAGGAAGTCCCCGGCCGCGTCGAGGCGCTCCTCCACGGGGCTGGTGCGGATGTCCAGCACCCGGGAGTCCTGCGGGGGCATCACCGAGAACCGGATCCGGGTGCGGCCGCGCGGCTCGAGCAGCAGCAGGTCGGGGTTGACGAACTTGGTGGCGAAGGAGGCCTTGGCCGTGGGCCAGCGGGAGAACGCGTGCACCAGATCGGCGGTGTTCTCGCTGATGAGGGCGTCCACCGAGCAGTCGTTGTTCTCACCGATGTCATAGACCCAGGCGGTCGGATCGCACTGGTTCGGTTCCCGCTTGTGTCCCTGCCGTGCGACGTGCCGGCCGAGGTGGGCGACGATCTGCTCGATGTTGGTGAACACGGTGACCGGGTTGGCGTAGCCCTTGCGGCGCGGTACGTAACAGTAGGCGCACGCCATCGCGCACCCGTTGGCCGAACCGGGGGCGATCCAGTCGGCCGACCTCCCGTTCGGCCGGGTGGTGAGGGTCTTCTTCTCGCCCAGGACGAGGACCTCGCTCTTGACGCGGACCCAGCGTTCGAGGTTGCCCGCGTTGCCGTGGAGTTCCGGGATGCGCCAGTGCGAGTCCACGGGGACGACCCGGGCCCCGGGGAAGCGGGCGAGGATCTGCCGCCCGCGGGGACTCGTGGCCTCGGCGGCGCGGCCCCGTCCGGGCCAATGAATGCGGCCCCTCCGGGCCACTGAATGCGGCCCGTCACCGGGCGGCGCTGATGCCTGCGGGGACGCCCGGGGTGCGTGCGGCGCGGGTCCGTGGCCGCTCACGGCGTCCGCATAAGGGACGCGCGGGCGGGCAGGCGCCCCAGTGTCGATCACCCGTTCGGGCTGCCCCGACCAGTGGCGGCCGAACCGGTACAGGAGTGTAGTGATGGCGTACGTGACCTGGTCGTCCACGGAGAGTGAGGTCCCCCAGGTGTGGCATCCCCGAGGTACCGCCGTGACCGTGGCAGGTGCTCCGTGTGCGGCTTGAGCGGTGAGGTGCGTTTCGACGGCAGGCGGCCCGATCTGGCCGCCGTCGAGAGAATGACGGACGTCCTGGAACCACGCGGCCCCGACGGCCGAGGGGCCTGGTCGCAGGGCGCGGTGGCCCTGGGCCATCGGCGCCTGAAGATCATCGACCTTTCCGAGCGCGGCGCCCAGCCCATGACCGACGCGCAGCTCGGCCTCACCGCCGTCTTCAACGGCTGCATCTACAACCACCGTGAGCTGCGCGGACGCCTCGAAGGACTCGGACACCGCTTCTTCTCCGGCTCCGACACCGAGGTGGTCGTCAAGGCCTACGCCCAGTGGGGGTGGGAGTGCGTCGAGTTCCTCATCGGCATGTTCGCCTTCGCCATGGTCGAGCACCACACGGGCCGTGTCGTCCTGTGCCGCGACCGGCTGGGCATCAAGCCCCTGTACGTCACCGAGGACGGCGAGCGCCTCCGCTTCGCCTCGACCCTGCCGGCCCTGCTGGCGGGCGGGGGAGTCGACACGTCCCTCGACCGGGTGGCGCTCCACCAGTACCTGAGCTGGCACGGCACGGTCCCGGCGCCCCGCACCGTGCTGAACGGCGTGCGCAAGGTCCCGCCGGCCACCGTCCGCGTCATCGAGCGGGACGGCACCCGCCGTGACCACTGCTACTGGCAGCCCCCGTACACCCGGCACTCCGAGCTCGGCGACGACCCGGAGCTCTGGCGGGAAGCGGTGCACGACGCGCTGCGCACGGCCGTTCGGCGGCGCACGGTCGCGGACGTCCCCGTGGGCGTGCTCCTCTCCGGTGGGCTGGACTCCAGCATCATCGTGGCCCTGCTGGCCGAGGAGGGGCAGGAGGACCTGGCGACCTTCGCGATGGGCTTCGAGTCGGAGAACGGTGAGGAGGGGGACGAGTTCGCGTACTCGGACCTGGTCGCCCGCAGGTTCTCCACCGACCACCACCAGTTCATGATCCCCTCCGACCGGCTCCCCTCGGCTCTCGAAGCCGCGATCGGCGCCATGAGCGAACCGATGGTCAGCCACGACGCCGTCGCGTTCCACATGCTGTCGGAACAGGTCTCCAAGGAGGTCAAGGTGGTGCTGTGCGGCCAGGGCGCGGACGAGGTGTTCGCCGGCTACCACTGGTATCCGCAGATCGCCGCGGCCGCCCGGCCGGACGCGGACGAGGCCTACGCGACCGCGTACTTCGACCGGACGCACCCCGATCTCACGGCCATGCTGCACCCCGGGTTCGCCGTCGGCCACGACGCCTCGACGGACTTCGTCCGCACCCACATGGCCGCCTCCGGCGCCGAGACCGCGCTCGACGCGGCCCTCCGGATGGACGTCCACGCGCTCATGCCCGACGACCCGGTCAAACGCGTCGACAACATGACGATGGCCTGGGGCCTGGAGGCGAGGGTGCCGTTCCTGGACCACGAACTCGTCGAGCTGGCCGCGGCCTGCCCGCCCCGGCTGAAGCTCGCGCAGGGCGGCAAGGCCGTGCTCAAGGACATCGGCCGTACGCTCCTGCCGCGGGAGGTCGTCGACCGTCCGAAGGGCTACTTCCCGGTGCCCGCGGTCCGCAACATGGCCGAGCCCGTGCTGGTCCGCGTGCGCGACGCGCTCACGGCCCCGGAGGCACGCCGACGCGGCGTCTTCGACCAGAGCTTCGTCGAGGAGCTGCTGGCCGAACCCAACCGCCGGCGCACCAAACGCGGGGCCAACACCCTGTGGCAGGTGGCATCGTTGGAGATCTGGCTGCAAGCGCACGGTGTCCGCTGAGCGCCGGCATCCGGAACCGGAAGCGGAAGCCTGAGGAGCGACCCATGCCCCGGAGCACATGAAACCTCCCCCGGAACACGCGCACGCCACCGCCCGCGGGGCGGCGGTCCGTGCTGCCGCGTCGCCCGCACCGGCGCCCGTCCCCGTGCGGATGCCGGACCACCACGGCGACGACCCCCCGACCCTCCTGACCGCCCACGGGTGCTGGTACCCGGCGGCCGACCCGACGGGTGAGCGGGTGGCGTTCATCTGCGACCGTGCCGGTGTCCCCCAACTGTGGGTCGGGCCCGCCCGGGAGGGCGACGCCCACGTGCTGGACGACGACCCCGACCCGGTGACGGAGGTGTCCTGGTCACCCGACGGGCGCTGGATCGCCTACACCTCGGCGCCGGGCGGCGGCGAACACACCCGGGTCCTGGTGGTGCGCCCGGACGGATCCGGGCGGCAGGTGCTCGCGGGCGCCGAACCGGGCAGTTCGGCGCACCTCGGGTGCTGGACGCGGGACGGCACCGCCCTCGCGGTCACGGTCGCCCACCCGTCCCCGGCGGGCACGGAGCACGGCGGACCGGGGCATCCGTCCGGACCGGGGCGCCCGTCCGGAGCGGCCCCTCAGGCAACGGCCGGTGCGCCGGTCGCCGACCTCGGCACGGCGCGCCGTGGCGGTCTGGCCGCCTACCTGCTGGACCCCGACGGAGCCGCCGGACCGGTACTCCTGTTCAGCGAGGAGGGAGCGGCCTCCCTCCGGGTGTGCGACACCAGTTCGGATGGCCGCTTCGCGCTCGTCCGCCGTGGCCCGCGGGGCCGCCGTGAGGCCCTCGTGCTCGACACGGTCTCGGGCCGCACGACCTTCGCGCTGCACGTCGCCGACGGGGACCCCTGGATCGGCCGGTTCTCCGCCGACACCCGGACGCTGTGGCTGCGCAGCGACGCGGAACGGGAGTTCGCGGCCCTGCTCCGGGCCGGCCTGGACGAGGGCGGGGCCTGCCAGGACCTGTCCGTCGCCGCCGAGCGGGAGGACTCCGCCCTCGACCTGCTGAGCGTGCCCGACCACGGCCGGTGGGCCCTCCTGGCCTGGAACGCGCACGGCGCGACCGAACTGGAGAGCGTGGGGCTCCCCCCGCGCCCCGTGGACGGCGCCGTCGTGCGGCGCCACCATCCCGTCCTGCCCCACGAGGTGGTGACCCGCATCGCGGCCCTGGAGCGCGGCGGACTGTTCGCCGCGCAGTCGGGCTCCCGGCGCAGGCCCGGCATCTGGGCACTCGACGAGGCCTACGCACCCGCGCGCACCGGCTGGTCGGCACGGGACGAGGACGCGGTCCCGCCCGGGCGGCCTCCCGTACGCCCGAGCCCCCTGCGCTGCGAGGCCCGCGACGGGCTGGTGCTCGGAGGCTGGTACTACCGTGCGCCCGGCCGGGACGCGGGCCGGCCCGGCCCGTGCGTGATCCACCTCCACGGCGGCCCGGAGGAACAGGAGCGCCCGGTGTTCAACCCGCTCTACCACGAGCTCCTCGGCCGGGGCCTGGACGTGTTCGCCCCCGACGTGCGCGGTTCGTCCGGCTGGGGCCGGTCCTTCGTGGACGCCGACCTCGGCGCCGGCCGGTTCGCCGCGATCGACGACGTCGCGGACTGCGCCGCGCACGTGGTCGCGCTGGGGTACGCCGACCCCTTGAACCTCGGGGTGATGGGCCGCTCGTACGGCGGCTACCTCACCATGGCTTCCCTGGTGTGGCATCCGGAACTCTTCCGGGCCGGGGTCGCCGTCTGCGGGATGTCGGACTTCGCCACGTTCTTCGCCGGTACGGAACCGTGGATCGCACAGTCCGCCGCCGCGAAGTACGGGCACCCCGAACACGACCGGGAGCTGCTCCGCGCCCTGTCCCCGATGAGCCGTATCGACCAACTGCGCTCTCCCGTGCTCGCCGTTCACGGCGAACACGACACCAACGTGCCGCCGGCGGAGTCGGAGCAGTTCGTCCGGGCGGCCCGCGACCGCGGCGTCCCGGCGCGCCAGTTGACGCTGCGCGACGAGGGCCACGAATTCCTGCGGGCGGACAACCGGCGGCTCTACCGGCGCACCGCCGCGGACTGGCTGGAACAGCACCTCGGCCCGAGCCGGGCCCGGTGACCGGGCAGCCCGGCCACGCGGCGGCCGGCCCGACGCCGGCTCCGCTCCCCGCGGCTTCGCACCGGCCGGGTTCCTCTCGGAGGGTGACAGCGGTGCGACGCTCCGTCCGCCGGACGTCCCGCCGCTCGCGCCATGGGCCGAAGGGGTTCACCCCTCACCGGACGGGCCGGACGCCCCGGGGCGGCACTACGCCGGACCGGGCCGGTCGGGGGTGATCATGGAGCGCACGGGTACCCGTATGAGGTGATCACCTTGGGAGTCGAAGAAGAATATCTGCTGGTCGACCCGGTCACCGCCGTACCGACTCCGCTGGAGGAGGAGGTGTGCCGCACGGCCGGTCTCGGGCCCCTCGCGGAAGCGGGGGAGGTCCAGGACGAGCTGCTCCAGGCGCAGATCGAAGTGGCCACTCCCGTCTGCTGGAACCTCGACGAGATCGGGGGCCACCTGCTCCGGCTGCGCCACGCGCTGGCCTCGGCCGCCGAGGCCAACGGCTGCCGGATCGCCGCGACGGGCGCGGCGCCCGTGCGCGGGACCCTGCCCGTGCCCGTCACCCGGACGCCCCGGTACCTGAGGATGGAGGACGAGGCGCGGCAGCTGGTGGACGAGCAGCTGATCTGCGGGATGCACGTCCACGTCGGGATCCCCGACGCGGAAACGGGCGTGGCCGTACTGAACCGCATCCGGGTGTGGCTGCCGACGCTGCTGGCCATGTCCGCGAACTCGCCCCTGTGGGACGGGCGGGACACCGGGTTCGCCAGCTGGCGGACCATCGTCTTCGGACGGTGGCCGGTCAGCGGTCTGCCCCCGCACTTCGCGGGGCTCGCCGACTACGAACGGCGCCTGGAGGCGCTGGTGTCCTCCGGGGTGATCGCCGACCGGGGACAGGTCTACTGGCAGGCGAGACTGTCCGACCGCTACCCCACCGTCGAGGTGCGCTGCCTGGACGTGCAGCTGCGGGCCGACGACGCCGTGATGCTCGCCGGCGTCGTCCGGGCCCTCGTCGCCACGGCGATCGCCGAGGAGAAGGCGGGCATGCCGCCGGCCACCCCGGCCGATCCGGAGCTGCTGCAGGCCGCGAACTGGCACGCGGCCCGCTACGGGCTCAACGGCACCCTCGTGGACGCGGAGGGCCGCCCGCGCAGCAGCGGCGACGTCCTGGCCTCCCTCATGCGGCACATCACGCCGGCCCTGGAAGGCGCCGGGGACTTCCGGGAGGTGGGCGCCCTCGCGCACCGGTTGCTGCAGGAGGGCACCCCCGCGGACCGTCAGCGACGCGCCGTGGCCGACGGCGGGATGCCGGGGCTGATCGGTCTGATCACCGGCGCGGCGCTGTCCGACTGACCGCCGGCCGCGCCACCACTCGGGTGCGGAGGCGACCGGGTGCGGAGGAGCCGGGGGTGGTGGAGATCCGCGCCCGGTGCGTAGGAGGACTTCCGGCGGGTAGGGGCGCGACACTGCCCGCCAGTGGAGGAGGACCCGCATGCCGGCCCGTCCCGTCCCCGCGAAGGGAGCACCTCCCCGCCCCGACGCCCTGCTCGGCGGCCGCTACCGCCTCTTGTCCCCCCTAGGGTCCGGCGGTACGGCGGACGTGTTCCGCGGCGTCGACCAGCTGCTGGGGCGCGAGGTGGCCGTCAAAGTGTTCCGCGAGGGCGCGCAGACGGTCACCGCCGACCGCTTCTGCGACGAAGCGCGCACGCTGGCCCGCCTGTCCCACCGCGCCCTCGTCACCGTCTACGACGCAGGCCGCCACGGACGGGGCGCGTTCATGGTCACCGAGTTGATCCGCGGCGTCACCTTGCGCACCCGCATGGACGCCGGGCCGCTCAGCCCGGTCCACGTGACGCGCCTCGGCGCCGAGCTCTCCTCGGCCCTCGACCACGTCCACGCCCACGGCATCATCCACCACGACGTGAAACCCTCCAACGTCCTGCTGCGCGAGGACGGCTCCCCGCGCCTGGCCGACTTCGGCCTGTCCAGGACCGTGTACGACCAGCCCCACGGCGCACCCGACGTACTCGTCGGCACGCTCGCCTACATGGCCCCCGAGCAGCTCCTCGGCCGGGGAGCGGGCACGGCCAGCGACATCTACGGCCTGGGAGTGACCCTCCTCGAGGCACTCACCGGCCACCGCGCCCGCCGGGGCACGGCCGTGGAGGCCGCCACCGCCCGGCTCCTGCACCCGCCCCGGATACCCGAGGGGCTGCCGGGCGACCTCGGCCGCGTGCTGGAGGCGATGACCCATCGGGATCCCCTGGCGCGCCCCGACGCCGCAGCCGTCCACCTCCGCCTGCGGGACGCCCTGACGGCGCCCGCACCCCGGGCCGGGACGAGCGCGGCCCGCACCGACAGCCCCACGCACCGCTCGCCGGCGACGCCCCCCACCGGGAGCCCGGCCGCGGAGCCCTCACGGCGGCCCGCACCGGCCCGCCACAGGTCCCCGGCCCGCCGGCGCCGTGCGGCCCTCACGGGCCTCGCGGCGGTGGGTGCGGTCAGCGCCTGCGCCCTCCTGATGGGTGGCGTCCGGGCAGGACGAGAGGCCGCCGGGGATTCCCCCCTCGGTCATCCGCCACCCGCGTCGAGGGAGGCCGAGGGGGCGGGCCCCCGGCCGACGCCGCCCCTTCCCGCGTCCCCGGCGAGCACGACGGGGCTCCCGGTGACGGACCCGTCCGCCGTCCCGGAACCCGAGGCGTCCACCGGCCCCGTCGGCTCGTCCTCCCGCCCGCCGGGCGGTGAGCGCCCGGCGAAGGCGGCGGAGCCGACCGGGACCAAGGAGCATCCCGGGCAGGCGAAGCCCAAGAAGGACAGGGGACGGTGATCGGCCCTCCGTCCCGGGGAAGGCGCCGGCACCCCGTGCGCAGAGCGCCCGCCCCGGCCCGCGTCACTGTTCCTGTGGCGGCTTTCCCTCCGCCGCGGAGACCTCGACGAATTCGACCTGGCCCTTCCCGTTGAGGCGCAGGATCGGGACGGCCTTGTTGCGGGGATTGCCGTTGTTCTGGAAGGAGATGAACCCGCTGGCCCCGGCCACCTGCTGGGTGCCGTCCATCTGGTGGAACATCCGCGCCACCGCGTCGCCCACGACCTGCCCCTGCCAGCGGGCGGCCATCTGGATGCCGTGGGCCGCGGCGAGGACCGCGTCGTGGCCCATCAGCGCTCCGCCGTCCTCGCGGGGGTCGTGGGGGAACCACTGGTCCAGCAGCCCGCCCGGCTGGAAGTTCTTCGCGGACGGCGCGGACACCGCCTGCGGCGCCGAGCGGTACATGTCGGGGTGGGAGAGGCCGGTGTAGAGCACCTCGATGCCCGTCCCGGCGGCGCGGGCGAGTTGCTCGGCGTTCAGGTTCGTCGTGTCGTCCCCGGTGAACACGGTGAACTGCTGGTCGGTGCAACTGCGGTTGGCGAGCGCGTCCAGGAAGTGGGTGAGGTGCTGGCCGCGGCCCGCGAAGTAGACGACCTGGGGACGCTGCTGGCACAACTGGCCTGGCATGTACCGCAGTTCGTTCTGCCAGGCGCTGCTGACGGAGGAGTCGTACGTCATGCGCTCCGCGACGAGCCGGTGCGCGGTGCCGTCCTGGAAGGCCTTGGTGAAGGCGGTGCCCAGGGTGGAGGCGTAGAGGTCCCCCTCCGCCACGTCCTGGATGACGACGGCGGTCGCGACGCCGCGCCGTTTGAGGTACCCGGCCCCCGCGTACGCCTCGTCCTCGTTGGTGGGGGCGATCCGGACGAAGCCGTTGATGCCCTGGATGTTCGTGGCGGTCAGGGTGGCGCCGACCATGGCGACACCGTGTTCGGAGAGGCGTTCTATCGCCGCGAGGTTCTCGTCGGTGCTCGGTCCGAGGCCGGCCACCGCGACGAGCCGGTCGGGGGAGTCCTTGCGGGCGATCAGCTCGTCGACGGTGTGCTTCCACTGGGCGGACTGGCTGCCGGGGTTGGCTATCAGCAGGCGGATCTTGGGGGTGGCGGCGAGATCGCCCTGGTTGTGCCGGTACTGGGCGAGGTAGGCGCCCTGGAGTTCGTGGCGCACGCCCTCGGCGGAGTTGCTGTCCTCGGCGGTGGTCGTGAAGGAGGTGAAGTAGGCGACGCTGACGTACGGTTCCTTGTCCGCGTTGGCGAGGACCCGGCGGTTCTCTTCCTCGATCTTCTTGCTGACGGCGTCGAGGTGCGGCGCGAAGACGTACGAGCCGTCGCTCACTCCGACGCACTCGTCGTCCGGTCCCCTCTCGACGATCCCGTCGGCGCATCGGGCCTGACGTTCCTGTAACCAGCCGACGCCCAGCCAGAGCGCCGAGACCAGGACGACGGCCGCGGTGGTGGCGAGGGCCACGCGGCGTACGACGTGCAGGGGCCATTCGAGTCTGGGCACGCGTTCAGCCCTCCCAGCCGGCGGTCTGGGGATCGCGCCAATGACGGTACCGCTCGGACTCGTTGAACAGGGCCACGATGTCGTTCCTCCGCAGTTGGGACAGCTGGGTGTAGCCGTCGGCGATCATGGCGCCCAGTCGCATGGCGGGGTCGGCGAGCGGATCGCTCCACACCCAGCGGGTGGTCACCAGGGTGTGGATCACGGACTCGGTGTCCATCACGCGCCCCGGCCGGCGCGGGACGAGCCCGGCGAGCAGCTCCAGCGGTCCGCCGTCGGCGGGGAGCCGGTTCGGCGCGGCGGTGATCGCGTCGAACTCGGAGATCCACTGCGCGGCCGCTACGGCGGTGAACCGCCCCGTCAGGTGCGCGGTGACCTCCCCGGTCCGCCCGCGGGCGAGCTGGTGGTACATCTCCTGCACCGGTTTGCCCTCGGCGCGGTAGTACTCCGCGAGGAGTTCGTGCGCGGCGTCCCACTCGTCGGGGCGTGCGGCCAGCCGCCACAGGAGCAGCCGGCGCAGCCACGGATGGAGTACGGGGACGACGGCGACGGGTCCCGTCAGCAGCCAGCGGGCACGGATGTCGCCGAACAGGGAGTCGTCGGGAGTGAGCAGCCGCGTGGCGACGGAGAAGTCCCGGGCGGCCGCGCACGCGGCGAGGGCGGCGCGCTGGGTCCCGTCGAAGTCGCGCAGGAGGTGGCCCAGCGCGGTGTCGGCGAGGGTGGCGGAGTTCTCCCCGGTGCGCAGCTGCCGGTCGGGCAGGGTCCGCAGCCAGAGGTCCTGCTGGGGGCCCGAGTCCGGGGGCGGGCCGGCCTGGCGCAGTACGTCGAGCACCTGGTGGACGGCGCGCGGGAGTCCTCCGGTGAGCCGGTGCACGAACGGGGTGAGACGGGTCAGCGGGGCCAGGTCGCTGTGCCCGCCGAGCTGGAGCTCGATCCGGATCCGCACCTCGTCCAGGTTGAGGTCGCGCAGCCGTAACGGGTACCACCAGGTGTCCTCGCTGTCGCGCGTCGGCCGGTGGGCGTTCCAGTCGGCCAGGGAGGCCCGGTCGGGGCCGCGCAACTGCCAGGGCCAGGAGTCCCCGGTGGCCGGACCCCAGCGGGGCAGCCAGCGGTTGGAGCTGGCGACGACGGTCAGCGGGTCGCTGGCGTGACCGGCCACGACCGTCTCGTCGTGGCGGGAGCGCAGCAGCAGGTCGAGGAAGCGACGGCCGTACTCGGTGTGGGAGTTGTCGAGCAGCAGCAGGTAGGAGCGGGGCATGAAGTTGCGGGCGGTGTTGCGCCTGAGGTCCTCCAGGAAGGCCGAGAAGAGGACGAGGTCGAGCCGCTCCTGTTCGTTCTCGTCCCCCTCATGGCGCCAGAGGTTGAGCTCCACGAGGGCTTCCATGGGGTCCGCGCTGCGGGTCATGGGGTGACGTCCGTACCAGTGGGATCCGGCCGTGAGCCGGTTGCCCAGCCTGCCGCCGAGGAGTCCGGGCACCGTGCGGCGGCCGCGCCGCAGGGCGTCCTGGAAGAGGGCGAGGGCGGCGGTGGAGGCACCTTCGGGCATGCCGACCGCGCCCATGCCCACCTCGAAGAAGGCGGCCAGGTAGTCGCCGTGCCGGGCCTCGTTCTCCTCCTGGAACCGGTCGAGCTGGCGCTGCACCGCGCGCCGGCCCTCGGCGAGGCTGCGCATGCGCAGCTCCTGGTCGGAGGCGAGCAGGCCGAGGCTGAGCAGCGGGAAGTGGGAGCGGCCGTAGCGGGGCAGCTTGCGTTCGAGCTGGCGGGCCAGGAGTCCGAGGGCGTAGCGGGGCAGCAGGGACTGGGCCCCGCCGAAGTTGACGAAGGCGAAGGGGTAGTCGGGCCCGAAGCGCTCCATGAGCGCGCTGTGCGCCTCGCTGGCTCCGCTGCCGGCCGGGCCGAGGAGCATGGTCAGGGGCCGCTCGGCCGCCGGCTCCTCCTTCAGGCACACGTCGACGAGCGACAGGATGCCGCTGCGGCCCCGCAGGCCCATGCCCGTGCCCGGCTCCATCACGTGTGATCCCCCCCAGGACTACGTTTCCGAGGAGTAGAGACTGCCATCCGAAGCCGCAGTCAGACAGGGGTTTCGGCACCTTGATTCCTTCGGATCCGTGCCGCCCGCCGGGCAGCCGTCTAGGGGCGGGGTCCGCGCGGCGGCACACGGCGACGGCGGGCGCGCCCCGAGCGCGCGGGCGGGAGCGCCGATGGGGCGGGGCCGGACCCTCGAGGGTCCGGCCCCGCCCCATCGGCGCGAACGGTCGGCGCGGGCGCGCGGTCAGCGCTTGAAGACGTCCTTGACCTTCTCCTTGGCCTCGCGCGCGTCGCCCTTCATCTGCTCCCCGCGGCCCTCGGCCTCGAGCCGCTCGTTCCCGACCGTGCGGCCCGCGATCTCCTTGATCTTGCCCTTGGCCTGCTCGGTCTTGGCCTTGTTCTTCTGCTCACCCGACACTTCTGATCACTCCCTGTGCGCTCGGAAACGTCTTGCGCCACCTCTTGTGACCCGTCTGCCCGAGGACAAACACCCGCGGTGCGCCGGATCTTTCGCGGCCGGGCCGGTCCACCGGGGTTTCCGGGCGCGGGGACCGGGCAACCGGCCGGTAGTGGATCGTCGGCCTCGGACGAGGGAGTTGCCGGACGCCCCCGAGTTCGACCGGGACGAGCACCTCGGCAGCGCGGACTACCGCTCCGCACTCAGCACGTACTACGGCTTCGGCGCGTCCCTCGCCGGCAGCCCCGCCGCGGGCGCGGCCTGAGGCGCGCCGTGCCGTGACCCGCGCGAATGAGTCGCCGGGGGCGGGGCAGGAGGAGTTCAGGCGGACACACCATCCGCCGTGCAGGACATCGGAAAAGGATGGACGGCGAGGAATTGACTTCCGTCCGCCACTTACCGGAGGAGTTGTTTTTCGCGTGACTGAGCATGCCTGGAGTTACAAGTCGACGGCGGGCCACCTGGCCGGCACCGATCTGACCGGCTACAAGGTCGAGGCGACCGACGGAAGCATCGGAAAGGTCGACAAGCACTCCGACGAGGTCGGTGACGCCTATCTGGTCGTGGACACCGGCGTATGGATCTTCGGCAAGGAGGTCCTCCTGCCGGCGAGCACGGTGATCCGGATCGACCCGGAGGACAAGAAGATCTTCGTCGACCGGTCCAAGGAGCAGATCAAGAACGCTCCCGAGTTCCACCGGGACAAGCACCTCGGTGACGCGGGCTACCACGCCGAACTGGGCACGTACTACGGGAGCGGCGCTCCCTTCGGCGGCCGCCCCGCCTGACCCGTCGCGGGGGGGGGGGGGGGGGGGGCGGGCTGGGGGGCGTCGATGCCGTGGGGCGGTCGGGTGGATTAGTCTCGGCCGAGGGCGTCATGTGAGGGCGGGCCAGAG
>NZ_JBSGWY010000004.1:46414-56079 GCF_053609145.1 Streptomyces sp. NPDC054961 | reverse complement strand
AGAGGGGGGGGGGGGCCCGCCGGCGCCGCCCCCCCCCCCCCCCCCGGGGGGGGGGGGCCCCCCCCCCCCCCCCCCCCCCCCCCCCTCACGCGTTCGACCCGCTCACGCCGGCGCCCTCACCTGCGGCTCTGACCCGCGGCAAGGGCGTGGACGCGAGGGGGAGCGACCGAGCGAAGGAGAAGGTGAGTGACAAGGTGAAGGCATCCGAGATCGGGTACAAGCCGGTCGGAATGGCTCTCGGCGCCCTCAGCGGCATGATCGCCGGGATGGCGTTCAAGCAGGCCTGGAAGGTCATCGAGGGGGAGGGCGATGCTCCCGGCGCCACGGACGAGGACCGCTCCTGGAAGGAGGTCCTCGTCGCCGCCGCTCTCCAGGGCGCGATCTTCGCCGTCGTCAAGGCCGCCGTCGACCGGTCGGGGGCCGTGGCGACCCGGCGGGTGACGGGCACCTGGCCCGGGTGAACCCGCGAGGTGTCGGCCGCGCCGGTACGGGGCCGACGCGGCCGGGCGCGGCGCCGGCCGCGTGCCCCGTGCCTACATGGGGTCCATGGTGCCGCTGCCCCGGCCGTTCTCCTGCTCGCTCTTCGCCCGGATGTGCAGGGCTTTCTCCGTCAGCCGCTGCCGCTCCGCGGGATCGGCGGCGTGCTGCGCCGCCTGCTCCAGCTCCTGGGCCTTGTCGCGCATCTGCCGGGCTCGCTCGCTCGGCTGGTTCTCGCCGCTCATGATCAATCCTCGGTTCGGGGGAGGCGGGCCCCTCCAGCCAAGCAGTGGGGGCGTCCACCCGCCACCGCACCGCGCCTGGTCACTTCACTGCGCACCCTCACCCCTGTCCCTCCCCGGCAGCCCCGGCAGTGCGCCCCGGAGCCGGCCGCGCAACCCGCCCGTGCTCCGCGTGCGGGCGTGGCGGTCCAGTTCCTCCAGCAGGCGCTGGGACCGTGTGTCGACGTCCAGCTCGTCGAGGACCCGGTCGATCTCGGCGAGCAGCGCGCCGTGCAGCTGCCAGTGCGCCGGATCCTCGCGGGCGGAGGCCCGCAGCAGCTCCGCGAGCCGGTCGCGGTGGTCCCGGGCCACGGCCAGCTCCCCGGTCAGCCGGGCCTCGGCCTCCTCGGCGTTGGCGCTGACCTGTGCGGTGATCAGCTGGGCGAAGCTCTCCACGGCGATCGCGGTGTGGCGCAGCACCTGCTGGAGCGCGGCCGTGGTCCCGGCGTCGAAGAACGGGCCGTCGGGGCGGGCCTTGGCCAGGTCGGTCAGGGTGCGGCAGGCCACGCGGAGCACCACGGCGCAGATCTCCAGGGTGTCGAGGCCGGTGCGCAGCACCAGCCTGAAGAGCAGACCCTCCTTGACCCGCGGATTGAGCCGGAGGCTGTCCTCGGCCTGTCGCAGGGCGGCGTCGACCTGCGCGATGTCGTTGTCGAGGCGCCGCGCCTCGTACAGCCGGGCCGCGGCCTGTTCGACCCTGGCCGGTCCGAGGGGTTCCTCGCCGAGGTGGGCGAGCAGGCGGCTCATGCGCAGCGCGAGGTCGGTGATCGCGGTACCCGCCGGGCCGACCCAGAGGGGTGGCGCGAGGAGCAGGTTGACCAGCAGCCCGACCACCGCGCCGATGACCGTTTCCAGGACGCGGTCCCAGGCGGTGTCCGTGACCTGGGTGACACCGAGGACGAGCATGGCGCTGATCGCGACCTCGGGGACGAACTCGTCGACCCGGACCAGGCGGCCCACCACCAGGGAGGCCAGGATGAGCAGGCCGAGGCTCCACCAGGTGAGGCCCACCAGCACGCTGAAACCGATCGCGATCAGGACGCCGACGACCACGGCGTTCACCCTGCGGATGCTGGTGGTCAGCGTGGAGTACAGGGTGACCTGGACGACGAGCAGGGCGGTCAGCGGGGCGGTCAGCGGGTTCGGCTCACTGCTCAGGCGCAGGGCGACGACGTAGCTGATGACGGCCGCCGCCGTGGAGCGCAGGGCCTGGACGGCGACCGGCTCGCGACGGCTCCGCGCGACGCGGGTGACGAGCTTGTTGATCATTTCCGGCATGTCGGGGCACCTGCCCACGACGCCACCGGCTGACGCATGGCGGGCCGTCCTTTCTCCCCTCCCTCACCTCGACGGCGGCCGCGGCGCGGCCGCGGCGGTCGATTCCCCGGCCCGCTCGTCTACGGCTCCGTGACGCGGGTAGGCGCGCGGTACGAGTCGTGGGGACCCGACCGGTCCCGTGGGAGAGGAGCAGCCGTGGACGGCATGGAGGCCAAGCGCCAGGAGCCGGGAAAGGGCCGCGAGGAGCAGATGCAGGAGCACCCCGGTCCGGACCCGGTACACCCCGAGGCCAGCAAGCCGGTCTCGGGCAAGAGCCCCGAGGAAGTGCGGCGGATGCAGGAGGAGAGGATGGCGCGCGAACGCGACGACGCGGGCTGAGCACGCGGGCCGGGGGCGGGCCGGCGGCGGGGGCCGGCGGCGCGGGACCTGAGCCGGATGCTGCCGGGGGGCGGGGGGCCGCGGTCCGCCCGCGGCCCCTTCCTACGGGCCTTGGTCGTAGACCCCCGCCTCGACCTCGAGGGCGAGTTCCCGGAGGACCTCGAGCGCGGAGACGTCCGTCCGGCCGCTGTCGTGCGCGATCGCGAGGCTGGTGAACGCCAGGCTGAATCCGGAGACCATGGTGTGCAGGGCCGGGCCGAGGGCCTGGGCCACCAGCGCGGCCACCTGCTGCGGAGAGGCGTCGGCCGGCACGCTGATCGACGGCAGCATCTCGTTGAGGAGCATCGTGGCCACCCCGGCCGTCTCCTCCGGGTGGTCACCGGCCTCGTCGGCGTATCCGCCGTCCGGGTCCTCGTGGCCGTTCTCGGCTGCCCGGCGGACGTCCTGGGCCTCGGTCAGGATGCCGATGACTCGCTTGAGTACCTCTGCTCGTTCCACCGTGCCGAGCGTAGCCCCGCGCCCGGACGCGCGGGTGCTTGTCCGTGCCTTCGTCCGGGCCGGCGGGCCATGGCCCGCGTACGGGCGCGGGCGCCGGTGGGCACCCGTACGCTCCCGGCAGCCTCGGTCTCGAGCCCGCTCTCCCGTCGCCCGTGGCATCGTACCGGCCGGTCGGAGGTAGAACTCCCTTTCCCCTACGGTGAGTTGGCGGGACGCCCGCCAAGCGCGCCGAGGCTCCGGAGGTACCGCGCGGGTCCGGTCCGCGGCCCTCTCGCCGGCCGGGCCTCCCGGTCCTCGGGACACCCGCACGACCGTCTCCGCGGCCCGGCGCGGCAGCAGGGGCGGGAGGCCGGGTTAGGCTCGGAGCCGGCCGCGAACGAAGCGGAAAGGAGATGGTGCGCATGTGCCGCTGGCTCGCCTACTCGGGTTCACCCATGCTGCTCGACGCCGTGCTGTACCGCCCGGAGCACTCTCTGATCAATCAGAGCCTCCATGCCCGGATGGGTGTCGAATCGACCAACGGCGACGGCTTCGGCATCGGCTGGTACAGCGCCGACGGCGACGGCACACCGGCGGTCTTCCGGGACATCGCCCCGGCCTGGAACAACCGCAACCTGCGCGAGCTCGCCGCGCACGTCCGTTCCACCCTCTTCTTCGCGCACGTCCGCGCCTCGACGGGTTCCGCCGTCCAGCAGACCAACTGCCACCCGTTCCGGCACGGCCGCTGGCTGTGGATGCACAACGGGGCCATCGCGGAGTTCCCGAGGCTGCAGCGGGACCTCTGCATGGCCGTCGACCCGGCCCTCTTCCCGTCCATCGAGGGGTCCACCGACTCCGAGGTGATGTTCTACCTGGCGGTCACCTACGGCCTCGACCAGGACGTCCCGGGTGCGGTCGCCAGGATGGCTGGGCTGGTGGAACGGCTCGGCAAGGAGCACGGCGTACCGGAACCGCTCCAGATGACGGTGGCGGTGAGCGACGGCGAGCGGGTCTGGGCCTTCCGCTACTCCAGCCGGGGCGAGTCCCGCTCGCTGTTCTACAGCGGCCGCGCCGAGACCGTGCGCCACCTCCACCCGGAGCTGGAGCTGGAGTACCTCCGCGAGATCTCCGACGCGACCCGCATCGTGGTGTCCGAGCCGCTCGGGGACCTGCCGGGCGTGTGGAACGAGGTCCCCGAGGCCAGCTACGTGGTGATTCCGTCCGACGCGGAGTCGGACTACCTGCCCTTCGTCCCCGAGCTCCCCTAGCCCCACCGGCACCGGCACCGGCACCGGGCTCCACGGCGCCGGCGCCTGGCGCCCGCGCCCGGGGCGTCAGGCCGGCGCCGCCAGGAGTTCCTCCGCCGCCAGCACCGCTCCGTGTGCGGTGGGACGTCCCATGAGGACGCACAGCGTGTACGCCGCGTCGTCCATGGCCCGCAGGGCGCCGGGGTCGGCCGGCGTGGCCAGCAGGCGGGCCTGGCAGCCGCGGAGGCGCGAGAGGACCTCCTCGGCCCGTTCGCGGTTCGGCTGGAGCCCCGCCGGCGGCGTCCTCACCCGGGCCGGAGCGCGTGCGGCCCGGACGGCCTGGCGCAGGGCTCGTTCCAGACGGACCGGTACGGCTCCCGCGCCGGGGCCGGCGGTGATCGCCGCCGCCAGGTCCAGCACGTTCACGTCGGCGAGGTCCGCGGCCGCCGCCAGGATCTGTTCCGCGTCGCGGACGGAGCACGGGGTGGTGGCCATCAGCATCCCCACGGCCGATGCGGCCGTCGGCCGGGCGAGGAGTGGTCTGCCCGGAGCGACCTGAGCGTCCGCTGTGTGAGACATGGGAGGAGCCCTTCAATCCAAGGCCGCGAGGAGCGATCGGGTGAATACGCAAGGTATGCCCCTTTTGGGTCGTCCGGCACGTCAAACGACCCATCCGGGCGAACCTCGCGCCCGTCCGCCCGGACCGGCTCCGCCCGGGAGGCGCCGCGGTTCCCGTCGGTCGGACAGGCGGGCCCGTCAGGTGCGGGAGGCCTCGAGGTCGAGAGCGCGGGCCCGTTCGGCGCGGCCTTCGATCAGATGGCGGAATCCGGCCAGCGCGTACCGCTCTCCGGTGGCCGAGCCGGGTCCCCGGATCCCGGCGACGGTGGCCATGAGCTGCTGGGGCTGGGGCTGCCAGCCGACGGCCAGGACCCGCAGGCCGAGGCATTCGGCGCGCCGGTGCAGATCCAGCAGGAGGAGCAGGCCGGCGGTGTCCATGTACCGCACGTGGTGCAGGTCGATCATCAGGGCTGTGGTGTCGGTGGTGATGTCGCGCAGGGCCTGGTGCAGCGCGGATGCGGCGGCCGCGTCCAGGTCCCCGATGACACTGATCAGCACGGTAGTGCCGCGGCGTTCGGTCTCGATGGTCAACGAAGCAGTCACGGTGCCCCTTCTTTCACGGCCCGGCAGCGATCCCGGGCCCGAGGCCCTTATCCTCGCGCCGGCGACGGCCGGGCCCCGTACGGCACGCCCTAGTGCTGTGGCCGGAAAGGTTCGCAGGGCGACGGCCCGGTCCCGGCCTCGTAGCCTGACGGCATGCGTGAGCACGATCTGGTCGTCATCGGTGCGGGATCCGGCAACGCGGTCGTCGACGATTCCTTCGCCGGTCTGGACGTGTCCGTCGTCGAGGAGAAGTGGTTCGACCTCGGCCTGTGACGACGGCCAGCCGTGGTCAGGTCGCGTGGGGGTCCGCCCGGTCGCACCCCGAACTCGCCTGGGTGAACGGCCCGTTGCCGGGTATCCGCGCAACGTGACGGTCAGACCCGACGGCGCTCCCGCCCGGGCGGCCACGGACGACTCGAAGGAAGGGCACCCCGATGACAAGGACAGCCTCAGCCGGCGGCACGG
Organism: Streptomyces sp. NPDC054961; assembly: GCF_053609145.1. Classification (NCBI taxonomy): domain Bacteria; kingdom Bacillati; phylum Actinomycetota; class Actinomycetes; order Kitasatosporales; family Streptomycetaceae; genus Streptomyces; species Streptomyces sp. NPDC054961. The sequence goes on along the minus strand of NZ_JBSGWY010000004.1, from coordinate 50,315 downwards.
TCCTGCGGGCCACCGGCCGGATACGGGACACGGCCGCGCACGTCGTGCGCCTCGTGGAGCACAAGACGCCCGATCCCGTCCGTGACCGGGCGGTCCGCACCGCGGCCCAGGTGCGCGGCGCCGCTTCCCGGGCCGGACGGCTCGCCGGGCACGGGAACCCCCGCTTCGGCCGGGCGAAGTCGCCCTGGGCCGCGGTCAGGGGGCGGGGCGGCCGCCGCCCGGCGATCGCCGCCGCCGGTGTACTGGCCACGGCCCTGCTCGTCCGCCGGGTGAGGCGGGCGCGGCACCAGAAGTAGACGTGCGTTTCACGTACCGCGGGCGGGTCATACGGGAGGGGACCGCGCGTCCGGACTCGCGCGCGGACCCTGTGTCCGTTGGAGGTTCCGAGGTGGGAAACGCGTCGCGGCTGCCGGCTCTCGCCGAGGGCGACGGGCGATGGCAGGAGGAGGCCGCCTGCCACGGGCTGGGCGCGCGCCTCTTCTTCCGGCCAGCTGGCGATCGGGACCGTGACCCCGGGCGCCGGGACGCGGCGGCCAGGGAGGTCTGCGCGTTGTGCCCGGTGCAGCGGGACTGCCTGCGGCACGCGTTGAAGGCGCCGGAGCCGTCCGGGATCTGGGGCGGCCTCACCGGGCGGGAGCGACGCGGCCTGCGGGCCGCGGAGGAGCCCTGGCCGGGGCGGCGGTCCGCCGCTCGAGGTACCACCCCCGGCGAATGAACTGCCGGGGGAGGGGAAGCCGAGTCCGGGCGGGGCGCCGATGCCACGCCCACGCCATCGAGAAGGGGTGGGAGAGACCTCAGGGACCATCCCTGCCGGTCCCCTCCCCGTGACCTGAGGAGCTGTTCGCGTGACCGAGCATGTGTGGAGCTACCAGTCGGCCGTCGACCACCTCGCGGGCGCCGATCTGACCGGCTACAAGGTGGAGGCGACCGACGGCGACATCGGCAAGGTCGACAAGCACTCCTACGAGGTCGGTGACGCCTACCTCGTCGTCGACACCGGGATCTGGATCTTCGGCAAGGAGGTCCTCCTCCCGGCGAGCACCGTGGTCCGGATCGACGCGGGCGAGGAGAAGGTCTACGTCGACGCCACGAAGGAGCAGATCAAGGACGCCCCGGAGTTCCACCGTGACAAGCACCTCGCCGACGCCGAGTACCGGGCGGAGCTCGGCACGTACTACTCCACGGGTGCCCGTGGCCCCTACGGCGGCCGCATCGTCTGACGTGGTGCGTCAGGGGGAAGGGGTCCGGACTCGACGAGTCCGGGCCCCTTCCCCCTGACCGGACGCACCACGTCGTCGTCCGTGGTTTCCGTCTGTTCCTCTGAAGATCGGCGCAGGTGCGGATGGGGCGCATCCGGCGGGGCAGCCGCACCGTGTCGTGCAGGAACGCGTCCCGCCCCGAGGAGCCGGGGCGGCATTCGCTCGCGGAGGTAAAAAGTGTCCCCCACGGTGCTGACCTCGGATGTGCTGCCCGGCGGGCTGATCGCGCTGCCGGGCGTCTACCAGCCGCAGGCCGATACCCGCTTCCTGGCCGAGGCGCTGTCCCGGGAGGACATCGGCGCCCGGACGGACGCGCTGGAGATCGGTACGGGCACCGGCGCACTGGCCCTGCACGCCGCGGGCAGGGGAGCCCGGGTCACGGCGGTCGACGTCTCGTGGCCCGCTGTGACCACGGCGTGGCTGAACGCGTTGCGCCACCGCGTGCCCCTGCGGGTCCTGCACGGCGACTTCGCCGCACGCACCTCCGGGCGCAGCTTCGACCTGGTCGTCGCCAACCCGCCGTACGTCCCGGCCGCCGCGGCCCGGCTGCCCTCGCGCGGGCCGGAGCGGGCCTGGGACGCGGGCCTCGACGGGCGCCGTGTCATCGACCGGATCTGTGCGGGCGCCCGGCCCCTGCTGCGGTCCGGCGGAGTCCTGCTCATGGTGCATTCGGCGATGTGCGGGCCCGAGGAGACCGTCGGCCGGCTGACCGGGGCGGGACTGGCCGCGGGGATCACGGCGCGGACCTCCGTGCCGTGGGGCCCGGTCCTGCGTTCGCGGCGGGCGTGGCTGGAACGGCAGGGCCTGGCGGCCGAAGCCGAGGAGTGGGAAGAGCTGGTGATCATCCGTGCCCAGGCCCTCTGACAGTGCCGCCGACCCGGCCTCCGCGCGGGCGGGCGCCCGCCGGGTGTCCGTGGAACCGCGAGGACCGGTCCTGGTCGAGGGACCGGTCGAGATCGTCCTGGACGACGGGACGGTCGCCCGGTCCGACCGCTTCATGGTCGCGGTGTGCACCTGCCGCCGCAGCCGTACGTACCCCTGGTGCGACACCAGCCACCGCCGCCGTGAGCGGGCCGCACCGCCACCCGAGGACAGGAACCCGCGATGACCCCTCCCCGCCCGAGCCCGAGCCCGAGTCCCAGCCCGAGCCCGAGTGCCGGCCCGAGCCCGAGTGCCGGCCCGAGCCCGAGTACGGTCGCGCCGGCCGCCGGGCCCCGCCTCGTCGAGGGCCGTGGCGAGCTGTCCCGCGCCGTGACGCGGGCCCTGCGCTCCGGCAGTTCACCGGTGTACGCCGTCGGGTCCGTGCTGAAGGCGGATCCGTGGGGAGAGGACCTCCAGCTCGCGCTGTACCTGCTGTACGAGCTGCACTACCGGGGCTTCGAGGGCGTGGACGACGATCGCGAATGGGATCCGGAGCTGCTGCGACTGCGCCAGGCCATGGAAACCCGTTTCCTGCACGCCCTGCGCACCGAACTGCCCGACGCGCCCCGATCGGTCGAGGAGGCCTTCGCGCCGCTCCTCGTCGAGCCCGCGGACCTCTCCGGCAGCCTCAGCCACCACCTCGAAACCGAGGGCGAACTCTGGCAGTTGCGCGAGTACGCCGCCCTGCGCTCCCTCTACCACCTCAAGGAGGCGGACCCGCACGCCTGGGTCATCCCCCGGCTCAGGGGACGGGCCAAGGCCGCGATGGCCGCCATCGAGTACGACGAGTTCGGCGCCGGCCGCGCCGACCGCGTCCACGCACGGCTCTTCGCGGACCTCATGACCGACCTGGAGCTGGACCCCGCGTACGGCCGCTACCTGGACCGTGCGCCGGCGCCCCTGCTCGCGACCGTGAACCTCATGTCCCTCTTCGGGCTCCACCGCGCCCTGCGCGGCGCTCTCGTCGGCCATTTCGCGTGCGTCGAGGTCACCTCGTCGCCCGGGTCCAGGCGCCTGGCCAAGGCGCTGCGGCGCTGCGGCGCGGGGCCCGCCGCCGCACTCTTCTACACCGAGCACGTGGAGGCCGACGCCGTCCACGAACAGGTCGTCCGCCACGAGGTCATCGGAGGCCTCCTGGCCGACGAACCCGCCCTCGAGGAGGACATCGCGTTCGGTTGCGCGGCCACCGTCCTGCTGGAGGACCGTCTCGCGGACCACCTCCGCGGGGCCTGGGACCAGGGGCGCAGCGCGCTCCGCCCGCCCCGTTCGCCGGCGTGGCGATAGGCCCGCAGGGATCGGACCGCCGCCCAGATAAAGACGGGGTTGGAGGGTAGACGCGATCCACGGCACCACGGCGGATCCAACCGGTCCGCCGCATTCCCCACACGAGAACGAGGACATCATGCTCTTTGCCGGGCTCATTCTTCTGCTCATCGGCTTTCTGACCGGAATCTCCATTCTGTGGACCATCGGGATCATCCTGCTCGTGGTGGGTGCGGTGCTGTGGATCCTGGGCTCGGTCGGGCACGCGGTCGGCGGCCGACGCCACTACTGGTAGGCGCGGGGCCACGGCCGAAAGCGGTACGCGGCCGACACGACACGGCCGCCACGACGAGGCCGATACGACGAGAAGGGGGGGGGGGCGGGCGCGCCCCGGCCCCCCCCCCCCCGGCGCCGCGGGGGGGGGGGCGCCGCGAAGCAACACAAAAACCGACCCCCAC
>NZ_JBSGWY010000004.1:9429-46404 GCF_053609145.1 Streptomyces sp. NPDC054961 | reverse complement strand
TGCCCCCTATCAGCTCTCGCTCCCTCCCCGCCCGCTCTCTGGGGGGTCCGAGCCCCCCCCCGCCCCCACCCCCCACCCACCAAACCACCGCCGCGGGTTCCGCGGCGGACGTCAGACCTCAGACCTCGCGCCACCGGGCCATCGCCCAGGAGAACACCCCGAAGAGCACCAGCCCGACGGCGACCGCGACCAGCAGCCACGGCCCGGCCGCCGTGTGGGTGAACGACCGCAGGGTGTCGTCGGTCCCCTTCGCCTGCGCGGGGTCGTAGCGCACCGCCGCGTACACGACGAAGCCGCCGGCCGCGGCGAACACGGTTCCCCGGGCCAGGCCTCCGCTCACCCCGAGGACGTCCACGGCCGTGCGCCACCGCGCCGAAGTCCCGCCCATGGCGAGGTGCTTGCGGAACGTGCGCCGAGCCGCCTGCACCGCGATGACCAGACCCGCGACCGCGATCCCGAGCCCGGCGGCCCCCACCAGCCACTGGCCGGCGGGCAGATCGAGCGCCTTCGCGGTCACGTCGCGCGACTGCTGGTCCCCGGAGCGCCCGCCGCCCGCCGAGAACGTGAGCACGGAGAAGGCCGCCGCGCCGTAGAAGACGCACCGGCCGGCCGATGCCAGCCGTTTCGTGGGCTTGTCGCCCTCGGGCCCGGCCGCGCCGAACACCGCCTCCGACAGACGCCACAGCATCATGCAGACCAGGCCGATGCCCACGGCCCAGATGAGGACGACTCCGAACGGTTTCTCCGCGAGTTCCTGGAGGGCCCCCTGGCGGTCGGCCTCGTTGCCGCCGTCGCCGAAGGCGACGCGCACGGCCAGCACTCCGATCAGTACGTACAGCGCCCCGCGCGTGACCAGCCCGCTGCGGGCCGTGACCTCGCGGAACCCGCCGCCCCGGGCTGCGCTCCGTGCGCCCTTGTTCGCGGCCCCGAATCTCATCGCGCTCAGACCTCACCGCGCCAGGCGCCGGTCTCGACCCCGCGCGCTTCGATGAACAGCTTGAACCGCTTGAGGTCTCCCGCGACTTGGCGTTTGACGAAGCCGAGCACGTCGGCGGTGCTCTCGGCCAGGCCGTCCGGCACCCAGTTCATGTGCAGGACGATCTTGGTGGTGGTCGCGTCGACCGGCTGGAACGTGACGAGCCCGGCCTGGTGGGTCTCCCCGCCGACCGTCATCCACGCGACGCGCCGGTCCGGGAGCTGCTCGGTGATCTGCGCGTCGAACTCGCGCTCCACCCCGTTCACGTTCGTCACCCAGTGGGTCAGCGTGTCCGTGCGCTGGTCGATGCGCTCGACCCCCTCCATGAACGCGGGGAACTCCTCGAACTGCGTCCACTGGTTGTATGCCGTGCGTACGGGGACATTGACCTCGACATACTCCTCGACATGCGACATGCGCACCCCTTCCGTGTCGTCGACAGCCCGCACCCTGCGGTGCGGTCCGTCTCTCAGGACGTCTCGGTGCGCGGGTACCCGCCGCGGGGGAGCCCATGCGGCCGGGCCGCACGCCCCGGAACGGGCGGCCCCGGCGCGTGCGGCGCGTCCGGCGGGTACGGCGCGTCCGGCGGGTACGGCGCGTTCGGCGGGTACGGCGCGTGTACGGGTGACGACGCAGGGCACACGCGGGGCATGACCGTACTCAAGACAAGCGTTCTCGTCCTGGACTGCGCGGAACCCGAGCCCCTGGCCCGGTTCTACGCCGAACTGCTCGACGCCACGTCGGGCCCGGCCCCGGGGGACGGGGAACTGTTCCTCGTCACCGGCAGCGCCGGCGTGGTGGTGCTCGGGGTCCGCCGCGACCCGGCGCACGTCCCGGCGGCCTGGCCCCCGCCGGAGGACTCCCAGCAGACCCATCTGCGGATCCTGGTGGCGGAGGACTCGCTCGACGAGGCCGAGCGCGAGGCCGTGGCCCTCGGTGCGCGCCCCGTGGCCGCCCAGGAGGACGGCACCCGGCTCGACAACCGCACGACGCTGCGCCGGTACACCGACCCGGCGGGGCACGCGTTCCTCCTCGCGGCCGTCCGGGAAGGCCCGCTCGTTCAGCCGTAGACGACCGTCACCTCGCTGAAGCCCAGCGAACGCAGCAGCCCCTCCAGCATCGACCTGGTGTTGCGCTCGGCGCGCTCGGCGAGCCCGCTGTCGCGGGCGGCTTCGTCGATGTGCTGCACGGCGAGCTTCTGCACGGCCTGTTCACCGGCCGGATTGTCGGAGAACAGGTCGCCGATCCGGTCCAGCAGGCCCCGCTGCTTCGACACCGCGTACGAGCGGTCGGGGTCGAGGGCCGCCGTGCCGAGCACCGCGTGCGGCAGCGTGACCGAGGCCTTGGTGCGGTCGCCGTTCACGGTGACGTTCCCCTCGGCCAGCCCGCCGAAGTCGACGTAGCCGCTGACCGCGCCGGCGCCCACGTACAGCGTGCGGGTGCCGCGGATCGCGTCCGGCAGCAGCGCCGCGTCCTTCTCGAGGTCCACGACCACCTGGAAGTTGCCGACGGCCGCCTCGTAACGGTCCATGTCCTGGATGGACTTGAGCAGCGCGGGACCGGAGCGGTCCCGGGTGTCCTCGCCGAAGAGGCTGCCGAATCCCGGAACCAGGCTGAAGCGTGCCACGAGCACGATCAGCACCACGACCACCGTCAGGCCGGCGGCGAGCCGCCCCCACCACGCGCGGCGCGAGCCGCGCGACCGTTCCGAAGAGGTTTCCATACGTCGCGGATACCCCGTGGACGCGGCTCCAGCACCGCGATCCGGCATCCGCCGGCCGACGTCAACGGCCTCCGCGGCCTCCGCGGCCCCGCGCCGGAGCGGTCATCGCTCCTTGGGCCTGCCGGACATGAGCCGGGCGGCGTCGATCTCGGCCCAGACGGCCTTGCCCTGTCCGTGCGTGCGCGCGCCCCAGCGGTCGGAGAGCCGCTCCACGATGTACAGGCCGTGGCCGCCCGGGACGCCGCGCTGCGGGGCCGGATCGCGGGCGGGCAGGGCCGTCGTACCGTCGCACACCTCGATGCGCAGGGTCTCCCCGGCCGTGAGCACGAGTTCGTGGCAACCGTCCGCGTGCAGTGACGCGTTGGTCAGCAGCTCGGAGACGAGCAGCAGGGTGTCCTCGGAGGTGTCCGTCCCGTCCCAGCCCCAGTCCCGCAGGGCCTGGCGCGTGAACTCGCGGCCCTTGGCCACGGATCCGCGGACGCCCGCCAGGGCGAGCCGGCGGCGCTGCCCTCCGACGGGAAGGCCGGCAGTCACTGGATCGCCCGTTTCCGGTCCGATGATCCCCACAGCGGTCGTTCACCCCCACGTTGGCACTGGTCTTCGTCCCCGGGACTCACCCGGCCCAGCCACGGTCGTCGTCCCGGACTGTCCGTACGCCCCCCAGTGGTACGAGGCCACTCGGACTTGCCTTCGACAGTGTAGGGGACCGCCGCTCTCAGGGCGTTTCCACGTGGAGCCGCAGGGTGAAGCCGCTGTCCGCGGCGCGGACCTCGACGAGGTCGCAGAGCTGGTGGATCATCCACAGGCCGCGGCCGCCCTGGGCCGAGGCCAGGGAAGGCCGGCGCCGCCCCGCCAGGGGGTCGGTCAGGCGGCCGCCGTCCTGGATCTCGGCGATGACCTCCCGCGGCCCGGCTCCCGTGGTGGTCCACAGCCGCAGCGTGCCCTTCCCGCCTCCGTGGGCGAGCGAGTTCGCGGCCGCCTCGCTGATGGCCAGGACGAGATCGCCCCGCCGCTCCGGGGGCAGGGACGTCGCGCGGATCCACCTCTCGGCGTGCTCGCGCACCGCGGCCAGGCCTCCGAAGGTGTAGTCGAGCCGGAGCACCGCGCCGTCGGGTTCGGGCAGGGGGAGATCGCAGTCCGCGGAGACCCGCGAGGCCTCGGTGTACGCCGGGCTCGGCAGCTCCCCGCCCCGCTCGATCAGCAAGGGGTGCGTGCGCCGGGCGTCGGCCACCACCGACGGCGCGAGGCCCCGTACGTCGTACGGACACAGGATGGTGGCCGTCCGTCCGTCGAAGGCCGTGTTGATGAGGGCCTCGTGACGGGTGGCCTCCCGCACCTCGGCGGGGGAGCGGCCGGGCCAGATCGGCTCGCCGACGATCCGGGCCGCCCGGCCCGCGTGGCGGTCGGCGAAGTCCTGCAGGGCGGCCAGGATGCGGCCGGGATTGCGGCCCAGCTCCGTCATGTCCGTCCAGGTGACCTCGGCCGCGTTCTCGCCGAGGGTCTCGCGCAGTGCGTCCAGGTGCGCGCCCGGTACCGCGACGAGGACCGGTTCTTCGGCCGACAGGGCGCCCCGTACGAAGCCACCCACCCCGGCCAGGTAGGCGTCGAGGTCCTGGTAGAAGAGGGCGGGGTGGACGAAGGCCCCGGCCTCGGCGGGCGCAGGAACAGTGATCATGCTGCGACCTCCAGCGCGGCGCATTCGTCCGGGAACATCTCCACTACCTTGCGCAGCGAGTATGGCGGGTCGTGGAGCAGGAGGCGACGCCCCTGCCCGTTGAGGGCGGCCGACGCCTGTACGAGGGCGGCGACCGCGGCCGGGTCGAGGAAGGCCACGGCCGAAAGATCGAGATGGACGACGGCCCCGGAGACCCCGGCCAGGATACCGAGGGCGGCGGACAGCGACTGCCGGGTGTCCAGGTCGCAGTTGCCGCTCAGGCGAGCGCCGGCGCGGTCCTGCAACGGCTGGGCGGTCAGCGGAACCGTCGCGCCCGTCCCCGTACGCGTCTGCGCACGCCGCACGAGCGCGTCCGCCTCCGCCGCGTCGTCCTGGCGCGGTAGCGCGCCCGCGGGGGAGGCGGAGCGGTCGTGTCGGTGAGAGGACGTCATGGCCCGGGCCTAGGCCGTGAGCATGCCGGCGCGCAGCCGGGTCAGCGTCCGGGACAGGATCCGGGAGACCTGCATCTGCGAGATGCCCAGTTCGGCGCCGATCTCGGCCTGGGTCTTCTCCTGGCCGAACCGCATCTGCAGGATGTGCCGTTCGCGGTCGTCCAGCTCCTGCAGCAGCGGCGCGAGGGTGTGGAAGTCCTCGAAGAGTTCCATGCCCGGGTCGACGGTGCCGAGTCGCTCCGCCAGCGGCCGGGTCGTCCGGCTCGTCGAGGACGGCGCGTCACCGTCCGCGGCGGCGGTGTCGAGGGACCCGCTCGTGTAGCCGTTCGCGGCCACCAGCCCGTCGATGACCTCGTCCTCGGACAGCTCCAGGTGCTGGGCGACCTCCTTGACGGTGGGCGCCCTGCCCAGGACGTCGGTGAGGGACTCCTGCGCCTTGGCGAGCTCCGTGCGCAGTTCCTGCAGACGGCGGGGGACGTGTACGGCCCACGTGCTGTCGCGGAAGTAGCGCTTGATCTCGCCGGTGATGTAGGGGAGGGCGAGCGTGGAGAACTCGACCTCGCGCCCGAGGTCGTAGCGGTCGATGGCCTTGATGAGGCCGATGGTCCCCACCTGGATGATGTCGTCCATGTCGAGACCCCCGCCGACCACGCGGGCCCGGAACCGTCGCGCGGCGAACTGCACGAGCGAGAGGTTCATCTCGATCAGGGTGTTGCGGGTGTACTGGTACTCGCGCGTCCCCTCTTCCAGGGTGCGCAGCTTCGCGAAGAAGAGCCGTGACAGCTCCCGCGCGTCGCCGGGCGCCATCTCGCGGGCGTTCTCCACCTGGAACGGGTCCACGGCCGGCGCCGGCGGCGCGGCGACACCTCGGTCACGAGCGGGGACTTGCGTGGCGGTTGCACGAATGGGTCCTACGGCGGTGGCCGAGCGAGACATGGCGGCCGCTCCCTCCCGATTGACGACGACTGCTCGGGCGCTTCTGCCCGGGCTTCTCGGTTCTACACACCTCGAGGTCAATTTATTGTTTCCCCGGTCCCCGCGCGCGTCCGAGGGGACTTCGTGACGGCCGGGCAGACCGCGCCGACGCCACGAACAGGCATACTCCCATGACCAGGACGTACAGGAGCGAACGGGGGAGGCGGACATGACCGGAGCAGGGGACGCGTACCAGCGAGGTGTGGTCGCGGACAGCTATCCGGCGGGATCAGGGTGGGTGGTGGCGGCCCGCGGCGAGCTCGACCAGGACACGCTGGCGCCGTTGGAGGAGGCCCTGACCGCGGCCGCGGACGGGCACGCGCCGGTGGTCCTCGACGTCGGCTCCATCACGTTCGGAGACTCCTCGTTCCTGAACCTCCTCCTGCGGATGCACCACCTCACCGCCCTGCGCATCGCCGCCCCCGGGGAACAGTTGCGACGGCTCTTCGCCGTGACCGGTGCCGATACCGTCCTCTCCCTGTACGAGAGCGTCGACGACGCCCTCGGGGTGCTGCCCCCGGTGTGACCGACCGTGCCCAGCGCCCTCCCGGCGGCGCTAGCCTTCACCCGACCGGTGCCACGGCGGGTGCCGGGCGAGCCGGCACGCCCTGATGCCGGGCTCCTGTCATGCCCCGCGCACCGGGGAGCGGACCGGTATCGAGAGTGAGGTTGGCGGATGGCCGAGCGGGTGGGCACGGATTCACCGAGCGGGGCGCCGGCGGTGCCGGGTGAGGGCGCGATCGGCGACGGCGAACTGCGCCAGTTGCTGGCCGGGTTGACCGCCGTGCGCGACGGGGACTTCCGCACCCGCCTGCCCGATGCGGCGGACGGGCTGCTCGGCGAGATCGCCACCGTCTTCAACGGGATGGTCAACCAGCTGTCGCTGTTCACCTCCGAGGTGACCCGGGTGGCCCGCGAAGTGGGCACCGAGGGGACGCTGGGCGGCCAGGCCGACGTACCGGGAGTGGGGGGCGCCTGGCTGGACCTCACGGATTCGGTCAACTTCATGGCGGGAAACCTCACGGCCCAGGTGCGTTCCATCGCCCAGGTCGCGACCGCCGTGGCCAAGGGCGACCTCTCGCAGAAGATCACCGTCACGGCGCGCGGGGAGATCCTGGAGCTGAAGGAGACCATCAACACGATGGTCGACCAGCTCTCCGGTTTCGCCGGGGAGGTCACCCGGGTGGCCCGCGAGGTCGGCACCGAGGGCCGGCTCGGCGGCCAGGCGGACGTCAAGGGCGTCTCCGGAACCTGGAAGGACCTGACGGAATCGGTCAACGTCATGGCCGACAACCTGACCGCCCAGGTGCGCTCGATCGCCGAGGTCACCACCGCCGTGGCCCAGGGCGATCTGACGCAGAAGATCCGCGTGGACGCCCGCGGGGAGATCCTGGAGCTGAAGGAGACCATCAACACGATGGTCGACCAGCTGTCCGCCTTCGCCGACGAGGTGACCCGGGTGGCCCGCGAGGTCGGGACCGAGGGCAACCTGGGGGGCCAGGCCACGGTCCGGGGGGTCTCCGGCACCTGGAAGGACCTCACCGACAACGTCAACGTCATGGCGTCCAACCTGACCGGCCAGGTGCGCTCCATCGCCCAGGTGGCCACCGCCGTCGCCCGCGGCGACCTCTCGCAGAAGATCATGGTCGAGGCGAAGGGCGAGGTCGCCGCTCTGGCCGGCGTCATCAACACGATGGTCGACACGCTGTCCGCGTTCGCCGACGAGGTGACGCGCGTGGCCCGTGAGGTCGGCACCGAGGGCCGCCTCGGCGGCCAGGCACAGGTTCCCCACGTGGCGGGCACGTGGAAGGACCTCACCGACAACGTCAACTCCATGGCCAACAACCTCACCGGGCAGGTCCGCAACATCGCCCTCGTCACGACGGCGGTCGCCAACGGCGACCTGTCCAAGAAGATCGACGTGGACGCCCGCGGGGAGATCCTGGAGCTGAAGACCACCATCAACACGATGGTCGACCAGCTCTCCTCCTTCGCCGCCGAGGTCACCCGCGTCGCCCGCGAGGTCGGCAGCGAGGGCCGGCTCGGCGGGCAGGCCGAGGTCGAGGGAGTGTCCGGCACCTGGAAGCGCCTGACCGAGAACGTCAACGAGCTGGCCGGCAACCTGACCCGCCAGGTCCGGGCCATCGCCGAGGTCGCCAGCGCGGTCGCCGAGGGGGACCTGACCCGCTCGATCACGGTCGACGCCTCCGGCGAGGTCGCCGAACTCAAGGACAACATCAACTCCATGGTCGGTTCGCTGCGGGAGAGCACCCGGGCCAACCAGGAGCAGGACTGGCTCAAGTCCAACCTCGCCCGCATCTCCGGCCTGATGCAGGGCCACCGGGACCTCGCCGCCGTCGCCGAACTCGTCATGGACGAACTGACGCCGCTCGTCGCCGCCCAGTACGGCGCCTTCTACCTCGCCGAGGAAAGCCCCGGCGCCACCGTGCTCACCCTCGTCGGCTCCTACGGCCGCCCCGCCGGGGCCGGGGAGAGCACCGGGTTCGCGCTCGGCGAGTCCCTCGTGGGACAGGCGGCCCGCAGCCACCGGATCATCGCCACCGACCAGGTCCCCGGCGGATACGTCATCTCCTCCGGGCTGGGCCACACCACCCCGGGCAGCCTGATCATCCTGCCGATCGTCGTCGACGACCAGGCGCTCGGAGTGATCGAACTCGCCTCCTTCACGGCCTTCACCCCCGTGCACCGCGACTTCCTCGCCCAGCTGATGGAGACCATCGGCGCCAACGTCAACACGATCGTCGCCAACGCCCGGACCGACGAACTCCTCGGCGAGTCCCAGCGGCTGACCGGCGAACTCCAGGCCCGCTCGGAGGAACTCCAGGTCCAGCAGGAGGAACTCCAGCGCTCCAACGCCGAGTTGGAGGAGAAGGCCGCCCTCCTCGCCAGCCAGAACAGCGACATCGAGGCCAAGAACCTCGAGATCGAGCAGGCCCGGCAGGAACTGGAGACCCGCGCGCAGCAGTTGTCGCTGGCCTCCACCTACAAGTCGGAGTTCCTGGCCAACATGAGCCACGAGCTGCGCACACCGCTCAACAGCCTCCTCATCCTCGCCCAGCTGCTCGCCCAGAACCCCACCCGCAACCTCAGCCCGAAGCAGGTCGAGTACGCGGGCATCATCCACTCGGCCGGCTCGGACCTGCTCCAGCTGATCAACGACATCCTCGACCTCTCGAAGGTCGAGGCCGGGAAGATGGACATCCATCCCGAGCGGGTGGACCTGCCCCAGCTGCTCGAGTACGTCGACGCCACCTTCCGGCCGATGACCACGCAGAAGAGCCTCGACTTCACGGTCACCACCGCCCCCGACACCCCCGACGGCCTGCTCACCGACGACGCCCGGCTGCGCCAGGTCCTGCGCAACCTGCTGTCCAACGCCGTCAAGTTCACCGAGCGCGGCGGCGTCGAGCTGCGCATCGAACCGGCGGCCGCCCCCGACGCCCCCACGGGACTTCCCCGCCGCGGACCCATGCTGGCCTTCCGGGTACGGGACACCGGCATCGGCATCCCCGAGCAGCAGCTGGAGTCCGTCTTCGGAGCCTTCCAGCAGGCCGACGGCACCACCAGCCGCAAATACGGGGGCACCGGCCTCGGGCTCTCCATCAGCCGTGAGATCGCCCAGCTCCTCGGCGGGGCCGTCACCGCGGAGAGCACCCCCGGCCAGGGCAGCACCTTCACCCTCTACCTGCCGGTCAGCCGCGCCGTGTACGAGGACGCCCCCGGCTCCGACGCCCCCGCGGCGCTCCCGTCCGCCGACGCGTCCGGGACGCCCGATCCGGTCCGTCCGGACCCGCCGCTCCTCCCGGCGCAGCGGCAGGCCCGCCGTCTGCTGGTGATCGAGGAACGCCCCAACGGCCTGCTCTCCCTGGTCGCCGAGAGCGTCGGCCGGGACTTCGCCCCCCACCGTCACGCGACGGGGGAGCCCGGCGGCATCCAGATGGTCAACGCCACCAGCTCCCGGGAGGCCGCCGCCGCCCTGGCGTCCGACTCCTTCCACTGCGTGGTCCTGGAGCTGGACCTGCCCGACGGCGAAGCCATGCGCTTCCTCGACGCGCTCGACGGAGACCCGGCCCTCTCCTCGCTCCCCGTCCTCGCCCACAACAACCCCCGGGCCAGGAACGGCCAGGAGAAGGCCCTGCGGGAGCGGTCCGCGTCCCGCCACGTGGAACTGCTGTCCAGCCTGGACGAACTGCGCGAGCGGATCGCGCTCCACCTGTCCGCCGAGCAGCCCGGAGACGTGCCGCCCCTCGTGCACGGCGACACCCAGCGGCAGCTCAGCGCCCACGTGCTCGACGGGGACCTGGCCGGGCGCACGGTCCTCGTCGTCGACGACGACGCCCGCAACCTCTTCGCCCTCAGCGGGATCCTGGAACTGCACGGCATGCGCGTGCTCCACGCGGAGAACGGCCGCAAGGGCATCGACGCCCTCACCCGGAACGCGGGCGTCGACATCATCCTGATGGACGTGATGATGCCCGAGCTCGACGGCTACGCGGCCACCGCCGAGATCCGGCGGATGCCGGCGTACGCCGGTCTGCCCATCATCGCGGTCACCGCCAAGGCGATGCCCGGGGACCGGGAGAAGAGCCTCGCCGCGGGCGCCAGCGACTACGTGACCAAGCCGGTGGACGCCGACGACCTCATCGCCCGCGTCCGGCACTGGCTCACGCGATGACCGGGGACGCCCGACGGCACGACGGCGGGCGCCGCCAGGGAGAGCCGGCCGCGGGCCAGGACGCGAGCGGGGTCCCGCAGCAGTCCCCGACCCCCCTGGGACGTCTGGTGGCCACCGTCGAACGGCTGCGCCGGGAGGTGCTGGAGGCACAGGCGGCCGCCGACGGCCGGGCCCTGGTCGAGCTCGCCAAGGGCATCCTGATCGGACAGCTGCGCTGCACCCCGGCCGCGGCGGCCCGGCAGCTCGACCTGCTGTGCCGCGAGAGCGGGATGTCCCCCCTCGCACTCGCCGCCGACATCGTCAACCAGGCGTCCCGCGACCACGTCAGCGAGATCGCCGCCGAGTTCGTCGAGCGCGCCGCGACGGCGCAGGAACCGGCCGATCCCTCCGCCACGGTGGCGGTCCGGCTGCGCACCGCCGAGAGCGGGGTACTGGCCGCCGCGGCCGACACCCAGGCGGTGGCCGAAGCCCTCCTGACGAACGCCCTGCGGCCCTTGGGAGCCGTCGCCGTCGCCGTGTGGACCGCGGTGCCCGACGGCTCGCTGGCCCTCGCCGGCCACGCCGGGTTCCCGGCCCGGGAGGCCGCGCGCTGGCGCCACGTCCCCCCCGGCGTGTCCACCGTCGCCGGCCTCGCGCTGCGCCAGCGCCGGCTGGTCACCCTCGCCCGCCTCGCACACGAAGGGCTGCCGTCGATCGGCCACCTCCAGTGGCCCGACGGCGGGCGGATGGCCGTACCGGCCGGGACGGGCGGACGGATCCACGGGGTCCTCGAGATCTGCTGGCCCGAACCCCTGGCACCGCAGCCGCCGCAGATCGAGCGGCAGGTCGAGGCCCTCGCCGAGCTCTGCGCCCACACCATGGACGCCGCGCCCCCGCGCGACCCCACGGCCACCGACGCGGTGCTCCCGGACGTCGAGGAGCTCATCGACCTCGCCGAGGGACTCCAGGATCCCGCCGTGGTGCTGACGCCGGTCCTCGACTCCGAGGGCCGGCTCGGCGACTTCCGGATCCGTCACGTCGGCAGCCGGTTCGTCGACCCGGTGGGACGGCCGCGCGGCGATGTCAACGGCGCGCTGCTGCTGGAGGCCTATCCGATGGCCGCGGGGGAGTGCGGACTGTTCGACATCATCGAGCGCGTCCACGCGACGGGCGAGCCGTTCCGGGCCGAACGCATGAGCCTGACCGCGCTCGTCGACCAGATCCCGCTCACCTCGGTCGCGGACATCAGCGTCAGCCGCCACGGCGCCGCCGTCCTGCTGATCTGGCGGGTCGAGGACGAGCGGGCCCGGCTGGCCAACCTCCTCCAGCACGCCCAGCGCCTCGGCCGGATCGGCGGGTTCGAGGAGAACCTCGCCACCGGCGAGACCACCTGGAGCGCGGAGATCTACGCGTTCCACGGACTCCCCGCCGCCGCGCCCGCGGTCCGGCTGCGGGAACTGCCCGGCTACGCGCATCCGGACGACTCCGCCGCCCTCGGCCGGTTCCTGCGGGCGGTGCTGCGCCACCGCCGTCCCGCCTCCGTCAACTTCCGCCTCCAGCGGTCCGACGGCATCACCCGCCACATCCGGGTCATCGCCGAGCCCGTGCTCGACGCGGACCAGCGGCTCCATGCCGTGCGCGGCGCCTACCAGGACATCTCCGCGCAGCACTGGACCGAGGTCGCGCTGGCCGCGACCCGGGACCAGCTCGCCCACAGCGAGGCGGAGTCCGCCGAACGCAACCGGCTGGCCCTCCAGCTCCAGCACGCCATCATGCCGCCCTCGCCGCCGGCCATCGAGGCCCCGGGCCTGCGGGTCGCCGTCCGCTACCGGCCGGCGGAGACCGAGTCGCTCGTCGGCGGGGACTGGTACGACACCGTGGTCCTGCCCTCCGGGCTGGTGATGCTGTCCGTGGGGGACATCGCCGGTCACGGCATCGAGGCGGCCACCGGCATGGTCGTGCTGCGCAACGCCCTGCGCGGCCTCGCCGTCACCGGTGCGGGCCCGGCCCAGCTGCTGACCTGGCTCAACACGGTCACCCATCACCTGGCCAAGCACGTCACGGCCACCGCCGTCTGCGGGGTCTTCGACCCGCGCACCAGGGTGATGCGCTGGGCACGGGCGGGTCACCTGCCGCCCGTACTCGTCCGCGGCGGCGAGGCCCACGCCTTCCCGCTCATCGAGGGCCTGCTCCTCGGCGCCCTGCCCGACGTCACGTACGTCGAGCGCGAGGTGCGGCTCGAACCGGACGACACCCTGCTGATGTTCACCGACGGGCTGCTGGAACGGCGCGACTGCTCCGTCCAGGACTCCCTCGGCCACCTCGTGACCGCGGCCGCGGCGGGCGCCGGCGACCTGGACGGCCAGCTGGACCGCCTCCTCGCCGAAAGCCGCTCCGATACGGACGACGACACCTGCGTGATCGGCATCAAGGTCGGCTGAGGCCGGCCCGTGGCCTCCGTGGGCGCCCGGAAGTTACTGGAAGGTAGCCAGGGCGGGCGAGGGACGGTAGCGTCGGTGGGCCACAGAGGGAGCGCCATGTCTCGTACGTTCACGGTGTCCGACAGCATCGTCGTCCACGTCCGGCCCGCCGATGTCTACCGGCACGTCGCGGATCCCGCCCGGATGGGCGAGTGGAGTCCGGAGAACCTCGGCGCCACCGTCCACGGGGACGGCGGGACCCGGGTCGGGACGGTGTTCGACGGGCGGAACAAGCGGGGCGCCTTCCGCTGGACCACCCGGTGCACGGTGACGGCCGTCGAGGAGGACCGGCTGTTCCGGTTCCGGGTGCACGCCATCGGCGTCCGCCGTCCGCGGATACGCGGCCCCATCGCCACCTGGGAGTACCGGTTCGAGCCGGTCCCGGAGGGCACCCGGGTGACCGAGACGTGGACCGACGACCGCCGTGGCTGGCCGGACTTCGTCGCCCACGCCTTCGACCGGGTGGCGACGCGGGGGCGCACCTTCGCCGAGTTCCAGCGGAGCAACATCCGCACCACCCTGCGCAACCTCAAGAAGGCCCTGGAGCCCGGACACGGTGACCCCGGCGCCCCCGGTGACTCCGCCGGCGGCCGGGCCCACTGACCGGGGAAGACCCCGTACGGACGGTCTCCCGGCCGCCCGGCCACCGGCGCGCGAAGGGCCCGGCACCGGCCCCCGCGAGGGGGGCCGGCCGGACGGTCAGACCTCGAGTGCCCGGTGCAGTCCGAGCCGGTCGGTCCCCAGTTTGGTGAAGACCGCGGACAGCAGCTCGGAGACCACGTGCACGTCGGTGTTCATCGCCGTGGCGATCGCCCGGTTGTCGAGGCCGCGCGCGGCGTGCCCGGCCGCCGCGTGCTCCGCCACGGTGAGGGTGTCCTGCTCCGAGGTGTGCAGTCGGCGCGGGCGCAGACCGGACGACGCGAGCTGGGCACGGGCCCGGTTCGCGAGGCCGTCGGCCCCGCAGGCGGAGGCGAGCTCCATGCCCCGGTAGATCTGCTGGGCCGCGAGGTGCGGGTCGCCGATGGTGTGCAGGACCGTCCCGTGGTCGATGAGCGCGTGGGCGAGTTCGCTGGCGGCCGGGGACTGTTCGAGGTGGTCCACCGCCTCCTGCAGCAGGCCGCTCGCCTGGGCGGCGTCCGTGGCGGACGCCGCGACGCGCAGGGCGTGGCCGATCACGCTGGCCGTTCCGAACGCGCGGGCCCGGGAGACCGCTTCGGCCGCCGTGGCGCGTGCCAGCTCGGGCGCGTGGGTCGCCTGCGCCCGCACCAGGTCGAGCTGCCAGGGACTCCAGGAGGGGTTGCGCGTGCCGCGCAGGTCGAGGCGCCTGCCCGCCGCGCTGAGGTGGTGCTCGGCCTCCTCGATCCTGCCCTGGGCCAGGAGGAGCTTGCCCCACACGGCCTGCGGGTCGGGATAGACCACCGCCTTGGGGAAGCCGTCCGCGAGCTTGTAGGTCTGGGCGACCCGCTGGGCCTCTTCCGTGTTCCCGCGGGCGAGCAGCGTCTCGATCAGGGTGCCGACCGCGTACCACTGCGCCGGGATCCCGTGGCCGACGCGATCGGCGATCTGCAGGCCGTTGCGTACGAAGTCCTCGGCCTCGGCGAGCCGTCCGCGCCGGTAGCGGACGTAGCCGAGCAGCGTGTAGACGAAGGACAGGTGCGCGCCGCGCCAGCCCTTCGCCTCGAACTCGAGGATCGCGGTGTTGAAGAGCTCCTCGGCCCGGCCCGGCTGGTCGCAGTACATCAGCGTGACCGCCACGACGGCCGGCACCTCGAAACCGAAGTCCTGGTCGGTCCAGCTCATGCCGCCGTCCAGCGCCTGATCCGCGTACTCCAGGGCGGTGGCGACGGATTCACCGCGCATGGCGGCGTCCCAGGACCGCAGGCCCAGGATGTGGCGCTCGGGCAGACCGCGCCCCGTGAGCCGCTTGGCGAACTGGGAGAGGAGCCGGGAGCGGGCGGGCGAGTTCTCCTCGTCGACCCGGACCGAGTTCCACTTGAACTGCTCGGCCTGCATGCGCAGCCGCGTGCGGGAGCTGGTGGCGCGCCGGGCCTCCTCCGCGAGGAGAGCGGACGCCTCGGCCAGCTGGCCCGTGTGCGCGAGCGCCTGGGCGAGCCGGTAGGTGATCGCCTCCCGCAGTCCCTGGTCGGTCTTGGGCTCTTCCAGAGCGGCCCTGAGCTGGTTGATCGTGGTCGTGGGATCGTGCAGGAGGTTGGCGGAGCCGAGTTCGAAGAGGACCTCGGCCCGGTCCTCGACGTCCGGGGGTTCGCGCAGCGCACGGGCCAGATAGCGGCGGGCGGCGTCGGGGGCGCCCGCGGAGAAGCTCTCGCGTGCGGCCTGGCGCAGCTGCTGCACCACCCACGGGTCGCCTTCCGGATGCATCTCCAGCAGGTGGCGGGCGGCGGCCGCCGCACCGTGCCCGTCGTCGACCAGGGCCTGTGCGGCCATCCCGTGCATGGCGACGCGCACGCCGGGCGGGATCGACCGGTACACGGCGGTGGCGATCAGGGGGTGGAAGAACTCCACGACCTCCTTGCGCCGCACGCTGGTGAGGACGGTCAGGATGCGCGCGGCCCGCAGCTGGTCGATGGCCTCGGTGGCCTGCGCCTCACCGAGGGCGGCGACGCCCCCGACGATGCCGGTCGGGACCGCGGTGCCGAGCACGGCGGCGGCCCACGCGAGGCGGACGGTGGAGGGACCCAGCTGTTCGAGCCGGTCGATCAGGCCGCTGCCCTTGACGGCCGAGGCCAGGTCGCGGAGCTGGGGGATGTTCTCCTGGTGCGGTTTCAGCCCGCGGTCGCGGCCCTTCATCGCCAACTCGACGACTTCGAAGGGGTTTCCGCCGGTGATCGCCCAGCACTCCCGGCAGAACACGTCGTCGGCGCTCTCGCCGAGGGCGTCGCGCACGATGCGCGCCACCGCGCTCGTGGTCAGCGGTGCCAGCTCGTGCGGACGCGTCCCCTGGCGCCCCATCAGGGCGCGCAGCGAGCCGGCGTCGGCGGGGATCTCGTCGGGCCGGCAGGCGACCATGATCAGCATGGCCAGTTCCTCCGCCCGGGCCGCGAAGGCGGTCAGCCAGGTCAGGGACTCGGCGTCCGCCCAGTGCGCGTCGTCGACGATGAGGACGACGGGGGCGTTGCGTACCGCTAAATGCGTGACCACCCAGTCGAGGCCGTCGCGCACGCCCTGGGGGTCGGGCCCCGTCGGACCCTTCGGCGCGGCCGTCAGTCCGAGGGCGGGTGCGACGATGCTGTACCAGTTGCCGAGGGCGTCGCGCCGTTCGTCCTCGCTCATGGCGGCGAGGGCCGGCTGGATGAGCTGGCGCATGACGTGGAACGGCACCTGCCGCTCCTGCTCGCCGCCGCGTGCGAACAGCACCGTGCAGGAGCGTTCGCCGGCGTGCCGGCGGGCCTCGTTGAGCAGGGTGGTCTTGCCTATGCCGGCCGATCCGGCGAAGGTCAGGACGCCTCCGAGACGGGTGGCCGGACCTCTGGCCGAGATGCCGCAGGGGACGTCCACCGCGCGTCGGATCGCGAGGACCTCCGACTCCCGTTCCAGCAGGGGCTGGGTGTCCCAGCCTCTGGGTTCCGTGACGTGTGACATCTGTAGCCCCCTCCAGCGCGTGCGCCCGAGTCTACGGGTCCCAGGGAGAGTTGATGCTGTTTCAGCACACTATTGCGGCATCTCGTCACCCGTACGGGAGGACCGCTGTACCCTTCGCGCCACGGGAATCATGGGGAGCGCGCTGGGCTGCGGGATGCCCGCGGGGAGTTCGCGGACGGTGACGCCCGGCGCCGGGGCCAGGTGCCACCGCGAGGCCACGGTCGCCACGGCGGTCAGGATCTCCGCCACGGCGAACGAGTCGCCGATGCACTTGTGCTGGCCGGCCCCGAACGGGACGTAGCTGTGCGTACGGGACCGTTCGCCCGCGCCCCGCTGCCAGCGGTCCGGGTCGAAGCTGGTGGGGTCGGGGAAGAGAGCGGGGTCCCGGTGCAACGCGTACGGACTGTAGGCCAGTTCGGCCCCGGCCGGGATCGCGACGCCGCCGAGGGTGAGGGGGGCGAGGGCGCGGCGGGTGAAGAGCAGCGGCGAGTGCAGGCGCAGCGCTTCCTGGAAGACGTTGTTCGTGTAGGTCAGCGCGGGTATGTCCTCGGGGCGGACGGAGCGGTTCCCCACCACCGCGTCGACCTCGGCGTGGAGCCGCTTCTCCACCTCGGGGTGCCGGCCGATCTCGTGGAAGATCCAGGACAGGGTGGTCGCCGAGGTCTCCGTGCCGGCGAACATGATGGCGATGACCTCGTCCCGCACCTGCTCGGGGCCCATCGTCGCACCCGTCTCGGCGTCCACGCTGGACAGCAGCAGGGAGAGCAGGTCGTGCCGGTCCCCGCCCGCGTCCTTCTCCTCGGCGCGGTACCGGACGATCACCTGGTCGATGATCTCGCGCAGGCGGGCGGCGGCCGCGTCGAACCGCCGGTTGTACGGGACGGGCAGCCGGTCCAGCGACTTGGGCATGACCGCCCGTACGAGCATGCCCTCCAGCACGATGGGCAGCGAGCGGTGGACCTCCTCGACGGCGGACCGGCTCAGGTCCCCCGAGAAGATCATCTCGGCGACCGAGGACATCGCGTACCCGCGCGCCTCCGTGACCATGGAGATCTCGCGTCCCTCCGTCCAGGACGCGCTCATCGCCTCCGCCTGCCGGCACATCACCTCCGCGTACTCGGCGATGTGGTTCCGGTGGAAGGCGGGCTGCATCATCCGGCGCTGTTTGCGGTGGAAGTCGCCGTCGGTCGTCACGATGCCGTTGCCGAACACGGGGCGGAGCCGGTCGAAGATCCTTCCGCGGCCGAACCGGTGGGCCTGCTGCACCAGTACGGCGTGCACGTGCTCCGGGCTCGTCAGGACGTGGACGGGCCAGGTGCCGATGTCGAGCCGGACGATGTCGCCGTGCTCCCGCAAGGACTCCAGGAACGCGATGGGCCGGCGCCACAGGTGCAGGGCGTGCCCCAGCAGCGGTAACCGGCCCGGGGCCACCGGAGCCTGGACCGCAGGGCCTGAATGCTCCGCATGTGCCATGGGCCGACTCCCTGTCATGCCACGGAGACGAGATCCGGGCGGGTGTACGCAGACTCCAGCCCGGCCGCGAACCGTTCGTCGCTGTACCGCGTGCACTCGTAACGCTGCCACAGATCGGCGCCGATCATCCAGTCCTCGTAGCTGCGGACGCAGCGGGTGACCGCGTCACGCAGTGCGGGGTCCGTACCGGGGAGCTCGTCCACGGCCTGAAACAGACGTCGTTCCTCGGCCAGGTACTCCTCGATGCGGATCTGGATGCGGCCCTCGACCGCCCGGACGGCTTCGGGCAGGGAGCAGCCCTCCCACGAGGAGATGAGGGAGACGAGGTTGTTGGTGTCCCCGCAGGCGTGCTCCTTCGGCAGGGAGAACACGTCGTTGCCCCACGAGATGACGTCCACCGCGCTCGCCACGAGGGCCTGGTACTCGGGAAGGTCGTGGACGTGCTGGGGGAGGTCGATCCCGAGTCCGGCCTCCACCATGTCCATCATCGGCAGCAGCTGGGAGCTGTGCCGGCGCATGAGGACGTACTCCTGGACCGTCTGGCGTCCGCGGCTCCCGCGGTTGCCCGCCTCCTGGTCGAGGGAGTGGAGCATGAGCGGGACGTGGGCGCGGTAACGGGCCGCGGTCTCACCGGACATGCCGGCCAGGATCCGGTCGCACAGGTCGACGAAGCCCGTCACCAACGGGTTTCGGCCGGGTGCGCGGGGGCCGGTCCGCCCCGTGTGGAGATAACTGGTGATCGCGTCGGTGATGGGCCGCCAGGCCGCCAGATCACCCGTCCTGATGAGGTGGTCGTGCTGGTCGTCCAGGACGAACGACCAGGCCATCCACTCGGCGAGCAGGACGATGCGCTCGTAGGGCACCTCTCCGCTCACCCGGCCCGCGAGATGTCCCACGCCGATGCCCGAGAACTGCTCGGCGGCGGCGGTGACGAGCTCGTGTCCTAGCACCCACGACGTGGCTTCGGCGTTGGCGCGGGCGGCGTCCGGGTGCTTGGAGTTCCCGAACGGAAGGTGGAAATCGGGAACGGAGAAAGAACTGAGTCGGGCCATTGATCCCCCACGGAAGAGTCGGATTCGTCAATACCCGCTCAATACACGGTCGCGCTTTCCGGTCGCGACCCGAACGCCCCTCATGCTGCGGTGTAGTTGCGATGGCGCCTGGTGGCGATCGGAGTGAACCGGTCGCCGGGTGGCCTGATCCTGGCCATGCGCGACCACATCAGGCCACGCGTGAACTAATTTACCCTCAGGGTGCAGCGGACTGTCAATGTGGGACGATCGAACTTGGGGAATCCATCCCGGAATTGGTGGAATGGCATTAGTTCGGAATGTGCAATCGGCATAGTCGCTTCCGCCTGGGACGTCCGGGGCGCCAGGGACGTCCGGGGCCCACGGGTTCCCGCGAGGGGCCTGCGGGGTGGCTGAAGACCGCCGTCGAGGAGCGGCCGTTCCCTACACTGCGAAGGGCCACGGCCGTCGGGGGAGGGATGGGAGCATGACCACGCACCATCCGCCGGACCGGCCAGACCCTCCGGACCCGGCCGATCCCGGAGACGGCCAGGAGCCCGATGTCCTCGGCTCCTACCTGGAGTTCCTCCGGGTACGCCTGGGCGCCGAGCGGTTCGAGGCGCTCGTCAGAGCAGTCCAGACCACCTGCGCACTCCTCACCGAGGAGTACCGGGCCCTGCTCGAGGTGCCGGGGGAGGAGGAGCTCGCCCTCGACCTGCGGGGCGAGTACCTGTCCCTCATGGCCGTGATGATCACCGGCCACCTGGACCACCGCCTGGTCGAACTCGACACCCCCGGCGGCGGCAAGGGCTGGGCGGTCGTGGAGACGACCCCCGCACGGCCGGAGCGGCCCCCGGCTCCGGCCGCACCGCCCGCGACCGCCCCCGGGTGGGACGCGGCGGGACGGGCCTGGATCGACGGGCAGCTCGAGGGCATCGTCCGCGCGACCGACTCCACGACGCCCTGAAGGGCCGCACGACCCCCTGCGGCCTCCGCGCCGCCGGTGCCCGCGAGGGACCCGTACACACCGGCCCACCTGCGCCGCCGTCGTGGCCATGAGGCAGGATGGCAGCCCGTTCCGGATGCGTACGCACGCCCGAACGCGGTACCAGGCACGACGAACTGACAGGTGACAAGGTGAGCACACCCCTCATACGGCGGCCGGCGGCGTCCGTCGCCGCACCCCCGGTCCTGCGCGGGGCGGAGGGCGTCCGTTGAACCGGGACCTCGTCCTGCACGACTGGCTGGTCGCCGGCATCGCGCTGGCCGCCGGCGCCCTGGCCGGGCTGCTCCTGCGGGCCCTCGTACGGTGGCTGGCCAAGCACGCCCTCAAGACGCGGTGGAGCGGGGACGACATCGTCGTCGACGCCCTGCGCACCCTCGCGCCGTGGGCGGCCGTCATCGCGGGCGCCGCGGTGGCCGCGTCGACCCTGCCGCTGAGCGCCCGTGTCTCCGGATACGTGAACCAGTCCCTGACCGCCCTGCTCGTCCTCCTCGCGACGGTCAGTGCGGCCCGGGTCGTGGCCGGATTCGTCCGGGCCATGGCGCAGTCGCGGACGGGAGTGGCCGGTTCGGCCACCATCTTCGTCAACATCACGCGGGTCGTGGTGCTCGCGATGGGTCTGCTCGTCGCACTCGAGACCGTGGGCGTATCCATCGCGCCCCTGTTGACCGCGCTGGGGGTGGGCGGTCTGGCCGTCGCCCTGGCGCTGCAGGACACCCTCGCCAACCTCTTCGCCGGCGTCCACATCCTCGCCTCGAAGACGGTGCAGCCCGGTGACTACATCCGTCTCACGAGCGGTGAGGAGGGGTACGTCGTCGACATCAACTGGCGCAACACCGTGGTCCGCAACCTGTCGAACAACCTGGTGATCATCCCCAACGGCCGTCTCGCGCGCACGAACATGACCAACTTCACCCAGCCCGAGCAGCAGTTGTCGATCATGGTCCAGGTGGGAGTGGGCTACGAGAGCGACCTGGAGCACGTCGAGGAGGTGACCCTCGACGTGGTCGACAGCGTGATGGCCGACATCAACGGCGCGGTCCCCGACCACGAGGGCGCCGTCCGCTTCCACACGTTCGGGGACTCCAGGATCGACTTCACGGTCATCCTGGGCGTCGGCGAGTTCAGCGACCAGTACCGGATCAAGCACGAGTTCATCAAGCGCCTGCACCGCCGGTTCAGGGCGGAGGGCATCTCGATCCCGGCCCCCACCCGGACGGTCGACCTCCAGCGGAGCGGCCTGCGGTCCGCGTTCGACGCGTCGCCCCCACCGGTCCCGCACCAGCGCGACACCCCGCCCCCGGTGCTCGCGGACAGCGGGCGGTAAGGGGGGCGAGGAGCGGCGGGGCGAGGAGGGGCCGGGCGCGAGGCCGGCCGCCACCGCGGCTGGTGGCCGGCTCCCCGCGGGACGGCTCAGGGGCGGATCCCGTCGCAGGCGATCCGCAGGTGCCGCGGGCCGCGCAGGACCGCGTTCTGCCGGTAGGGCGGCGGGTCCTCCAGCAGCCGGGGGTTCTCCAGCCGCCGGGCCAGCTCGCTCAGCGCCAGCTGCGCCTCCAGCCGGGCCAACGGGGCGCCGAAGCAGCTGTGGATACCGCTGCCCAGACCCAGGTGCTGGATGTCCTTGCGGTACGGGTCGAAGCGGTCGGGATCCTTGAAGCGTTCGGGATCCCGGTTGCCGGACGCCAGGATCAGCCACATCGAAGAACCCTTCGGGATGGTCACCCCGCGGACCTCGATGTCCGCGAGCGGGGTCCGCTGCGGCAGCAGCTGCACCGGCGGTTCGAACCGCAGCAGCTCCTCCACCAGGGGCACGGCGAGCCCGGGCTCCTGCCGCAACTGGCCCAGCACGTCCGGATTGCGCAGCAGGGTCAGCATCCCGTTGGTGATCAGGTTGACCGTGGTCTCGTGGCCGGCGATCAGCAGCAGGGCCGCCGTGCTGAGCAGTTCCATCGTGGACATCGACTCGTCCGGGCCGTGTCCCGCCGCCAGCTGGGAGAGCATGTCGTCGCCGGGATTCTTGCGCCGCTCCTCGATCAGCCCGGCCAGGTACATGCCCAGCTCCATCCGGGCGTCGTGGGTGGTCCGCTGCCGCTCCGCGGCGTCGGAGTCCGGATCGGGGTCCAGGCTCGCCGCGAGGGTGTCGGCCCAGACGTGGAAGCGGGCCTCGTCCTCCCGCGGTACGCCCAGCAGCTGACAGATCATCGTCACCGGGAACGGGTACGCGAACTGGTCGACCAGGTCGATGTTCCCGGTGTCCCCGAGACGGTCGATCAGACCGGTGACGATGTCGTGCAGACCGTCGCGCATCCCGTCCACGCGGTGCGGGGAGTGCGGGGGGCCGAAGGGCCGGTTGGTCATCCGGCGCAGCCGGTCGTGCTCCGGCGGGTCCAGTTTCAGGAAGCTCGGCGGCAGCGCCGTCGCCTCCTCTTCCCCGCCCTCGGCCAGCGGGTCCCCGGCCGTCGCGGCGAGGTTGCGCGCGTCGGAGCTCAGCCGCGGGTCGTGCAGCAGGCTCTGGATGTCGTAGTAGGTGCTGATCACGTACGGCCCGGTCCCGTCTTGGAAGACCGGGGTCCTGCGCAGCTCCTCGTACAGCGGGTACGGGTTCGCGCGGTTGGCGTAGTCCAGGATCTGGCTCAGGATGCCGTGGCTCATGGCGGGTGGTCCTCCGTGGGGCGTGCGGGTCAGTGCCCGGCGGGGGTGAAGGTGATCCGGCGGTCGGCCGGCGAGTACCCGCTGAGGGTGATGGTCGGGCCGTGCGTGGGAACGGACGGGTCGGGGAAGTCCGCGGGGATCGGCCGTTGCCCGTCGGCGCGGCGGTCCACCGTGGTGAACGGGGGCGGGAAGGGAGCCGTGCACTCGATCTGCCGCTCGTAGAACTGCAGCCAGCGCGCGTTGTCGAAGGTGACCGCGCCGATGACCCGGCCCTGGTATCCGTAGACCCCGGTGAAGCGGCGCTCGGCCCGCGAACCCTGGGTGATCATGATCTCCGTGCCCATGGAGGGCACGCCCACGGACTTGATGTTCACCCCGAACTGGGAGGACCAGAAGGCCGGCACCCACAGGTGCGGGCGGCGGTCCGTGCTCTCGCTGAGCATGTTGTGGGCCGCGGTCTCGGCTTGTGCGACGGCGTTGCCCCAGTGCTCCAGCGACAGGAACTGGTAGCCGAACAGGGCGTGCGGGGAACGGGCCACGTCGCCCGCCACGTAGATGTCGTCGGTGACGATCCCGCGGATGTCGAAGGCCCGGCAGCCCGCGTCGCAGGCGATGCCGCGCGGCCCCGCGCCGAGGCCCGAACCGGTCAGCCACTCGGTGTTGCGCTGCGCGCCGAGCGAGACGACCACCACGTCGCACTCCAGCGTGGTGCCGTCGGAGAAGTGCGCGGCGCGCACCCGGCCGGTGGAGTCGCCCTCCAGACCGGTGACCATGATCCCGGTCCGCAGGTCGACGCCGTTCTCCCGGTGCATCTCGGCGGCGACGGCGCCGATCACCCCGCCCAGGGCGCCGACCAGGGGCGCGTCCCCGCGTTCGGCGACGGTGACCTCCAGTCCGCGTTCGCGGCACGCCGAGGCGATCTCGGAGCCGGTGAACCCGGCGCCGATGACCAGCACCCGGCGCGGTCCGGCGTTGAGCCGGCGGGCCAGCGTCGCCCCGTCCTCGCGGGTGCGCAGCGTGAAGACCCCGTCGAGCTCGCCCTCCGCCTCATGGGGCCAGGGCCGGGCCCGGACCCCCGTGGCGATCAGCAGGCGGTCGTACGGGACCTCGTCGCCGTCGGCGAGCCGGACCTTCCGGGCCGCCATGTCGAGGCCGTCGGCCGGCACGCCCAGGCGCCACTCGGCGTCGATGTCCCGGCGCCGGGGGAGCGCGGTGCGCTCGGCGTCGGCGCGGCCCAGCAGCACCTGCTTGGACAGCGGCGGGCGGTCGTACGGCTCGTACGGTTCGTCGCCGATCATGGTCAGCGACCCCGCGAAGCCCTTCTCGCGCATGGTCTCGGCGGCGCGCAGTCCGGCCAGCGAGGCGCCGACGACCACGATCCGGCCGGACCGCTTGAGCTGCTCCAGGGCGGTTTCAGACATGGGAAGCCTCCCCACTGGCGCCGGCACCGGCAGCTGCAGGGGTGGTACCGGTTGCGGCCAGGTCCAGTTCGTCCACGAGGATCGCCTGCACCGGGCAGGCGGCGACGGCCTGGGCCACGCGTGCGCGCTGGGCCTCTTCGGCCTCCGGGTCGTACAGCAGTCCTTCGTCCCCGTGCATCGCGAAGACGTCGGGGGCGAGGAAGGCGCACTGCGCGTATCCCTGGCACCGGTTGAGATCGACGACGAGCCTCAGCAAGGTGTGGTCCTTTCGGTGCCCCCCTGTGCTTCCCGATCCAGCGTGCGCGCGGCGGCGCCCCGGGGCCCGTCCGGTACCGCCATCGGGATGACGTCCGGCCGGACGGCCGGCCTCAGGTGGCCGGGCGGGGGCGCCTTCGGCCCGCACGCAGGATGTGCACGCTCACGACCGCGGCCCAGGCCGGGAAGACCAGCTCGGACCAGGGGAGCGAGGAGCCGGCCAGCAGCAGGATCAGGCCGGCCAGGTATCCGGTGAGGACCAGCGGGCGCGGGAAGGCCCCGAGCCTGCGGCCGATCGTCGAGGTCGCGAAGACGAACACGGCCGCCATCCGCATCCCGTACGTGGTGAGCAGCGTGTAGGCGAAGTGGCGGCCGAACTCCTGCGGCTGATCGGCGGCCAGCACCGTCCCGGCGGCCGCGGCGGCGCCGAAGAGGCTGGCGGTGAAGACCAGGCCGCTGCCCAGGAACACGGTGGAGACGAACCGGTCCTCGGCTTCCCCGGAGTGCTCCCGCAGCGCGCCCATGAACCACAGGAAGGCGATGCCGGCGAAGGGAACCAGCTCCAGTGCCGTGTTCACCGCTTCCCGCTGGCCCGAGGTGACCGCGATCTGGTCGGCGTCGCCTCCTTCCGGCAGGCCGAGCCGGGCGAGGACGATGGCCGCCGCCATGAGGGCGGCGAAGAGGACCCCCGCCAGCCCCGCCGCCCGGGGAGTGCTCAGGCTCTGTCCGGGGGAGGCCCCCGTAGCTCCTTGTGTCATTCGTCCAGCAAGCCGGGGACCCGGCCGTCCTGCCAGCGGGGCCGCGCGCCCGGGTGAAGCGGGGTCCGCGGCCGGACCGGATCAGGCCGTCCGGTCCGCCCGGTCCGTCTGCTCGACGCTCCACAGCGGCAGGGTCCGGAAGAAGCCCACGGCCTCCGCCCGCCAGTACGGGGCCCAGGACGCGGCCTCGGCGGACGCCTCCTGCGCGTACCGGCGGATCTCCGCGCGCAGCCGCTGGTCCGCGCCGCCTTCGCGGGCGATCTCCCGGATCCGCTCGATGGTGGCGTCGGAGCAGCCCGGGTCGCCGAGCGCGGACTCCACCAGCTGGGCCTCGGACCCGCTCGCGCAGGCCAGGACCGCGTTCACGGCGTACGTACGGCGTCCCGCGCGGATGTCGGCCCCGGTGGACTTGCCGACCCGGGCGCTCTCGCCGAACAGGTCCAGGAAGTCGTCGCGCATCTGCTCGCCGATCCCCACCAGGCGGGCGTAGCGGTGCAGCCGGTCGCGGTGCGGCGCGGGATCCTCGCCGGCGGCCAGCAGCCCCATGGTCAGCGGCGCCAGCACCGAATACCGCGCGCTCTTGAAATCGGTGACGGCGTGCAGGAACTCCTCGTCCGGGGTCCCCAGGGAGTCCCGCTCCAGGTCCGCGATCTGCCCGACCACGGTTTCCGCGGCCGTCCGCATCTGGACGGCCAGCAGGGCCTGGCGGAGCTCCGCCGGCGCCTCGGCCTCCAGCAGCACCTGCATCGAGAGGAAGGCCGCGAGATCGCCCGCCAGGACCGCCAGGCCGAGGGCGGCCGGGAGGTCGTCGGGCAGGTCCTGGCGGTAGGCGTAGTACGTGGACGGCCCGCCGCGCCGCAGGGGCGCGTCGTCGATGATGTCGTCGTGGACCAGCCCGTGGGTCTGCAGGAGCTCGAGGCTCAGCCCGGCCTCCGCCAGCCCCGGCAGCTCCTCGGTGGTGACCAGCCGGGCCGCCTCGTACAGCAGGACGACCCGCAGGCGCTTGCCGCCGCGCGTCGACAGCTCCCGCAGCAGGCCGAGGGCGCGCGGCGCGAACCGGCTCGGCAGGGGGGTGTCGAGCCGCTGCCCGAGGGTGTCGAAGTAGCGCTCGAAGCGCGCGTCGAAGGTCCTGCGGTGTCCGGAGATCCGTTCCAGGGTGCGGGCCACGGTGGCCGTGTCGTTCATGAAGATCATTATCCGCACGGTCCGCGGGCGGAGTCGATGGAAGAAATCATTGACATGGAGTACGGATGCTTTTAGCTTCCTCGTCGGCGGAGCCGTCGCCGGGCGAACAGGTCTTCCAGTACACGGACGGGGAAGGGACGGCGCCGTGAAGGCGATCGTGCAGGACGCGTACGGAGCGAGCGACGTGCTGGAGCTCCGGGACATCGAGAAGCCGGAGCCGGGCCGGGGCGAGGTGCTCGTGGCCGTCCGGGCCGCCGCGGTGGACGCCGGGGTCTGGCACCTGATGAGCGGCCGCCCCTACCTTCTGCGGCTCATGGGTTTCGGACTGCGCGCGCCCAAGGTCCGCGTACGCGGCCGGGAGCTCGCCGGACGCGTCGAGGCGGTCGGGGAGGGCGTGAGCGCCTTCCGCCCGGGGGACGAGGTCTTCGGCATCGGCGAGGGCACCTTCGCCGAGTACGTGTGCGCCCGGCAGGACAAGCTCGCGCACAAGCCGGCCGGGCTTCCCCTGGAGGAGGCGGCCGCGCTGCCCGTCTCCGGGCTCACGGCCCTCCAGGCGCTCCGCGACGTGGGGCGCGTGCGGCCCGGACAGCGGGTGCTGGTCATCGGAGCCGCGGGCGGGGTCGGCACGTTCGCGGTCCAGCTGGCCAAGGCGTACGGGGCCCACGTCACGGGGGTGTGCAGCACGGCGAAGACGGAGCTGGTGCGCTCGCTCGGGGCGGACGAGGCCATCGACTACACCGTCGAGGAGTTCGCCGACGGGGTCCGCCGCTACGACCTGATCCTCGACACCGCCGGAAACCGGACCCTGGCGCACCTCAGGCGCGCCCTGACCCCGCGCGGGACGCTCGTCATCGTGGGGGGCGAGGGCGGCGGGCGCTGGCTCGGCGGCACCGACCGGGTGCTGCGGGCCGCGCTGCTGAACCCCTTCGTGCGGCACGGGCTCAAGGGAGTCTTCGCCGCCGAACGGAAGGCCGACCTCGAGGTCCTCAAGCAGTACGTGGAGGACGGCGCCCTGGCCCCAGTCGTCCAGCGCACCTGCGCGCTCGCCGGAGCCGCGGAAGCCGTCGATCAGCTCCATCGGGGCGAGGCACGGGGGAAGATCCTGGTCAGGCCCTGAGCGGCCGTGGACGGCACGGCCTCGGCCGGGCCGTCCACGGCCGGTCGGGGCCGTCGCCGCCCGCGCCCGGGCCTCGGCCAGGATTCAGCCCGGCCCGCTCAGCCCAGGCTCAGCCCAGGCTCAGCCCAGGCTCGGGCTGGGTGCCGCGGAGGTGGCGGCGGGGCTCGCGGGGGCGCCCTGGGTGCCGGGTGCGGTGGGTGTCGCGGACGGGGTCGGCGTGGCCGGCGTGGCCGATGCGCCGGGGGTGGCCGACGCACCGGGGGTGGCCGACGCGCTCGGGCCGGTCGTGGCCGCGGGGGATTCCGGGGTGCACGTGATCTCGTCGCGCGGGGTGTAGTGCGTACGGAACGTCTCCCGGCCGACTTCCTTGCCGTCCCGGACGAAGACGCGGCCGACGGAGACGTCGAAGCCTTCCAGCGGGGTCTGCGCCTCGCAGGTGGGGCCGGCGACCGTGCGCTTGGCCGGGGGCGTGACGTGCGTGCGCGGACCCTTGGTCGCGCGTATCTCGTCGTACTGCTTCGTTCCGAGCAGGGTGATGGTCACCGAGGTGTCGGTGGACGAGGCCCTGACGGTGACGGGGTGGCCGGAGTCGTTCTGCCAGCGCAGGTCGAGGGTGCCCCAGGCGACGGTGGCCTCGCGGCCTTCGGGGTACCGCTCGATGTAGAAGGAGTGGGCCCCGTGCTCCACCGGCTTCAGGCCCGCGAAGAACATGGCGTTGTACATGGTCGTCGCGACCGCCGAGACTCCGCCGCCGGGAGACTTCACGTAGCGGCCGTCGTTGATCATGATCCCGTCGACGAAACCGTTCTCCTTGGTCCGCTCGCCCACGGCCTGGTTGAAGCTCCAGATCTCGCCCGGCTGGACCACGGCGCCGTTGATCAGCTCGACGGCGCGCGCGATGTTGTGGGTGCGGTAGGGGGCGGAGGGAAACGCCACGGTGAAGGACGAGAGCTGCTGCCGGGCCGCGCCGAGGCCCTTGCCGGGCGCGGTGCCGGACGTCGTGCCCGGCGCCCCGGCGGTGCCCTGCGCCCCGCCGCGCGCGTCCCCGGTGCCGGCGGGCCGGTCGGCGGCCGCGGAACCGGCGGCCCCCGCGGAACCGCTGGCGGCCGCGGAACCCGCGGCGACGCCGCTGAGGCCGAGTACGGCGGCCACGGCCGCCGAGGTCAGGGCGATCCGCTTGGTGACCGTCCGGCCGTGTGCCCGTCGCATGTCTCTCCCTGTCGCCGTGGAATGTCGGTCCGGTGCCGGTGCCGGCGCCGCGCTCGAAGACCGGGAGCGGGCCGGGACCGGAAACCATTCTGGGCGATTTACATCCGAATGGGGCATAAATGTGCCCATGCTCACGAGAGGAGTGATCATTTCCGTGACAGGCTGAGGGGATGCCGATACACCGCACGCCCTCGTCCGGTCTCCCTCCCGTCGGACGCGCACCGTGGTCGGACGGCGCCCCGTCCCACGGCGAGCTGCGGGCGGCGAAAGCGCTGGTCTACGACCCCTGCGGGTTCGCCTGCTCACAGCCGGTCGCCGAAGCCGAGAGCGCCGAGTACGCCGCCCACGCCTTCACCCTGGACGGTCTCGCCGTCCGGTTCCGCGCGGCGAAGACGACCCCCACCAAGGCCGGCCAGTTCGTCACCGTGTGGAAGAGGTCCCCGGGCGGGCCCATCCAGCCCTACGACGTCGCGGACCCGGTCGACCTCTTCGTCATCGCCACGCGTGACGGCCACCACGCCGGCCAGTTCGTGTTCCCCGTGGACGCGCTGCGCCGGCACGGGATCGTGTCGGCGGGCGGCGTCGGCGGGAAGCGGGGCTTCCGCGTCTACCCGCCCTGGGTGACCACCACCAGCCGCCAGGCGGGCCGTACGCAGGCCTGGCAGCTGGACCACTTCCTGGGCCTGCCCCCGGACGGACCGGCCGGCCTGGCCCGCGCCCGGGAGCTCTACCACCCGTAGGCCGTCCCCCTCGGATTCAGAGCACCGAGCGGGTTCAGAGCACCGAGCGGATGCGGCGGACCAGGACGGATCCCGCGAGGGCCAAGCCGCCCGCGAGGGCGTACAGGGCGGGGTAGCCGCCGAGGTGGGTGATGACCGGCGCCGCGATCACGGGCGCCAGGACCTGCGGCATCGAGTTGGCGATGTTGATCACTCCCAGGTCCTTGCCCCGGTCCTCCGCGGTCGGCAGCACGTCCGTGAGCAGGGCGAAGTCCACCGCCGTGTACACGCCGAAGCCGAGACCGAGGACGAGCGAGGCGACGATCGCGCCGCTCCACGTCTGCCAGACGGCGAGCAGCAGGGTGGCCGCGGCGATGACCAGCCCCGACCACAGGACATAGGACTTCCGTCGGCCGCTGCGGTCCGACCGGATGCCGCTGATCACCACCGTGGAGAGCAGGGCGAGCGCGTTGAGCGCGGTGAGGACCAGGACGCCGGTGTCCGCGTCGCCCTCGTAGCGCACGGCGTCGGTCAGGTAGTAGAGCAGGTACATGGTGCTGATGGAGTACGACAGGTTCATCAGGAACCGGGTGAGCCAGGCCCAGCCGAAGTCGGGGTGGCGGCGCGGATCGATCCAGAAGCCGGTGAGGAAGGTCCGCCACCGGAAGGCGCTGCGGTCCTGCGGGGCGAGCGCGGCGTCGCGCCGCATCAGGACGTACGGCACGGCGGCGAGCACCGAGAAGGCCGCGCAGGCCAGGTAGCCCGCGGTGATCCCGCCCGCGACCGTGGCCAGCGCCGTACCGACCAGGATGCCGACGACCTGGGAGACGCCGAGCCAGCCGCCGA
The DNA here is from genome assembly GCF_053609145.1 of Streptomyces sp. NPDC054961. NCBI lineage: Bacteria > Bacillati > Actinomycetota > Actinomycetes > Kitasatosporales > Streptomycetaceae > Streptomyces > Streptomyces sp. NPDC054961. The sequence goes on along the minus strand of NZ_JBSGWY010000004.1, from coordinate 16,221 downwards.
CCAGGCCGCGCTGCCGCGGCGGCACCTGGTCGGGGACGGCCGCCGTGAGGGCGGCGAAGGCCGCGTTGAGGGCGAGCTGTGTCAGGCACCAGCCCGCGATCACGGCCGGCACGCTCGTCGCCAGGGCGAGCACCACCAGGCCGGCGGCGCCGCCCGCGACCCCGGCGACCACCCAGGGGATCCGGCGTCCCGCGCGCGCCGTCGTACGGTCGGACAGCGCTCCGAAGACGGGGTTGGAAACCATCGAGACGGCCGCTCCCAGTCCCGTCACCAGGGCGAGGGTGGACGCCTTGTGGCCGGGGGCGAGCTGCTCGGCCTGGCGGGCCAGGAGCAGTTGCAGCGGGCCGAACCAGCCGACCCACACCCCGAGGTTGGCGAGGGACAGCGCGCCGACCCACCGGCCGCCCGGCGCGGCGCCCGCTCCGGGGGCGTCCGCGCCACCCGAGGCCGGCGGGGCCTCCGGACCGGCGGTCACCTGCCGTTCCTGATCAGGTCGCGGTACCAGGCGTACGACTCCTTGGGGGTCCGGGCGAGCGTCTCGTAGTCGACGTGGACGAGACCGAACCGCTGCCGGTAGCCCTCCGCCCACTCGAAGTTGTCGAGGATCGACCAGATGAAGTAGCCGCGCACGTCGGCCCCTTCGGCCATCGCCTGGTGCAGGGCGCGTACGTGGCCCTCGTGGTAGGCGATCCGGCGCTCGTCCTCGATCCGGCCCGTGGCCGGGTCCGGCGCGTCGTCGTACGAGCAGCCGTTCTCCGTGATGTACAGGGGCGGCAGCCGGTCGCCGTAGCGCTCGCGCAGGGTGGCCAGCAGCTCGCGCAGCCCGTCCGGGACCACCGGCCAGTCGAAGTCGGTGCGTGCGTACCCCTCGATCTCCCGGACGCCGAAGGGGAGTCCGGAGGGGATCTCGATCCCGCCGAAGGCGGAGCCGCCGGCGGGGGCCGGGGCGCCGATGAGCATCGGGTTGTAGTAGTTGACCCCGTACCAGTCCAGCGGCGCCGAGATCGCCTTGAGGTCCTCCGCCACCGGGCCGGGCAGGAGGGAATCCAGCCCGTCCGGGTAGGTGCCGGTCAGGATCGGGTCGGCGAAGAGGCGGTTGGTGAGCGTGTCGTACAACGCGGCGGCGGCGCGGTCCTCCTCGCTCTCGCCGGCGGCCCAGACGGGGCTGTGCGAGACGGCTATGCCGATCCGGCGGGCGCCCGCCGCGCGCAGGGCCTGCACGCCCAGCCCGTGTGCCAGGAGCTGGTGGTGGGCCGCGGGCAGGGCGTCGAAGACGAGCTGCTTGCCGGGGGCGTGCTCGCCGAGGCCGTAGCCGAGGAGGGTGACCTCGGCGGGCTCGTTGATGGTGATCCACATGGGCACCCGGTCGGCGAGGCGCTCCGCGACCACCGAGGCGTACTCCGCGAACCGCTCGGCGGTGTCGCGCTCCAGCCAGCCGCCCCGCTCCTCCAGGGCGAGCGGGGTGTCCCAGTGGAAGAGGGTGGGCACCGGGGCGATGCCCGCGGCGCACAGCTCGTCGACGAGCCGGTCGTAGAAGTCCAGTCCCGGGCCGTTGACCTGCCCGCGCCCTTCGGGCAGCACGCGGGACCAGGAGACCGAGAACCGGTAGGCGTCGACGCCCAGTTCGCCCATCAGCGCCACGTCCTCGCGGTAGCGGCGGTAGTGGTCGGTGGCCACGTCCGCGTGCGAGCCGTCCTTGACGCGCCCCTTCTCCTTGGTGAAGGCGTCCCAGGAGGAGGGGCCCCGGCCGTCGGCCGTGGGCGAGCCCTCGATCTGGAACGCGGAGGCGGAGACCCCCCAGAGGAAGGCGGCCGGGAACTGGGGTACGGGCGCTGACATGCCAACTCGCTTCGGTCGGGGAGCGCGGATCCCCGGCACGGCTGTGGGGACCCGCTGTCGGGAGTGCTGCTCACGGCACTTTCGGGTCCCCGACCCCGTCCTGTCAATGGAAAGTGAACAATCCTCAACTTTCATGAACGCGGATGCGGACGCGGCCGCGGCTCCGCCTCAGCGCACCCCGTCGAGCAGCGCCAGCTGCTCGGCTCCGGACTTCTCCATCGCGGCCGCGAGCTCCCGTGCCTCCCCGGAGCCTCCCGAGGCGCGCTCGCCCGCGCAGAGCAGCACGGACTGGGTCCGGCATGTCGTGGCCCTCGTGCGGGCGGGTGTCGGGCGCCGCCGACAGGGCGAGGAGCCCCCGCAGGGCGAGCAGTTCGGCCGCCGTCCCGTCCGCCGCCCGCGCCGCGACCCCGGCCAGGGCCGGGTCCCCGGCCCGTGCGGGGGCCAGGTCCGTCAGCAGCCGGGCCCGCTCGTCCATCGGGATCATCAGCTGGATCCAGGCGATGTCGGTGGCGTTGAAGGCCGCCGCCCGCGGCGGGCCGGCCACCGGCCGCGTGGCGCAGCCGGTGGCCGGGAACAGGAGCAGGAGCAGGAACAGGACCGGGAGCGCCGCGAAGCGGGCCCGGTCCGGCCGGCGGGCGGACGCGGCCCGCCGGCCGGAGGCGTCCCGGCGGGTCAGAACGTACCGGCCGAGTTGCACTTGGCGCTCTGTACGACGCAGTCCTTCACGCGCTGCCCCAGGGCGGTGTCGTCCCAGGCGTTGAAGAAGTCACCGTGGATGGACGAGGCCATGCCCGAGGACAGCGAGAGGCCGTCGGGGGCTTGGCGTTCGGCGCGCACACCGGCCAGTTGCCGTCGGAGCTGCGGCCGGTCTCCCCGCCCTCGCCCGCGCAGTAGAACTGGTTGACCGAGCCGGCCGGCGTGGGCACTGCGACTTGGCGGTGCCCGCGATCATCCGGAACCCCTGCGGGAAGGGCACCGTCGCCGTGGGATCGGGCAGCCGGGACCCGTAGTAGACGATCATGCCCTCCGGCTCGACGGCCCGTCCGTGCTCGTAGAGGGTCGGAATCCAGTAACTGGAGAGGTCCTGGGCGGGCGTACAGCTCGTCGCGGTGTGGGACAGCAGGGACTCGGCCGTGGAGAACGCGTCCGTGCTGCGGTTGCCGAAGAAGCTGTGCATGTGGGACGCGCCGGGCAGGCCCGGGGCGACGATCGGGTCGTCCGGCTTGGAGTGGCTGTAGACGCAGGTGGCGTTGAACTCGGGGACGCGGACGGAGTTCGCGGGAACCGGCGCCGGGGTCATCGCCCGGAACCGGGCCAGCTGCGTGTCCCACTTCGCCCGGTCGATCCCGACCCAGCCGGGAGAGGAACCGGCGGCGAACGAGAACCAGTTGACGTTCACGAAGTCACCGGCCCCGCTGCTGCGCATCACCGCGAACACCGACTGCGCGCCGGCGGGATGCGTGGAGACGTCGGCCGTCCGTGTCGCCCAGCTCTGCCAGCCGCCGGTCGCCGCGATCTCGAAGCTCGCGAGCAGCGGTCCGGTCGGGGACCCCGTGCGCAGCTCGACGGCGCCGGGACCGCCGGTGGCCGAGGCCATGCGGCAGCTGCTCGAGGACGACCCGGCGCTGGACGCGGTGTTCGCCGCCAACGACCTGATGGCGATCGGAGCCCTGCGCACCCTGCGCGAGGCGGGCCGCCGGGTCCCCGAGGACGTGGCCGTGGTCGGCTTCGACGACATCGAGGCCGCCGCCTCCACCGCCCCGGCGCTCACCTCCGTGCGCAGCCCGATGGCGGACCAGGCCAGGGCCACGTTCCGGCTGCTCCTGGGCCTCATCGAGGGAGGGCCGCGGGATCCGGTGGTCATGCCGAACGAGCTGGTGATCCGCGAGTCGTCCTGAGCGCCCGGGCGCCCCTCCGGCGGCGGCGTCCGGGCCCTCCGGGTCCTCGCGCAGGCTCGGCGGCGTCAGGCGGCCGGGACGCACGCGCACGGACTTCCCGAGTCGCCTCGCGCTTGTGGTCCGCGGAAACGCGTCGCTAGAGTGCTGGTTACACGTGTAACAGCTGAGGTCCTCCGTTTTCGCGCACCAGCATTCCGGACATACGTGACGACGTCTTGTCCGCGGCCGCGCGGCGGGACCGCGTCCACACGACCCGTCGGCCCCCGAGGCCGCGCAGAGAGGAAGAGCCTCGATGACGCAATCGCTCCCGGCCGCCGTCGAGCCGGCGGACATGACCTGGCCGCCCCCGCCGTACCGTGCTCCCGTGCCCGCGGTGACGGGGGCGGATGGTGTGCGGAGTTTCGACGGGGTCACGTACGCGACGACTCCGGGTTTCCGTCCGCGGTTGCTGGACGTGCGGGTTCCGGCGGGTGACGGGCCGTTCGCTGCGGTGGTGTGGATCCACGGTGGGGGGTGGCTGGACGGCGACCGGCGCTATCCGCCGCCCACCGTGCCGGTGGAACTGCTGCACGGGGCGGTGCTGGGGGCCGGTCTGGCGTTGGTGTCGATCGACTACCGGCACAGCCTGGAGGCGCCGTTCCCGGCGCAGCTGCACGATGTGAAGGCCGCGATCCGCTATGTGCGCGCGTACGCCGATGCGCTGGGGATCGACCCGGGGCGGATCGGGGTGTGGGGCGAGTCCGCGGGCGGGCATCTGGCGGCTCTGGCGGGGCTCGTCGGCGCGGACACTCCCGACGCCGTGGCGCTGGAGGGTACGCACGGGGTGGGCGCCGGTGAGACGGGTGTGCGCGCGGTCGTGGACTGGTACGGGGTGTCCGACCTGGTCTCCCTCGCGGACCACCCGATGCCGGCGATGCCCGGCGGGAGCGACTTCCCCGACCCCTACGAGGCCCTCCTGGGCGGGAGCGAGAGCGAGCGTCCCGAACGCGCACGGATCGCGAGCCCGGTCACCTACGCCACGGCCGGCTCGAACCCGCCGCCGTTCCTGCTGGTCCACGGCACCGGGGACGGCCTGGTCCCCTACAGCCAGAGCGAACAGCTCGCCCAGGCCCTGACCCGGGCCGGCGGCGACGTCACCCTCACCCCCGTCGAAGGCGCCGACCACATCTTCCTCGGCTCGCCCGACATCCGGCAGATCGTCACCGACAGCGTCGCCTTCCTCGCCCGCCACCTCGGCGCGGACGCCTGAGTCCTCGGGCCGGTGGCCGTTCGCGGCCGCGCGGGACCCGGGAGCATCCCGGAGCCCGGGACCGCCGGGGGGCGGCCACGGACACCCGGGCCCGGTGCCCGCGGGCAGGCGGAGCGGCCGCCTGAGCCGCACCTCGGCCGGCCGGCCCGCGCGGATCGGTCGGTCGGCGTACACGGGTCGGCCGGTCGGCGCACACGGGTCGGCCGGTCGGCGTGCGCGCGGTGCCGAGGTGGGCCCTGTGCCGGCGCTCGCCACGTGCCGAGGCGGTCCCTACGAGGTCTCGCGGTGGACCAGGATCGGTTCCGTCTCGGGCAGGGGCGCGGCCGTGCCCGTCTCGATCAGCTCGTGCACGGCGTCCGCGACCTCTGCGGCCGGGACGAGCGCGAGGCGGATCGACGTCAGCGCGGGCTGCTGGAGGGCGGAGAGGAGCAGGTCGTCGGAGCCCACGATCGCCACGTCGTCCGGTACGGCGATCCCCTCGGCCCGGAACGCGTGGAGCAGCAGGGCCGCGTACTCGTCGTTGTAGGCGAACACGGCGTCCAGGCCGAGACGCGGCCAGCGCCGGGCCAGGGCGGTCGCCGACTCCCGGGTGTAGGCGAGGTCCAGCGGGGTCACGGTGGCCATGTGCCGGGCGGCAACCGACTCGGCTCCGGCCAGGCGCGGACCGGCCAGGGTGCCGAGACCGCGCTCCTGCGGCATGACCACGCCGATACGGGTCCGGCCGCGGGCGATCAGGTGCTCGGCGGCCGTGGCACCGATGCGGGTGTGGTCGAAGCCGATGGTGTGCACGCCCGGTACGGGGTGCGCCGCGAAGGCGAGCAGACCGCGCACCCCGGCGCGGCTCAGGAGTTCCGCGGCCTGCGGGGTGAACCGGTCGCCGTCGAGGGCGATGACGGCCGCGGGGCGCAGCTCGGCCCAGGCGCGGGCGGCGGAGAGGGAGTCGGCGAAGCGCCCCGCGTGGAGGACCGCGGTGTAACCGTGCCGGTCCAGCTCACTGTGCAGATCGTCGACCCAGTCGCTGACGAGGCGGCCGACGGCGGAGATCGATGCGGGCATCAGCACGAGGTTGCTGCGCCCGGCGCGCAGGGACCGGGCCGCGGCGTGCGGCACGTAGCCGAGCTGCCGGGCGGCGTCGAGGACCCGGGCGCGGGTGGATTCGCTGACGCGATGGCCCTGGGTGTCGTTGAGGACGAAGGAGACCGTGGCGCGCGACACCCCGGCGAGCCGGGCCACGTCGGCGCTGGTGACGGACGCGGCCGCGGGGGCGGGAGTGTCTCTGGCCATGGCGTCCCTCGATGCTCCTTCGGGTCTGCTGACCGGCTGACCGGCTGGCTGGCCGGTCGGCCGGTTCGATGCCTTCCCTTCGGAGGTTACACGCGTCAGATCAACGGGACGCGGCCCCCGCCCGGAGGTGCGGCTGCCCGGGGCGGGGCCGGTGACCTCGGACGTCACCGTCCGTCCGGGCTCTTGGGTGCCCGCGGTCGCGGTCGCGGGCCGGACGCCCTGGCCGGCGACCGGACCCGGCGGCACGGTCCTCACCCTCAGCCCCACGGCGACCCGGCCCGGCCCGGCGTTCACGGCGGAGCACCAGTGCGCCTTCCGGCAGGAACGACCCCCACGGCCGGTCCGAGGCGGCTCGTCAACGCGGCGATCCGGGTGCTCACCCTCCGGGCTCGACGAGATCGCCGCCCGGCGGGCCGGGCCACCGGTGCGCCCGGTGCCCGGGCGGGCCCCGCCCCCGCCGGGCCCGGGCGCGGCGCCCCCCCCCGGGGGGGGCGCGGCGCGCGGGCGGGCCCGGGGGGGGCC
>NZ_JBSGWY010000004.1:686-9419 GCF_053609145.1 Streptomyces sp. NPDC054961 | reverse complement strand
GGGTATCTACCCCGGCGCCCCCGGGGCGCACCCCCCCGGGGAGCCACTAACGCGCCCCCGGGGGGGCCGGGCCACCGGTGCGCCGGATGCCTTCCGGGCCGCGGCCCGGAAGGCATCCGGCGGTGGATCGCACCCCGGGCGGGGCAGAGCGGAGCGCCGGAGCGGTCGGTGGCCCCGTACGGACCGGGCCGCGGGGGCTGCCAGCATGCCGGTGCGGACAACGGCCACCGGGCGAAGCCGTTGCGCAGGCACGAGAGGGAGGACCGTGACGGCTCAGGCGGTGGACGAGGTGGCCGGGATTCCGCTGCCCGCGCGGCAGCATCCGGAGAGCGAGAGCGAGAGCGAGCGCACGACCGCTGCCGGGAACGCGGTCGAGGTCCGGCCGGATGCGGACGAGGAGGCGGATGACGGTTCTGGTGCGCCTGCGCCTGCGCCTGCGCCTGCGTCTGCGCCTGCGGCCGTGTACGCGCCCGCGCCCGCCCCTGTGGCCACGGGCGGGAACGCGAGTGCCGGCCCGGGGCGTACCGACGCCGAGCTCCTGCTGGCGGCTTCGGTGCTCCTCGCGGACGCGGCCCTCACCGCGAAGCAGGCGGCCGCGGAGCTGACGGCCGCGCTCTCCAGCTGGCGCACGGCGGGGGAGGCGCTGCGCCGGCCCGCCTGGGCGCTCGGCGCGGTGACCTCCTGCCTCGGGGCGCTGACCAGTCCTTCGGGCCTCGGCTTCGGAGCGAACGGCGGGCTGTTCGGCGAACTGGCCCGGGTCGCGGGAAACGTGACGTACCGGCGGCCCGCCAGCGTGTCCATGGCGGTCGACGCCTTCGCCCTGCGCATCAGGGCGATCGCGGCCGAACACCCCAATCTGGACTCGCCGTTCGCCAGGCGCCTGACGGACGCCGTGGTCGCCGGGAACCGGCTGGAGGCGCTGCGCGCGCTGTACGCGCTGATCGAGCGCTTCGGGGTCACGCGCGCCCTGACCACGGTCAGCCCGGTGATCATGGAGCTCCTGGCCCTGCTGGGCCTCCTCGACGAGAACCCGGGCAACGACGGCTTCTCCTGGGTGACGCTCGCGGGGGGCGTGCCGGCCACGGATCCGTTCCTCGGGCTGCCGAGCACCCTGGTGAAGTACCTCAACCCCGGCCCGGGGAGGGCCGAGAGGACGGAGGCGGACTCCATCCTGAAGAAGGTGCTGGCGACTTCGGCCAACGACATCGTCAGCTACGTCAACGACATCGGCGCCCTCGGCAACCACGGGCTGGTGCTGTTGCGCCGGGTCGCGTGCGCCGACGGCGCCGTACGGTACGTCCTGCTGCTGCCCGGGACGAGCTTCGGGCTCCTGAGCAACAGCACCCCGCAGGACCTGGTGGGCGCCTTCGACGGGCTGCTGCGTGCCGATACGACGTACAGCCGCGCGGCGCGGAAGGTGCTGGTGCGGGCCGGGGTGCCGGCCGGGTCCGAGCTCATGTTCGTCGGGCACAGCCTGGGCGGGCTGACCGCGATGAACCTCGCTGCGGACGTGGAGGTGTCCGCCCGCTACCGGGTCACTCACGTGGTCACGCTGGGCTCGCCGATCGACGGCAAGCGGCCCGCCGACCACACCACCCGGGTGATCAGCCTGGTCAACAACCACGACGTGATCCCGATGCTGGACGGGCGCGGGCCCGCCTCGCCGAACGACATTCCCGACAGCTGGACCGAGCTCGCCTGGCTGGACGATTCGTACGACTACCCCTTGTCGCACGCCCCGCAGGCGTACTCGGACACGCTGCGCGCGGGCATGCGGCACTACCGGGACCGGGTCAACGCGCTGATCGGCGCCTACGACGGTGAGATCGTCGGCAACCAGCCCTACATGCTGCGCGACAGGTGACGACCGCGCGCGCCCGGCGTCCGGCCACGCGTGCGACGCCGACCGCACCTACCCCCTACCCCGCCTCCTCCGACCGACCCTGAGGGAGATCCTCCGATGCGTTCTGCCGACAGCGAGACAACGGCGGTGCGGCCTCCCGTGGCGGCCTGGGCCCTGGAGAACGCCGTGTTCAGCGCGGCCATGGCCGCGCAGCGGCTCCCGTGGACGGACGCGCCGGCCCGCGCGCTGGGCCTCACCGCGCTGACGCGGGAGGGGGTGACGCGCTCCCTGCTGGCTCACCTGAGGCGCAGCCGCTCCGGACGGCCGGTACGGCTGAGCACGCCCTTCGGGAGCTTCCTCGTCCCCCTCGTCCCCGCGGACGCCGAGGCCCTCCTCCTGCGGGCTGACGAGGAGGGGGCGCTCGAGCCTGCCGTCGGACTCACCGCGGGGGGCCGCCGGTACGGGCTGTCGCCGCACGTGGCACTGCGCCGGAGCGTCACCGGACCCGGCGGGGAGCTCCCCGCGCTCGTGGCCCTCGCCGTGGACGAGGTGATGGGTTCCCGGCGCGGGGACGACACCCTGGAGTGGCGGGACTGGCACGGCGCGATGACGCGGCTGAGCCGGCGCGTGGTGGTGGGCGCCGCGGCCGTCGAGGACACGCTGCTGAGCGAGGTGACCGACCGGGCGACGGCGGCCGCCCCCACGCCGGACCGCCGGGCCTACGAGGCCTGGGCCGCGGCACTCCGGCGGCGGCTGGCCCCGTACGTGGAGGACCCGGACCCCGCGTCGCTGCTCGGCCGACTGGTCGAGGCCGATGCCGGAAGGAGCGTCGGCGGGAGCACCGGCGGGAGCGCCGACCGGGGCACCGGCGCGGCCGGTGGTCCGGCCGCAGGTCCGGGCACCGTGACCGAGGTCGTCGCGCACGCGCTCGCGCTGGTCTCCGAGGCCGCCGCCACGACCGCCCTCCAGGCCCTGGCCCTGCAGACCGTCGAGCCGGCGGCCGCGCCGGAAGAGGCCGTAGCCCGGGCACTGCGCCGCTACCCTCCCGTGGCCGCCGCCGTGTACCGGGTCCGGACGCCGTTCGTCTGGGAGGGCCTCGCGATCGGCGCGGGCACGGAGGTCCTGTGCGCGCCGGGCTGGCTGTCGCCGCCGCAGGGTGCCGCGCTCCCGGGCGTCTGGCCGTCGGCGCTGTGCGCGGCGCCCGCCGATTGCGGGGCCACCCGCTTCGCGGCGCTGGTCGCCGCGGAGACCGTGCGCGCCGTCACCGCGGCCGCGCGCCCGTTCGTGGTCTCCCCGGGCCTCACCGCGGGCCGGCTGCCCGCGGAGCTCGGTCCGCGGTCCCTGGTCGTGGCCTTCGCGGACGGGCCGACGACGGCGCCCGCGGCGAGGAGGTCCCCGGTGCGGACCACGGTTCCCGCCCCTGCCCCGGCGCCCGCCCGAGGCGGCGCACCCGCGTCCTACGGAGTCCTCGCGCGGTCGAGCGCCCATCGGCTGGAGGCGCACGCCGGCCTCCTCACCGCCTGCGCCGAGGAGGCCGGCTGGAACGCGGACGAGGAGGGCGAGCGCTTCCGCATGGCCCTGCTGGGCCACGCGGACCGCTGCGCGAAGGCCGCCGACGGCGTGCGGCGGGCAGCGGACGGGCTGGCGGACTGAGCGGGTCGACGCGGCAGCCTCCGGAAGCTACCGGAACGACGTCTCACGCCTGCGCCGTTCCCGGTCCACCAGGGTCTGTACCGCGTCCTGGGCCTGGGTGCACAGCAGCCGGGCCGCGGCCGAGCGGGCGCGGAAGGATTCGGGGCGGGGCGGCGCGGGGATCGGCTCGCCCACGGTGACGAGCCACTTCGAGGGCAGCGGGAGGAGCGTGGTCAGCGGGAAGTAGGGGAGGTCGAACAGCCGGGCGAGGGAGGGGACGTCACCCATCCTCGGGTACGCCTCCTCGGCGCCGATGACGGACACCGGTACGACGGGCGCGCCGGCCTGGACGGCGGTCACCGCGAAGCCGGGGCTGAACGGGCGCAGCTGGTAGCGCTTGCGAAAGGGCTTTTCCAGTCCCGCGATCCCTTCGGGAAACACCCCTACGAGTTCCCCGGCGGTCAGGTGTTCCAGTCCGAGCGTCGGATCGAGGGGAATGGCGCCGTTCTTCCGCGCGTACGAACCGATGACCGGGAACCGGAACGTCAGGGGCGCCGCGGGGATGTGCGCGGTCCGCTTCAGATTGCGGGTGAGCACCTTGAGGAGGATGAAGGCGTCGAGGCCCCAGGCGCCGGAGTGGTTGGCCACGATGACGGCGGGCCCCTCCGCGGGAACGTTCTCCCAACCCGAGCTGTCCACCCGGAAGTAGTCGTCCACCAGCCAGTCGAGCAGCCGGTCCCAGGCGGTCTCTCCCACCCCGCCGAGCAGCTCCTTCGCGTACCGGAGCTCGGCGCCGCCCACCTCGATCACATCGGCGATGCTTTCCGCCACAGTCGGTCTCCATTTTTGCATTTCGTGTCACCGAAAGGATGGCAACAGGCAAGTTTTTGACGAGGCATCCGGACATGATATTTCTCTGGCACGGGAATTGACCGCCCGGGAATATCTCTTGATGTCCCTTTCTCCGCCGACCGCCGCTGTCACCTTGCTGCACAGGCCGGAATACCGCAAATGAGAGCTGACGTGACGACCGCTTCCGCACCCGCCCCCGTATCCACGCCCGCCGCCGCACCTGTGCCCGTGATCGATCTGATCAGCGGATTCCTCGTCGGCACGTTCGAAGTCCCGGTCGGTGAGGTGACGTCCGACGCCCGGATGTCGGACCTGCTCACCGACTCGCTCATGGTGGTCGAGATGGCCATCGTGGTGCAGGAGGCGCTGGGGGTGAAGGTGGACGAGGAGGAGCTCCGCGACACCACGCTCGCCGCGTTCGCCGAAGCCGTCGAGGCGCGACGGACCGACCGTTGATCCGACGCCCCGAGGTCGTCGTGACCGGGCTCGGCCTGGTCACGCCGGCCGGATGCGACCGCGACAGTACGTGGTCGGCCGTTCTCGCGGGCCGCACGACCGCCGCGACCGATCCCGCCCTGGAGGGCCTGGCCGTCTCCCTCAGCTGCCGCGTACCGGAGCTGGACCACCCGGTCCTGCGCTTTCGCGGCGCGGCCCACCTGGACCGGGTCGACCGCTTCGGCCTCGTCGCCGCGGCGCAGGCGCTCGAGCACGCCGGACTGGATCCCGGCGCGTGGGACGGCGGCCGGGTCGCCGTCGTCGCCGCCGGAGCCGTGGGCGGCGCCCTGACCCAGGACAAGGCCCGGGCCCGGATGGCGGAGCTGGGCGCCGAGTTCGTCTCTCCGTACTTCCTCACCGGCCATCTGGTGAACATGACCTGCGCCAACATCGCCCTGCGCTTCGGAGCGACCGGTCCCTCCCTGTTCACCTCCACCGCCTGCGCCTCCGGCACCACCGCGATCGGCCTGGCCCGCGATCTGCTGACGACCGGTCAGTGCGACATCGCGCTCGTCTGCGGGGCCGAAGCGGCCGTCACCCGCCTGCTGGTGACCGGCTTCACCCAGCTGGGAGCCCTCTCGAACACCGGGTCGCGGCCCTTCGACGCCGCCCGCGACGGTTTCGTCATCGCCGAGGGCGCGGGCGCCGTGGTCCTGGAGCGCGCCGAGCACGCCGCGGCCCGCTCCGCCCGCCCCCTCGCCCGCCTCATCGGCTACGCCGCCGCGACCGACGCCCACCACCTGGTGTCGCCGCATCCCGGAGGCCGCGGGGCCGAACAGGCCACCCGGGCCGCCCTCGCGGACGCCGGCATCGCCGCGCACGACGTGGACCACGTGAACGCGCACGGGACCTCCACCCGCCAGAACGACAGCGTCGAAGCCGGAGTCCTGCGGCGGGTGTTCCCCCACCGGCCGCCCGTCACCTCGGCCAAGGGCGCGCTCGGCCACACGCTGGGCGCCGCCGGGGTCATCGAGGCGGCGCTGACCGTCCTCGCCCTGGCCGAGGACGCGGTGCCGCCCACGGCGGGGCTGGACACCGTCGACGCGGACACCGGCATCGATGTCGTCGCGGGTGGGCCCCGGGACCACAAGTCGGCGGTCGCGATCAGCAATTCCTTCGGGTTCGGCGGGCACAACGCCGTGGCCGTCCTCGCGCGCGCCTGAGAGCGGCGGCCGGGACACGGCCGCCGGGCCCCGTCGGCCGGGGCAGCGTCGGGCCGGGGACGGAAGCGGCGGGGACGGGGGAAGGGCGTCCACCCGAGGACGGGGGGCGCCCTTCTTCCTGCCTTCCCGCAGCTCTACCGGGCGCCCGCCGCCGCGTGCTCCGGCCGGGAAGGGGCCTCGAGTCCGGCCTCCGTCGCCTTCGCCGACGCCGGAGCTCGGTCCGGGGGATCGAGCTGGGTCTCCATGTCGTCGAGGGCGCTGCGCACCGCCGCGATCCGCAGCCGCAGTTCGTCGGCCGCGTCCGGCAGCACGTCCCCGGACGCCCTGCGCGCCGCCAGCTCGCTCTCCGCCTCCATCTCGCGGGCCTCCTCCAGGGCGTTGAGGACCACCCCGATCAGGACGTTGACCAGGACGAAGGACCCGAAGAGCACGAAGGAGGCGTAGTAGAGGATGCTGAACGGGGAGACGGCCAGGCCCGCGTGGACGGCGTCCCCCAGGCCGTCGAGCGTCATCAGGAGGAACAGGGTGAGCCCGGCCCGGCCGATCGAGCCGTAATGAGCGGGGTCGTGGCCGGCGAAGCAGATCCATCCGATCATCGCGTACACGTAGATGATCAAGGCGCCGACGAAGAGGAAGCTGACGGTGCCGGGCACGCTGCGGCCCACGGCGACCAGGAGGATCCGCAGCTGGGGCATGAACCGCGCGGTGCGCAGCACGCGCGCCAGTCGCAGCAGTCTCAGCAGGGTGGTGTTCTCCCGTAGGAACGGGACGAAGGCCGAGGAGACGACCAGCAGGTCGAAGACGTTCCAGGGATCCTGGAAGAAAGCTTTCGGCCGGTCGGCGTGCGCGCCCAGGCGGACCAGCATCTCCACGGTGAAGGCGATCACGCAGAAGCGCTCGGTCCTGGCGAGGATGCCGGCGTACTCGGCGGACAGGCCGCTGTACGTCTCGATGCCCAGCAGCGCGGCGTTGAAGAGGATCACCGTGAAGACGGCGAGCGAGAAGGCGGGCGCCTCACACACGGCACGGCAGTGCGCGGCGAACCTTTCGCGCCCGGAGGCCACCGTGGTCGGGTCTGTCATCGTGCTCCCTCGTGCGGGCCGTCGGCCGCCCCCGGTCCGCACGCGCCGGCCTGCGACGCGACAGAGGGACGGGGCCGCCGAGGCGCTGATCATGTTCCGGGTCGTGTAACGCCTGAAGGGCGCAGACGAGACGCCCTGGAACGACACATCGCCCGATCGGGGAACGCCCGCCCCCGCCCCGGGGCCGGTGGGGCGTCCCCGGATCGTCCCCACCCGCCGCCGCACGCGCGTACGCAGCCGTCGCCCGGCGCGAGAATGGGTGCCATGACGCGTCATGACGGTGGGACCGCACAGGCCTGGGCCGCGCTGGGCGGGACCGGGGAACTGGTGGGCCGGGTCGCCTACCGGGGTACGAGCGGGCTGGCGAACGGGCCGCTGCCCGTACGGGAACTGGCACGGGCCAGCGTGGGAGCGTGCGCGCTGGCCGCGGCGGAGCTGGCCGCGGTACGGGCCGGGCGCGGGGCGGACGACGTGGCTCCGCTGGTGGTCGACGAGGGGGCCGTGGCCACGGCGTTCGTCAGCGAGCGGCACCTGCGGGTGGACGGACGGGTGCCGGTGGTCTTCGCCCCGCTGTCCGGCTTCTGGCGGGCGGCCGACGGATGGGTGCGGACGCACGCGAACTACCCGCACCACGAGGCCGCGCTAATACGGGTCCTGGCGGCCGGGACGCCGGAGGGCGTGGCCGAGGCGGTCTCCCGGCGGTCGGCGGTGGACGTACAGGAAGCGGTGTACGCGCGGGGCGGGCTGGCGGTGGCCGTGGCGGAGCCGTACGGAGACCCGCAACCGCTGGTGGAGACGAGGGAGTCGGGCGGACGCGGACGGCCCCTCGGCCCTGGTGCGGGTGTCGGCACGGGTGCCGGCGCGCGGCCGATGGCCGGGGTGCGGGTGCTGGACCTGACCCGGGTCATCGCCGGGCCCGTGGCCACGCGGACGCTCGGGCTGTTGGGCGCGGACGTGCTGCGCGTGGACTCCCCGGGCCTCGAGGAGTCCGGGGACTCGTACGCGGACACCGGGTTCGGCAAGCGGTCGGCGCTGCTCGACCTGCGGGACGCGGCGGACCGGGCGGTCTTCGAGGGGCTCCTCGACGAGGCGGACGTCGTGGTGACGGGGTACCGGCCGGGGGCGCTGGAGCGGTACGGGCTGGGAGCGGACGACCTGCTCGCGAAGCGCCCGGGGCTGGTGGTGGCGCAGCTGTGCGCGTGGGGGTGGCGGGGCCCGTGGTCGGACCGCAGGGGGTTCGACTCGCTCGTGCAGGCGGGCTACGGGATCTCCGCGGCCTACGGCGACGGGCGGGGCCCCGGGGTGCTGCCGGCGCAGGCCCTGGACCACGCGACGGGGTACCTGATGGCGGCCGGTGTCCTGCGGGCCCTCGCGCAGGGCGGCGGGAAGGCGCTGCGGTTCTCCCTCGCCGGGACGGCGTCGTGGCTGGTCCGTGACGTGCCGCGGGTCGACGGGGCGGTCGGGGCCGACGGGGCCGGTTCCGCGTACGCGCCGGAGCCGTGGCTGCGCGAGACCGGATCGGGGTACGGGACGCTGCGGTACGCGGCGTGGCCGCGGGGGGGGGGGGGGTGGGGGCCCGGGCCCACCCCGGGGGGGAGCGACCGCCCCCGATGGCTCTGATACCCGGCCCCCCCGCCCCCCGCCCGCCCCGGCGCACGTGCCGCCA
>NZ_JBSGWY010000004.1:0-676 GCF_053609145.1 Streptomyces sp. NPDC054961 | reverse complement strand
GCGGGGGTCGCGGGGGGGGGGGGGGCGGCGGGGGGGGGTCCCGCGTCGGCGCGGGCGCGGGGGCGGCGCGCGCCGGGTGGGGGGCCGGGGCCGCGGGGGCCCGCGGCGCCCCCGCTCGGGAGCGGGGAGTGGGAGCACGGACCCTCCCGGTGGGGGAGCGACCGCCCCGGATGGCTCTGATCCCGGGCCCCCCGGCCTCCGTCCGGCCCTGGCTCTCGTCCGGCCTCCCGTCCGGCCCTGACTCCCGTCCGGCCCTGACTCCCGTCCGGCCCTGACTCCCGTCCGGCCCGGGAGCCCGTACGCGGGGGGAGCCGGGTGTCCGGACTCCGGGTGGCCAACGGCGTGGTCCCGGAACGGTGTCGGGAGCACCGGGGGCATCCCCCGCACGGCGAGCCGCCCCCCGTCCGCGCCCTCGTTCCTCCCTGGGAGGGCAGCGGTGCTCCGGGAGGGTGACGCGTCACCCTCCCGGAGCGTGGACGGCTCGCCGTCGCACCACCATCGCCGGGACGACCGGTCCTCGGCAGCGGGGGAAACCCTTGATTCCGCCGCCCGGCCGCCCGGCGCGCCGCGGCCCCGGCCGTCCGCCGAACGCGAACCGCCGGGTAACGCCGCCGGGGCCCCCCCGCCCGGGGGGGGGGGGGGGGGGGCCCCGGGGCGCGGGGGGGGCGGGGGCGGG
>NZ_JBSGWY010000003.1:381524-383342 GCF_053609145.1 Streptomyces sp. NPDC054961 | reverse complement strand
CCAACCCTAGAGCTGCCGCGGCGCTGCAGCCCCCCCCCTACCCCCAGTGAGCTTTTTTCGAGTTTCGTAAACCTCCTCGGGGGGGGGGGGGGGGGGTCCCCCCCCCCCCCCCCCCCGAGCCGGTCATTCAACTTTTCAGCGGACCTGGTCCACGTCGACGAGGTCGACGCGGATACCGCGGCCGCCGATGGCACCCACGACGGTACGCAGAGCACGTGCGGTGCGGCCGTTGCGACCGATCACCTTGCCGAGGTCGTCGGGGTGGACCCGAACCTCGAGCACCTGCCCGCGGCGTAGGTTGCGCGAGGCGACCTGCACTTCGTCGGGGTTGTCCACGATGCCCTTCACGAGGTGCTCAAGAGCCTCCTCGAGCATGCTCAGGCCTCGGTCGACTCGGCGGTCTCGGCCTCAGCCTCGTCCGCCTTCTTGTCGGCCTTCTTCGCCTTCTGCGTGATGGCCTCGCCCTTGCCCTCGCCGATGCCCTCGAGGGCCTTGGCGAACTCGTCGAAGGAGCGACGCTTGCTCTCCTTCGTCACCGGCTGGAGCAGCGGCGCGGGGGCCGGAAGGCCCTTGTGCGCCTGCCAGTCACCGGTCAGCTTGAGGATGGCGAGCACAGCCTCGGTGGGCTGGGCGCCGACCGACAGCCAGTACTGCGCACGCTCGGCGTTGACCTCGATGCGCGACGGGTTGTACGTCGGGTGGTAGATACCGATCTCTTCGATCGCGCGACCGTCCCGACGGGTACGGGCGTCGGCGACGACGATGCGGTAGTGCGGCTGGCGAATCTTGCCGAGACGCTTGAGCTTGATCTTGACTGCCACTGGAGTGGTGTCTCCTGAACTTGACGTGGTTGGGCACATGAGATGCCACGTGGGGTTGCGGTACTCGGGTGCCCGATGGACGCGTCAGCCGGAGGAGAGAGGGGTCCTATGCGACTGTCGAGTACAGCTGTCCATTGTGCCATACGCCCGAGTCGCCTCGCCCTCCCGGTCAGGAGGCGAGGGCGGAGACCGCGACCTCCGGAATGCGGAACGGCTTCATGCAGCCGCCGCACACGATCGGCGCCTGGGCCAGCACGGACGGGACCACCCGCACATTGCGGCCGCAGTCACACACCGCCTTGACGCGGACCCCTCCGCCGGAGGAGCCGTGCCGGGCGGCCGGCCCGCGGAAACTGCGCTTGGTGTCGGCGGCCGTCGCGACCGTGTGGGCCTTCAGCGCGCGCTGGAGGCGCTCCATGGTCGGGCGGTAGCGCTTCTTCGCCTCCGGGTTGAGCGAGACCAGGGAGAAGCCGCTGCTCGCGTGCGGCTCGTCGACGTGGTCCAGCCCCATTTCCTCGGCGATCGCGAGGAACCTGCGGTTGTGGTAGCGACCGGCGCGCGAGGTGTCACGCACGCCGCGTGCTGCGGCGATGCCGTGGACTGCCTCGTGCAGCAGTCGCTCGAAGGAGAGCTCGGCGCCACAGGCGGACGAGGACTCTCCGATCAGGGACTCGGGCGCGGCAAGGTCAGGCAGCTCGGAGTGGTACCGCTGAATATCGGCCCACGCCTGCGCCAGCTCTGCGGCGAGAACAGGGGGTGTCGTGCTCACGTCGTGACAACGAGCCGGAGTGCCCCGGTGTTCCGATTCCGGGCCATTCCAAATTTTTTGCACGTACCAGTCAGTTCAGTCTCATGCGTCCCGACGAGGACGGGTGCGCAGATCTCCGGAGGAGTCGGTACGTAACGAGGACTAACGGCGTCCGCGGGGGCGGGCGGGGGGGGCCGCGCGGCCGGGCGGGGGCGGGGCGGCCGGGGAGGGGCGGGGGCGGGCGCGGGG
>NZ_JBSGWY010000003.1:344021-381514 GCF_053609145.1 Streptomyces sp. NPDC054961 | reverse complement strand
GCGTGCCCGGCCGGGGTGGGTCGCTCAATTCCGGTGGCGATGTCCCTGACCACCGGCAGCCCGCGCCGCCGCGGGCCCCGCGCGCCCCCCCCCGCCCCCCACGGCCGGAGCCGGACCGGCTAGTACGAGCGCGCGACGACGGCGAGGGTGCCGGGGGCGTCGTCCGCCTCCGGGACGGAGCCGTCCTCGGCGATCAGGCAGCGGACGGAGACGGCCTGCTCCGCGAGCTTCGCCTCGCCCTCGGGGCCGAGGTCGGCCCACGGGATCCGCGCCCAGCCGCCCGCGACGGCGGCCTCGGCGGCCTCCTCGAGGGTGGCGACATCGGAGGTGCGGGCCAGCCGGCGCTCGCGGGACTCGCGCAGCAGCTGCGCCTGGTCCTCCTCCAGCACCTTGGGCAGCAGGTCGGCGAGGGCGGAGATCTGCACGGCCTCCTTGCCGCCCGGGATGCGGCGGGCCAGCATCGCGGTGCCGGCTTCCAGGTCGCGCGGGCCGATCTCGACGCGGACCGGTACGCCCTTGAGCTCCCAGTCCACGGCGCG
The DNA here is from genome assembly GCF_053609145.1 of Streptomyces sp. NPDC054961. NCBI lineage: Bacteria > Bacillati > Actinomycetota > Actinomycetes > Kitasatosporales > Streptomycetaceae > Streptomyces > Streptomyces sp. NPDC054961. The sequence goes on along the minus strand of NZ_JBSGWY010000003.1, from coordinate 380,975 downwards.
GCGGCCGAAGGGGGTGTCGACGCGGTCGTCGACGAACACGCGCAGACCGGCGGCCTTGAGCTGGGCACCCAGCTCACGGACCTTCGTCACGGCCTCGTCGCCCTTGATCGCCATGACGACGACCTGGACGTGCGCCAGGCGCGGCGGGACGCGCAGGCCGCTGTCGTCGCCGTGCGACATGATCAGGCCGCCGACCATGCGGGTCGAGACGCCCCACGAGGTCTGCCAGACCAGCTCCTGCTTGCCTTCCTTCGACAGGTACTGCGTGTTGAAGGCCTTGGCGAAGTTGGTGCCCAGCTCGTGGCTCGTGCCCAGCTGCAGGGCCTTGCCGTCGCCCATCATGCCCTCGAGGGTGAGGGTGTTGATGGCGCCGGCGAAGCGCTCCTTGGCGGTCTTGCGGCCGAGCACGACGTCGATGCCGAGCACGTTCGTCATGAAGTCGCCGTAGACGTCGCGGTGGATCCGGGCCGCGTAGTCGCGGGCGTCCTCGTAGGAGACGTGGGCCGTGTGGCCCTCCTGCCAGAGGAACTCGCTCGTACGGAGGAAGACGCGCGGACGCATTTCCCAGCGGACCACGTTCGCCCACTGGTTGATCAGCAGGGGCAGGTCGCGGTAGCTCTGGACCCACTTGGAGAAGTAGTCGTTGATGATCGTCTCGGAGGTGGGGCGGACGACGACCGGCTCGTCCAGCTCCTTGCCGCCGCCGTGCGTGACGACCGCCAGCTCGGGGGCGAAGCCCTCGACGTGCTCGGCTTCCTTCGTCAGGTACGACTGCGGGATGAACAGCGGGAAGTACGCGTTCTGGGCGCCCGCGTCCTTGATCCGCGCGTCCATCTCCTGCTGCATCCGCTCCCACAGGCCGTAGCCGTACGGCCGGATGACCATGGTGCCGCGTACCGGACCGTTGTCGGCCAGTTCGGCCTTGTTGATCAGATCCTGGTACCAGCGGGGAAAATCCTCCGCCTGGGGGGTGAGAACGGGTGCCTTTGCCATGGCGCGAATGGTACGGCGCCCGGCGCGCCCAGCGTGAATCGGGTGTGAACCGGGTGGCGCGCTCCTCTGGACGCGGGCGCCAATCGGGAGTTCTCTGGCAGCGGGGGCATGGGGGCGAAACGGAATCAGGAGCGCTCATTCGATGACACCGACGCCGACGGCGACGCTTGCTGCCCGGGACTGGGCGGAAATCCAGGAGCGGATGCTCGTACCGCTCTACGACGCGGTCTACGACCGTCTCGAGATCGGGCCGGGCGACCGTCTGCTCGGCCTGGGCTGCGGGGCCGGCCTGCCGCTGCTGCTGGCTTCCGGCCGGGGAGCCGTGGCCACGGGTGTGGAGGCGGATCCGGCCCGCCGGGCGCTGGCCCGGGAACGGCTGCTCGAGGTGCTGGCGGCGCCGCCGGTGCCCGCGGTGCCGTACGACGTGCTGCTGGCCTTCTCGCCGGGTCCGGGCACGCTGGCCGCGGCGCTGCCCGCGCTGCGGCGGGGCGGCGGGACGGTGGTGCTGGCCGACTGGGGACCGGCGGAGCGTTGCACGGTGCCGCACGTCCTGGGCGGCGGCCCCGTGGTGCGGGACCTGGACGCGATGGTGGCGCGGGCCGGGCTGGTCCCGGACGGGTCGGGGCGGGTGTTCTGCCCGTTCGGGTACGCGGACGTGGACAGCGCGGTGCGCGGGCTCCTGTCGACGGGGCTGTATCCCGGCGCGGGCTCCGGATCCGCCGGAGCGGCTTCCGCGGGGCGTTTCGACATGGCCGATCCGGCCCTCGCGGAGAAGGAACTCGCGGAGGCGCTTCACCCGTACGAGCGACCCGACGGCGCCGTCTGGTTGCCGAACATCTTCCGCTACGTGATCGCCCGGACGGTCTGACGGCCGTCGCGGGGCCCCTCGCTCACTGCCCGGGGCCCCGCGCCGCCCGCCGGTGGCCGGTGCCGTCCGCGGCCGGGCCCCGCGGCTACTTGTGGAGCCGGGCGATGCCCGCGGCGGCGTAGGCGGCGACCTCGTCCAGGGTCTCGTTCGCCACCAGGGCCTCGGCGAGGGCGTCGAGCTTGTCGCGGTTCTCGCTCAGCAGCCGGCAGGCCTCCACGTAGCACTCCTCGACGATGCGGCGCATCTCGTGGTCCACCGCGTCGAGGGTGGCGGGGGCCGCGGAGAGGCCGTAGGGGCTCTGGCCGTCCGAGGGGATCGCCGTCAGCGGGCCGATGCGCTTGCTCATGCCCCACCGGGCGACCATGCCCCGCGCGAGGTTGGTGACCTGTTCCAGGTCGTTCTCCGCGCCCGTGGTGACGACCCGGTAGACGACCTCCTCGGCCGCCATGCCGCCGAGCGCGCCGATGATGCGGCCGCGCAGGTACTCCTCCGTGTACGCGTAGCGGTCCGCGTCCGGGGTGGAGAGGGTGACGCCGAGCGCGCGCCCGCGCGGCACGATGGTGATCTTCCGGACGGGGTCCGCGCCCGGCTGGAGCATGCCCAGCAGGGCGTGCCCGCCCTCGTGGTACGCGGTGCGCCGGCGTTCCTCCTCCGGCATGACCAACGGCCGTTCGGCGCCGAGCTGGACCTTCTCCAGCGCGTCGGAGAGGTCCGCCTGGGTGACCTCCTTCTGCTGCCGTTTCACGGCGAGCAGGGCGGCCTCGTTGGCGAGGTTGGCCAGTTCGGCGCCGGTCATGCCCGGCGTCGTACGGGCCACCTGGGCGAGGTCGACGCCGCCGGCGAGCGGGATGTCCCGGGTGTGGATGCGCAGGATCGCCTCGCGTCCGGCCCGGTCGGGCGGGGAGACCACGACGGTGCGGTCGAAGCGGCCCGGCCGGGTCAGCGCCGGGTCCAGGACGTCGGCGCGGTTGGTCGCGGCCAGGACCACCACGCCTTCGGACCCGGAGAAGCCGTCCATCTCGGTGAGGATCTGGTTCAGGGTCTGCTCGCGCTCGTCGTGGCCGCCCATGGCGGCGCCGCCGCCGCGCACCCGCCCGATGGTGTCGATCTCGTCGATGAAGACGATCGCGGGGGCCACCTTGCGCGCCTCGGCGAAGAGTTCCCGTACGCGGGAGGCGCCGACGCCGACGATCATCTCGATGAACTCGGAGGCCGAGGCGGAGAAGAACGGCACGCCGGCCTCGCCCGCGAGCGCCCGCGCGAGCAGGGTCTTGCCGGTGCCGGGCGGGCCGGCGAGCAGCACCCCACCGGGCATCCGGGCGCCCATCTCGCGGTACTGGCCGGGGTTCTTGAGGAAGTCCACGACGTCGTCGAGCTCGCCCGCGACCTCGTCGATGCCGGCCACGTCCTCGAACGTGGTGCGCTTGGCGCCTTCCAGCTCCACCGGTTTCGGCGGCGCCTTGCGGCCGAGGCCGCCCATGCCCCCGGCGCCCACGCCGCTCATCCGGCGGGCGATGAACACCCACAGGAGGATCAGCAGCAGCATCGGGGCCAGCGAGATCAGCAGGTTGGCCAGGAAGCTGCGCTGTTCGACGACCGGGGAGGCGGTGACGATCACGCCGTGCCGGGTGAGGTCGGCCCACAGGTCGTCCTCGGCGAAGGCCGGGCGCTGGGACCGGAATTTGGTGTAGTCGCCCTTGTCGCCGTCCGGCTTGGGCTGTTCGGCCTTCAGCTGGCCCTGGATGGCGTCGCCCTTGGCGTAGATCTTCGAGACGTTGCCGGCGGCCACCTGCTTGCTGAACTCGGTGTACGAGATGGTCGGCTCGTCGCCCTCGTTGAAGAAGGAGAGCACCAGGTTGGTCACCAGGTAGACGATCAGGGCGGTGAGGATCAGGCCTCGCCAGCCGCCCGGCATCTTCCGCTTCGGCGGCGGGGCGGGCGGCGCGCCCTCGGAGCGCCAGGGCGTATCGGCCCGGTCGCGGGGCGGTACGGGGGTGGGGCTGGGCACGTGGCCTCCTTCTGCCGTCCTCCCGGCCGACCATAAGCGACAAACCGGATCATCGCGCTGGCGGGAACGGCGGGCGGCCGGCGCCCCCGCGGGGCGGACCGACAGCACACGGCGGCATACGGCGGCCCGCGGGAACGCAGGAACGCAGGAACGCGGAAGCCCCGGCCGGATCGATCCGGCCGGGGCTCGCGCGGCACCGCGCTACTTCATGAACTTCTTGAACTCGTCCGGAAGGTCGAAGTCCTTGCCGGGCTGCGCCCCGCCGGCCGGAAGGCCGAACGGGCTGCCGCCCGCGGCGGGCTCGACCGCCTGCGGGCCCGCCTCGCGGCGCGCGGCGGCCGCGGCCTCGTCTTCCTTGCGCTTCATCGGGTTGCCGCTCTTGCGCTTGCCCTTGGCCTGCTTGACCTGCTTCTTCTGCCGGCCGGGGCCGCCGCCCATCCCGGGGATGCCCGGCATGCCGGGCATGCCGCCGCCCTGGGCCATGCGGGACATCATCTTGCGGGCCTCGAAGAACCGCTCGACGAGCGACTTCACGGCGCTGACCTCGACACCGGCACCCTTGGCGATACGGGCGCGGCGCGAGCCGTTGATGATGTGCGGGTCCTGGCGCTCGGCCGGGGTCATCGACTTGATGACGGCCGCGGTGCGGTCGACGTCGCGCTCGTCGATGTTGTTGATCTGGTCCTTGATCTGCCCCATGCCGGGGAGCATCCCGAGGAGCTTGGAGATGGAGCCCATCTTGCGGACCTGCTCCATCTGGGCCAGGAAGTCGTCGAGCGTGAACTCCTTCGGGCCCTTCGCCAGCTTCGCCGCCATCTTCTCGGCTTCGTCCTGGCTGAACGTCTTCTCGGCCTGCTCGATCAGGGTGAGCATGTCACCCATGTCGAGGATCCGGCCCGCCATGCGGTCCGGGTGGAAGGCGTCGAACTCGTCGAGCTTCTCGCCGTTCGAGGCGAACATGATCTGCTTGCCGGTGACGTGCGCGATGGAGAGCGCGGCACCGCCCCGCGCGTCGCCGTCGAGCTTGGAGAGCACCACGCCGTCGAAGCCGACGCCGTCGCGGAAGGCCTCGGCGGTGTTGACCGCGTCCTGGCCGATCATGGCGTCGACGACGAAGAGGATCTCGTCCGGGCTGACGGCGTCGCGGATGTCCGCGGCCTGCTGCATCAGCTCCTGGTCGATGCCGAGGCGGCCGGCGGTGTCGACGATGACGATGTCGTACTGCTTGGTGCGGGCGTACTCGATCGAGTCCTTGGCGACCTGGACCGGGTCACCGACGCCGTTGCCGGGGGCGGGCGCGTAGACCGCGACGCCGGCCCGCTCCGCGACGACGGAGAGCTGGTTGACGGCGTTGGGGCGCTGGAGGTCGCACGCGACGAGGAGCGGGGCGTGGCCCTGCCCCTTCAGCCACAGGCCGAGCTTTCCGGCGAGGGTGGTCTTACCGGCACCCTGGAGGCCGGCGAGCATGATCACGGTGGGCGCGGTCTTGGCGAAGCGCAGCCGCCGGGTCTCGCCGCCGAGGATCGAGACCAGCTCGTCGTTGACGATCTTGAGGACCTGCTGGCCCGGGTTCAGGGCCTTGGAGACCTCTTCGCCGCGGGCCCGCTCCTTGACGTTCGCGATGAAGGAGCGCACGACGGGGAGGGCGACGTCGGCCTCGAGGAGGGCGATACGGATTTCCCGCGCCGCAGCGTCGATGTCCTGCTCGGAGAGGCGGCCTTTGCCCCGGAGGGACTTGAAGGTCGCGCTGAGGCGGTCGGAAAGCGTATCGAACACGGTGGTCGCGATTCCTCGGGTCGGGGGCGTGTGGTCGTCCCCCAGGGTATCGGGCCGCGCCACCTGCCTGGCCCTGCGGGCGGGAATCCCCGCCCCGTCCCCAGGATTCGGGGAGGGGCGGGGCGGGGGAAGCCGCCGTGGGCGGCGGTCCCCGCTACGCCAGGGCCGACTCGACCGAGGCGGCCAGGGCGGCGGCATCCGCCGGATCCAGGGGTTTGCCGTCCACCGTGGTCACGTAGAGCGTGTCCACCGCGTTCGCGCCGAGCGTCGAGACGTGCGCGCTGCGGACCCTGACGCCCGCGGATTCCAGGGCCCGGCCGATCCGGTGCAGCAGCCCCACGGCGTCGGGGGCGCGCACCTCCAGGACCGTGGCCAGGGAGGAGACCTCCGGCACCACCGCGACCCGGGGCGGCGGCGGGACGACGCCGCGCCGGCGCGGGTACGCCGCCTCGCGGTCCGCCAGCTTCGCCGGGACGTCCAGCGAGCCGTCCAGCGCCCGCACCAGGTCCGTACGCAGCCGCGCGGCCTGCGGCAGGGCCCCGTACTCGGCGGACACCCGCCAGCGCAGGACCAGCACCTCGCCCAGCCGGTCGGGGAGCTCCAGGGAGCGCAGCTCGGCCGCCCGGACCGTCAGGCGGTGCAGTGCGAGCACGCCCGCGACCGCGGGCAGGACACCCGGCTGGTCGGGTACGGCCACCACCAGCTCCACGCCGACCGCGTCCTCCTCCTGCCGGGCGTGCAGGGCCAGGACCGGTTCCCCGGTCCGCAGCGCCTCCACCGCGAGGCGTTCCTGTTCCGTCGTCGGGATCTCCAGCTCCGTCACCGCCGGGGCCGCTCCCCGCAGGACCGCGGCGACCCGCGCGACCAGGTCCGCCACGAGCGAGCCCCGCCAGGTGCTCCACGCCGCCGGTCCGGTGGCCAGTGCGTCCGCCTCCGTCAGGGCGTGCAGCACTTCCAGCGTTCCCGGCGAGCCGACGGCCTCCGCGACCGCCTTCACCGTCGCCGGGTCGTCCAGGTCCCGGCGGGTCGCGGTGTCGATGAGCAGCAGGTGGTGGCGGACGAGGACGCCGAGCACGGCGACGTCCTCCGCGTCGAAGCCCACCCGTGCGGCGACGTCCCGGGCGATGGTCTCGCCCGCCACCGAGTGGTCGCCGGGCCAGCCCTTGCCGATGTCGTGCAGCAGCGCGGCCATCAGGAGGAGGTCGGGGCGGCCCACCCGGCGGGTCAGTTCCGAGGCCCGGACGGCCGTCTCGACGAGGTGGCGGTCCACGGTCCAGGTGTGGACGGGGTTGCGCTGCGGCCGGCACCTCACCCGCTCCCAGTCGGGCAGCAGCTTGGTGACGATCCCCTCGGCCTCCAGCGCCTCCCACACGGCCACGGTGGGCTCCCCCGCGCCCAGCAGCGTGATCAGCTGCTCCCGCGCCTCCGCCGGCCAGGGCACCGGCAGCGGCTTCGCCTGGGCGGCGAGCCTGCGCACGGCGTGCAGCGAGACGGGCAGTCCCGCCTGCGCCGCGGCGGCGCCGAAGCGCAGCGGCAGGACCGGGTCCCGGTCGGGCCGGGCCGCCAGGGCCAGTACGGCCTCGCCGTCGGACTCCACGACGCCTTCGGCGAGGGGTGCCCGCTCGGGCGCGGCGCCCCGGCTGCCGAGGAGGCCCCGGAGCCTGGGCCGCGCGGCCCGCGCGCGCAGGACGCGTCCGACCTCGCGCCAGGTCACGTCGCCGGCGTACGAGACCACGCGCGCGGCCTCGTACACCTCCCGGAGCAGGGCGTCGGCGTCGAGCAGCCCGAGCCGGGCCGCGACCGGGGTCTGTTCCTGGAGGGAGAGCCGCTCGGTGGCCCGGCCGGTCACCAGGTGGAGGGCGTCGCGGGCGTCGAGCAGGCGGCGCCGGGCGTCGGCGAGGCCCTCGCGCGGCGCGTCGGCCAGCCAGGACGCGGCGACGGCCCGCAGGGCGGTGACGTCGCGCAGACCGCCGCGGGCCTCCTTGAGGTCGGGTTCCAGCAGGAAGCGCAGTTCCCCGGCGCGCTCCGCCCGCTCGAGGCACAGGGAGTGCAGCTCCGGGAGCCGCTTGGCGGCGAGGTTGCGCCAGTCGGCCAGGACGGAGGTGCGCAGCCCGGCGAGGAGTCCGGCGTCGCCCGCGACGGGCCGGGCGTCCAGCAGTCCGAGGTGCACCTTGAGGTCCTCGGCGGCGGTCTTGCGGGCTTCGCCCGGGGTGCGGACCGAGTGGTCGAGGGCGAGCCCCAGGTCCCAGACGGGATACCAGAGCCGGTCGGCCAGGGCGGCCAGGTCGCGCGGTTCGGCCTTGCCGTCGTGGAGCAGGACCAGGTCGAGGTCGCTGCGGGGGGAGAGTTCGGCGCGTCCGTAGCCGCCGACGGCGACGAGGGCGGCGCCCCGTACGCCCGTTTCCCCGACGGCGGTGGCGAACAGCGTCTTCAGCCAGTCGTCGGTCAGGGCGGCCAGGGCCGAACGCCGGGAGGGCCCGGACCGCGACTCCTCCTGGAGGAGTCGCAGCCGGGCCGCGGCGTAACCGCTGGGTCCCGAGCCGGCCGTGTTGTCCGTTGTCTCTTCGACGCTCGTCAACCCAGGAGCTCCCGTCGTCTAGAGCGCGTCAGCGCCGCGCTCGCCGGTGCGGACCCGGATGACCGAGTCCACGGGGATGCTCCACACCTTGCCGTCGCCGATCTTGCCGGTCTGGGCGGCGTCGACCACGATCCGCATCACGTCCTCGGCGTCGCCGTCCTCGACGAGCACCTCGATGCGGATCTTCGGTACGAGGTCCACCGTGTACTCGGCGCCCCGGTAGACCTCGGTGTGGCCGCGCTGGCGGCCGTAGCCGCTGGCCTCGGAGACCGTGAGGCCCTGGACCCCGAAGCGGTGCAGGGCTTCCTTGATCTCGTCCAGCCGGTGGGGCTTCACGATCGCGGTGATGAGCTTCATGCGTCAACCTTCTTGCTCGCGGCGGCAACGGGGGCGGGTGCGGCGGTGCTCCGCGAGGAGGAACCACCGCCGGCTCCGCTGAAGTCGTAGGCGGTCTCGGCGTGTTCGACCTGGTCGATGCCGGAGACCTCGTCGTCCTCCGATACGCGCATGCCGATCGTCTTGTCGAGGAGGAAGGCGAGTACCGCGGACGCCACGAGAGAGTAGGCCAGGACGGAGAAGACTCCCACGGCCTGCTTGCCGAGCTGCTCCAGGCCGCCGCCGTAGAAGAGGCCGGCCGCGTCGGACTGGACCCCGCCGGTGGCGAAGAAACCGACGAGGAGGGAGCCCAGGACACCTCCGACGAGGTGGACGCCGACGACGTCGAGCGAGTCGTCGAAGCCGAACTTGTACTTCAGGCCGACGGCCATGGCGCACACGACACCGGCGATGACGCCGATGGCGATCGCGCCGAGCGGGGAGCAGGAGCCGCCGGAGGGGGTGATGGCGACGAGGCCCGCGACCGCGCCGGAGGCGGCGCCGAGGGTGGTGAAGGAGCCGTGGCGCAGCTTCTCGTAGCCGAGCCAGGCGAGCATGGCGGCGGCCGTGGCGACCTGGGTGTTGACGAACATGACCGCGCCGACGCCGTCGTCGTTGCCGAGCCAGGATCCGGCGTTGAAGCCGAACCAGCCGAACCACAGCAGGCCGGCGCCGAGCATCACGAGCGGGAGGCTGTGCGGGCGCATCGGGTCCTTCTTGAACCCGACGCGCTTGCCGATGACCAGGATCACGCCGAGGGCCGCGGCGCCCGCGTTGATGTGGACGGCGGTGCCGCCGGCGAAGTCGATGACGCCGAGCTCGAAGAGCCAGCCGCCGGCGCCCCACACCCAGTGGGCGACGGGGAAGTAGACGACGGTGACCCAGAGGGTGATGAACAGCGCCCACGCGCTGAACTTCACGCGGTCGGCCAGCGCACCGCTGATCAGGGCCGGGGTGATGATCGCGAACATCAGCTGGAAGACGGCGAAGACGTAGACGGGGATGGTGTAGCCGTCCCACAGCTCGGTGATCCCGATGCCGCTGAGGCCGACGTAGTCGGAGGTCCAGCCGATGAGGGAACCGGAGTCGGCGCCGAAGGCGAGGCTGAATCCGAAGAGGACCCAGAGGATCGTGACGATCCCGAGGCTGATGAAGCTCATCATCAGCATGTTGAGGCTGCTCTTGACGCGGACCATGCCTCCGTAGAAGAAGGCGAGTCCCGGGGTCATCAGCATGACCAGGGCGGAGCAGATGAGCATGAACCCGGTGTTCGCGGCAGACAGTGTCGGGGCGTCTGCCGCGAGGGTCGTGATGGCTGATGCCATCGGCGTCTCCTCGTCGTCGGTACGTTCGCGTGCGGGCGACCGTGAAAACCTGGGCGGCGCTGGTTCTTGAATCAGGCCTGAGGGCACCGGCCCGGGGGCTGGCCGGTTAATGGCCCTGAGATTCGCGCAGGCCGGTTTCCGGCGGCGCCGCTGGGTGTTTCGCGTGGATGACGAAGAGGTCCCGCGTGTTACGCGTCCATGAACGAGTGGTTCATGGAGCGGGGCGTGCGGGACCCGGCCGCGGCGATGACCCGGGGAACCTGGCTGGGGGAGCCTGATCGGGCTTCACGGGGTGACTGCCGCGGCCGGGGGCCTTGGGTGGCGGCCGGAGAGCCGTCAGACGGCCTCTGCGGCTTCGGGGAGCCGGGAGGCGAGGTGGTCGGTGAGCCGGACCACGTCGGCGACGTCGCCGTACTCACGCGCGGCGGCGTCGACGGTCTTGCGCAGTCGGGTGTTCACCCGTTCGGACCGCACCTTTCCCGCCACGTCGAGGGCGCGGCCGACGAGGACCGCGGCCTGCTCGGGCTCGCGCTGGAGCAGGTGCACGGTGGCCAGGCCGACGAGGTTGAGGGCCAGCGAGCGCTGGTGCTCCTCGTCCTTCTCGAAGAGCTCGACGGCGCGCCGCATGACGGGCTCGGCGAGGGAGGCGTACATGGGGCTGCGGCCGGCCACGTAGGCGAGATCGCGGTAGGAGTGGGAGTTCTCGCCGTTGAGCTCGGCCTCGGAGAAGAAGCGGATCCAGTCGGGCTCGGACTCGCCGCCGAAGCCGACGTCGGAGAAGGTGTCCTCGGCCATCCGCACGGCCCGCTTGCACCGGCTGGGCTGGCCCATGTTGGCGTAGGCGCGGGCCTCCATCGCATACAGCATGGCCTGGGTACGGGGCCCCGCGCAGTCGCGGCTGCCGTACTGGGCGAGGTGGATGAGCTCCAGGGCGTCCTCGGGGCGGCCCAGGTGGATCATCTGGCGGCTCATGCTCGAGAGGATGTACGAGCCCAGCGGCTTGTCGCCGCCCTGTTTGGCGGCGTGCAGCGCGAGGACGAAGTACTTCTGCGCGGTCGGGTGCAGGCCGATGTCGTAGCTCATCCAGCCGGCGAGTTCGGCGAGTTCCGCGGCGACCTTGAAGAGCCGCTTCATGACCGGGGCCGGATGGTGCTCCTGGAGCAGGTCGGTGACCTCGTGGAGCTGGCCGACGACGGCCTTGCGGCGCAGTCCGCCGCCGCACTGGGCGTCCCACTGGCGGAACATCACGGTGGTGGCTTCGAGGAGCCCGAGCTCGGGCTCGGAGAGCCGGGGCGGCCGGTGGCCGCCGAGGGCGCCCGCCGGCCCGGCCGCGCGCGGCCCCGGGTCAGCGGCCGGGACCGGGACGAGCCAGCGCTGCATGGGCTCGATGAGGGCCGGGCCCGCGGAGAGGGCGAGCGAGGTCCCGAGGAAGCCGCGGCGGGCCAGCATCAGGTCGCTGCGGGAGAACTCGCCGAGCAGCTCGACGGTCTGCGGGCCGGCCCAGGGCAGGTCGACGCCGGAGACCGAGGGGGTCTGGTGGGCGGAGCGCAGGCCCAGGTGCTCGATGGCGACCACGGAGCCGAAGCGTTCGGAGAACAGCTCGGAGAGGATCCGCGGGACGGGTTCGCGGGGCTGCTCGCCGTCGAGCCAGCGGCGGACGCGGGAGGTGTCGGTGCTGATGTGGTGGGCGCCCATCTGGCGGGCGCGGCGGTTGACCTGGCGGGCGAGCTCGCCCTTGGACCACCCGCTGCGGACGAACCACGACGTCAGCTGCTCGTTGCGGGCGGCCTCGCCCTGCTCCGGCAGCTCCGACGCCTCGGCGGCCGACATGTCGGACTCCGCACTCGTTCCGCTTGCGTCGTTGCCGCTCACTGGAACGCCCCTATCACTCAGCCGTTTTCGACACGAGGCCCGTCACAAGCCGACGAAGATCCGTCTTCACGGATCCTTCACACCTTGCCTCCGGCATACCCGCGGACGAGTCTGCCTTCTCGCTTCGTGTACCGAAAGTAATCCTACGATCACCCCTGCCGCGAGGTCGATCCCGGAAACGCCACCATTCGCCACCCCTTCGAATGAACTCGCCACCTGCCAGGCGCGATTCACTTGACACGAAGGTGAAACCGATCGGATGGACAGAGGTGCGCTCGGGGCGCACGCGGCGAGGAGTGCGCCGGGTGACGGCCGGGGCGGACCCGCACGGCCCGGCACCGCCCGGATTCCGCGCCCCGCCCGCATCAGGTGGCGCCGACGTCGTAACCACCGGCACGTCCGACCCGTTGGAGGGGGCATGGGCATGGGCTTCACGATCGGCGGCAGCCGCGGCACCAAGGAGTTCCGTTCCGGCGCTCGGCGCCGAGGCCGGACGTCGGAGTGCACGGCGGTGGCGGAATACACCGGACTGTGGGGCTGGGACGTGGTTCCCGGCGCACGGGCGGCGGCGCCCGCCCGCGACTGCTCCTGCGGTCATATGCATTGCAGTGCGCCGGGGGCGCATCCGCTGGCCCTCGCGCCGACGGTCCCGGCCGGAGCCACCCTCGACGAGGTCACCGAGACCTGGAGCGGGTACCCGGGGGCCGCGGTGCTCCTCCCCGTGGGCCGCTCCTTCGACGTCATCGAGGTGGCCGAGGAGGCCGGGCGCCAGGCGCTGGTCCGGCTGGAGCGGATGGGGCTGCCGCTCGGCCCCGTCACCACGACCCCGGACGGCCGGGCCCAGTTCTTCGTGGCCCCGGGCGCGGCGGCCGAGCTGCCGCAGCTGCTCTACCGGATGGGCTGGGACGACGCCGGACTCGATCTGCGCGCCCTCGGCCCGGGGGCGTACGTCACCGCACCGCCCTGCGACTTCGCGGGGCTCGGCCCGATGGCCTGGCTCCGCCCGCCGGCGCTGGACTCGGCCGGGGACCCGCCCCAGGCCCGGCTGCTGCTGGGCACCCTCGCCTATCTCTGCCACCGGCTGCGCAGGGCCTGACCCCCGCGCACGGCAGTGCCCCCGGGTCCGTGGGACCGCGGGGGCACTGGCCTTCGTACGCGGGGCTCGTGAGCCTCGTGAGGCCGGTCAGTCGCCGATCAGGGCGTCGACGAAGGCCTCCGGCTCGAAGGGGGCCAGGTCGTCCGCGCCCTCGCCGAGGCCGACGAGCTTGACCGGGACGCCCAGCTCGCGCTGGACGGCGATGACGATGCCGCCCTTGGCGGTGCCGTCGAGCTTGGTCAGCACGATGCCGGTGATGTCGACGACCTCCGCGAACACGCGGGCCTGGGTGAGGCCGTTCTGCCCGGTGGTGGCGTCCAGGACCAGCAGGATCTCGTCCAGCGGGCCGTGCTTCTCCACGACGCGCTTGACCTTGCCGAGCTCGTCCATGAGGCCGGTCTTGGTGTGCAGGCGGCCCGCGGTGTCGATGAGCACCACGTCGGCGCCCTCGGCGATGCCCTCCTTGACCGCGTCGTAGGCGATCGAGGCCGGGTCGCCGCCCTCGGGACCGCGCACGGTGCGCGCGCCGACCCGCTCGCCCCAGGTCTGGAGCTGGTCCGCGGCGGCGGCGCGGAAGGTGTCGGCGGCGCCGAGCACGACGCTGCGCCCGTCGGCGACGAGCACGCGGGCGAGCTTGCCGGTGGTGGTGGTCTTGCCGGTGCCGTTCACGCCGACGACCATCACGACGGCGGGGGTGTCCACGCCGCTCTCGGTCTTCACGGCGCGGTCGAAGTCGGTGCCGAGGAGGGCGACCAGCTCCTCCTTCAGCAGGGCGCGCAGATCGGCGGGGGTGCGGGTGCCGAGCACCTTGACCCGCTCGCGGAGCCGGTCCACCAGTTCCTGGGTCGGCGCGACGCCCACGTCGGCGATGAGGAGGGTCTCCTCGATCTCCTCCCAGGTGTCCTCGTCGAGGTGCTCGCGGGAGAGCAGCGTGAGCAGCCCCTTGCCGAGCGAGTTCTGCGACCGGGCGAGGCGGGCGCGCAGCCGGATCAGGCGGCCGGCGGTGGGCTCGGGCACCTCGATCTCGGGCGCGGCCGGAGCCTCGGAGACGGGGGCCTCGGGCTCCGCGACGGGGGCCTCGGCCTCGGGGAGCACGACCTCCTCGATCGTGCGGCGCGGCTCTTGCGCCGTCGGTGCGGCGTCCTCCCCCACCTGCGGTTCGGCGGGCGGGGCAGTGATGGTCGGCGTGCTCGACGGCGCCGGCGGAGGCAGCTGCTTCTTCTTGCGGCTGCCGACCACGAGCCCGCTGATGGCGCCGACCGCGACCAGGGCGATGACTACAGCAAGGATGAGGATGTCCATAACGCACCCAGTATCGGCCACGCGCGCCCCGGAGCGGGGACCCTGGAGGTTCGCACCAGGACGTAAGCCTCTGTTTATGCTTTTTGCGGCAAATCTACGATGATGAACGACCCCGCCGCCCGCCGCCCCCGGAGTACACCTATGCCTGCCGAGACCACCGTCGAGTCCCGTGGCCTGGAGCCGGTCCCGGACGAGGAGCGCCGCGGCCGGGTCCGCGAGCTCGTGCCGACCTGGGTCGCCGCCAACATCAGCGTGCTGCTCCTGACCATGGGCGCCGGCCTGGTCATCTTCAACGGGCTGAACATCTGGCAGGTGCTCGTCGTCGCGATCGCCGCCCCCGTGCTCTCCTACGGGATCGTCGGGCTCATATCCATCGCGGGCAAGCGCGGCGGCTCCCCCGGCATGGCGCTCTCCCGGGCCGTCTTCGGCCAGCGCGGCAACCTCTTCCCCGGAGCCCTGATCTGGGTCGCCCGCTGGGGCTGGGAGACCATCAACGCGGTCAGCGGCGCGTACGCCGTCCTGACCGTCCTCGACCTGGTCTTCGGCATTCAGAAGAACACCGCCCTGATCGTGGTCACCCTGCTCTTCTTCGTCGGCTGCACCTTCCTGGTCTCCGGCCTCGGCATCGACGCGCTGCGCGTCTGCTCCACGTGGTCCACGTACCTCTTCGGCGCCTTCAGCGTGCTCGTCCTCGGCTACCTCGTCGCCGAGACCGACTGGTCCGCCGTCTTCGGCAAGCCCGCCGGTTCCACCGCGATGATGGTCGCGGGCATCGGCACCATCGCGGCCGGCGGCATCAGCTGGGTCCCGTCCGGGCCGGACTTCACCCGGTACCTGCCCCGCACGGCCTCGGCCCGGGGCATGGTCGGCGCGACCATCGGCGGCGCGGCCGTCGTCGTCATCCCGATGGTGCTGATGGGCGCGGTGATGGCCGTCGCCACCCCCGACCTGGCCACCGCGCAGGACCCGGTCTCCTTCATCGGCGAGCTCCTGCCGATCTGGATCGCGGTCCCGTACCTGCTGATCGCACTGGTCGGCATGCTGCTCATCAACTCGATGTCCATGTACTCGGCGGGCTTCACCGCACAGACCCTCGGCATCAAGGTCCCGCGCGCGGCCGCCGTCAGCGTCAACGCCGTCATCAGCCTGGTCTTCGGCTTCCTGCTGATGGTGGTCGCGACGAGCTTCTTCGGCTCGTTCATCTCCTTCCTGACCCTGCTGGCCGTGGCCTTCTCCGCCTGGATCGGCGTCTTCGGCGTGGACATGCTGCGCCGCACCTCCTACGACGGCGCCGCGCTGCTGGACACCACGCGGACCAGCGCCTACTGGTACAAGGGCGGCTTCGCCTGGCAGGCCATGACCGCGTGGGGCACCGCCCTGGTGGTGGGCCTGCTGTTCACGAAGGTCGACTGGTTCAGCGGCCCGCTGGCGACCACCTGGCCCGGCCGCAACGGGCTCGGCTGGGTGACGGGCATCGCCACCTCGGCCGTGCTGTACGCGGTCCTGCCGCGCAGCGCCCCGGCCGCCCCGGCGCCGCCCGGCCCGGCCTCGCCCGGGGCGACGGAGCCCGGCACGACGGAGCCCGCCCCCGCGGACGGGCGGCCGGCCGCCGCGACCCTGTCCAACTGACGCCCTGTCAGCTAACGTCCCCCTTCGCCCGCCCACCCACCTCCGGCGAAGGGGGACTCCTCCATGCCCATCACCGTGGCCCGGTTCAATCTCATCGACCCGAACGGCACCCCGGAAACCCTCTCCGCCCGGTACAAGGCCGCACTGGAGATGGCGAAGTACGCGGACGACCGCGGGATCGACACCATCCAGACCGAAGAGCACCACGGCACCGACAACAACTGGCTGCCCTCCCCCTTCGCCTTCGCGGGCGCGGTGTTCGGCGCCACCCGCCGGATCGCGGTCACCGTCTCGGCGATCATCGGCCCGCTGTACGACCCGCTGAAGGTCGCCGAGGACATCGCGGTCCTCGACCTCCTCAGCGGAGGGCGCCTGGTCACGGTGGCCGGGATCGGCTACCGGCCCGAGGAGTACGAGCAGCACGGGGTGGAGTGGGGCCGGCGCGGCAAGCTCCAGGACGAACTGCTCGAGACGCTGCTGAAGGCGTGGACGGGTGAGCCGTTCGAGTTCCGCGGCCGGACGGTGCGCGTCACGCCGCGGCCGTTCACCCGGCCGCATCCGCTGCTCCTGGTCGGCGGCAGCTCCGAGGCGGCGGCGCGCCGGGCGGCCCGCCTGGGGCTGCCGTTCTTCCCGAGCGCCCACCTGCCCGAGCTGGAGGCGTACTACCAGGCGAAGCTCGCGGAGTACGGCACGGAGGGCTTCTGCATGATGCCGGCGGCCGAGACCCCGCTGCTGCACATCGCCGAGGACCCGGACCGGGCCTGGGCCGAGTACGGCGAGCGCTTCCTGCACGAGGCCGGGATGTACGCGTCCTGGCAGTCCAAGGACATCCGCAGCGCCGTGCGGTCGGGCGCGCGCACGGTGGCGGAGCTCCGCGCGGAGGGCGTGTACCGCATCCTCACACCGGACGAGGCCGTGGCGTACGCCCGGGGCGCGGGTGAGGCGGGGAACCTGGTGCTGCACCCGCTGTGCGGCGGGATGCCGCTGGACGAGGGCTGGCGCAGCCTGCACCTGCTCTGCGAACGGGTACTGCCCCGGCTCAAGGACTGAGCCGGGGCAGTATCGAGGAGAAGGGGCGTTGGCGGGGGTGGTTACCCCATCTCCTCCAGCGCCTTGCCCTTGGTCTCCGGCACCCATTTGAGGATGAAGGGGATCGAGAGCAGGGCGAAGAACGTGTAGATCATGTAGGCGCCCGAGAGATTCCAGTCGGACAGCGACGGGAACGTGACGGTGATGACCCAGTTGGCGATCCACTGGGCCGAGGCGGCCACACCGAGGGCTGCGGCGCGGATACGGCCGGGGAACATCTCGCCCAGCAGCACCCAGACCACCACGCCCCAGGAGAGGGCGAAGAAGAGGACGAAGAGGTTGGCCGCGACCAGGGCGGTGATGCCCTGCGCGTGCGGCAGCGAGATGTCGTCGCCGGTTCCGGTCTTGTACGAGAACGCCCAGGCCGCCGTGCCCAGCGACAGCGCCATGCCCACGGAGCCGATGAGGGCGAGCGGCTTGCGGCCGAGCCGGTCCACGAAGATCATCGCGATGACCGTACCGATGATGTTCACGACCGAGGTCTCGAAGGAGTACAGGAACGAGGAGCTCGCGTCGATGCCGACCGACTGCCACAGCGAGGAGCTGTAGTAGAAGATCACGTTGATGCCGACGAGCTGCTGGAAGACCGAGAGACCGATACCGACCCAGACGATGGGCAGGAAGCCGAAGCGGCTGCCGAGCAGGTCCTTGAAGGTGGACTTCACCTCGGAGCGCATGGAGTGGTCGATCTCGCGGACGCGGGCGTCGGCGTCGATGCCCGAGCCCTCGACCTCGCGCAGGACTTCCTTGGCCTTCGCCGTGCGGCCGACCGAGACGAGGAAGCGCGGGGACTCCGGGATGGCGAAGGACAGCAGGCCGTAGAGCGCGGCCGGGACGACCATCACGCCGAGCATCCACTGCCAGGCTTCGAGCCCGCCGATCTCGCCGCGCTGGTCGCCGTCGGCGAGGTTGAGGATGCCCCAGTTGACCAGCTGCGAGACGGCGATGCCGATGACGATGGCGGCCTGCTGGAACGAGGCCAGCCGGCCGCGGTAGGCGGCCGGCGAGACCTCGGCGATGTAGGCGGGGCCGATGACGGAGGCCATGCCGATGCCGAAGCCGCCGATGATGCGCCACATGGCGAGGTCCCAGAGGGCGAACGGCAGGGCCGAGCCGATGGCGCTCGCGGTGAACAGGACCGAGGCGATCTGCATGCAGCGGATTCGGCCGATCCGGTCGGCGAGGCGGCCCGCTGTGGCGGCGCCGATGGCGCAGCCGATCAGCGCCGCGGCGATCACCTGGGCGAGCGCCGCCGAGCCGACGTCGAAGCGGTCGCGGATCGCCTCCACGGCGCCGTTGATGACGGCGCTGTCATAGCCGAAGAGGAAGCCGCCCATGGCCGCGGCCGCGGTGATGAAGATGACGTGGCCGAGGTGGTCGGGGTGGGACGCGCTTCCACCGCCTGACGCGGGTGCGTTCGCTGTGCTGGTCAAGGTGCGCTCCTGGGCCCGGCGGCTACGGCGGGCTGTGTGGGGGTTCGTTGTTGCTTGCTCGTGTTCCTCTAGTGGCGCACAGTAAACTGCTTGCCACCACCTGAACGTCAACACGGCACAGCAGAGCCTATGACTTCACCTTCTGAAGTCAATAGGGGAGATCAACCCGATTCTTCCCAGGGCTAACCCATCGGTCCTGGCGGAATGCGTTCACTAAGTGAAGCGAAGGCTCAACGGAGCCGCTGGCTGATGACCTTGGAGACCCCGTCGCCCTGCATGGAGACTCCGTACAGGGCGTCGGCGACCTCCATCGTCCGCTTCTGGTGGGTGATCACGATCAGCTGCGAACTCTCCTGCAGCTCCGCCATGATCCGGATCAGCCGCTGCAGGTTCGTGTCGTCGAGCGCGGCCTCGACCTCGTCCATCACGTAGAAGGGGCTGGGGCGGGCCTTGAAGATCGAGACCAGCAGCGCCACGGCGGTCAGCGAGCGCTCGCCGCCCGAGAGCAGGGAGAGCCGCTTGACCTTCTTGCCGGGCGGGCGGGCCTCCACGTCCACGCCGGTGGCCAGCATGTTGTCGGGGTCGGTCAGGACCAGCCGGCCCTCGCCGCCGGGGAACAGCCGCGAGAACACCCCCTCGAACTCCCGGGCCGTGTCCCGGTAGGCCTCCGTGAAGACCTTCTCGACCCGCTCGTCCACCTCCTTCACGACCTGAAGGAGGTCCGCCCGCGTCTTACGGAGGTCCTCCAGCTGCTCGCTGAGGAATTTGTGCCGCTCCTCGAGGGCGGCGAACTCCTCCAGCGCGAGCGGGTTGACCTTGCCGAGCTGCTGGTAGGCGCGCTCGGCCGCCTTGAGCCGCTTCTCCTGCTGAGCCCGTACGAAGGGTCCCGGTTCGGTGTCCCCGCCATCGGCCTGCGCGGCCTCGGGCAGGCTGGGCGGCACCGGCTGATCGGGGCCGTACTCACCGACCAGCTCCTGCACCCCCATCCCGAACTCCTCCAGCGCGCGGCTCTCCACCTGCTCGATCCGCATCCGCTTCTCGGCACCGAGCACCTCGCCCCGGTGCACGGAGTCGGTGAGCTTGTCGAGCTCTCCCTTGAGGTCGCGGCCCCGGCCGCGGGCCTCGCCGAGCTCGCGCTCGCGCAGCCCCTTGGCGTACTCGGCCGCCGTGCGCTCCTCGGCCACCCGGGTCAGCGAGACCTCGATGTGCGCGAGCAGCTGCCGGGCGCCGTCGGCGACGGCCGCGGCCACCCCGGCCTCGTACCGCAGCCGTTCCCGGCGGCGTTCGGCGCGGGCGCGGGCCTCCCGCTCGGCACGGGCCCCGCGGTCGAGCGCATCGGCCCGCCCGGCCAGGCCCTTGACCCGCTCCTCGTGGGTCCTGAGCTGCAGCCGGGCCTCCATCTCGGTCTGCCGCGCGTTCGCCCCGTCGGCCACGAGCCGGTCCCGCCGGGAGGTGTCCGGCTCCTCCTCCACGGGCATCTCCTGCGCGACGGCCAGCCGCTCGGCGCACTCCTCCACGTCGGCCAGCGCCTGCTCCAGCGCCTCCTGCGCCTTGGCCGCCGCCGCGGCGCTGCGCTCGGCCTCGCCCAGCGCCCCCTTCGCCTGTCCGGCGAGCCGCCCGAGCTGCTGGGCGACCCCGGCCCGCGCCCGCTCGGCGGCCCGCCCGCGCTCGGCGAGCTCCTCGACGAGCGCCACCGCCGCGACCCGCCGCCGGTCGGCGGACTCCTTCTGTCCTTGGTACGCGAGGCACTGCTCGTCCAGCCGCACGCGCTCCGCATCGGCCTCGTCCACGGCCGCCCGCACCTCGATCAGGCTGGGCACCCCCGCGGACCCGCCGTGCGCGAGGTGCGCCCCGAGGACGTCCCCCTCGGCGGTCACGGCCACCAGCTCGGGCCGCGCGGCCACCAGCGCCTCGGCCTCGTCGAGTCCCCCGACCACGACGAAGTCGCGCAGCACCCACCCGACCGCCCGCACGAGAGCGGCGTCCCCCCGCACGAGCCCGGCGGCGGCGACACCGAGGGGACGGCCGTCCGCGCCCTCGGGCGGGGAACCCGGCGCCGGGGCAGCCGCCGCGGCGGGGCCCGGCACGCCCGAGCCCGTCCGGGGCGCGGCCCCGCACCCGTCCGGCCCGGCCAGGGGCGCCCCGCCGACCGGGGCCGGGAGCGCGTGGGGCGCGGGGTCCGGGGTGGAGTCCCCGCGCGACGGAGCCGCGTGTTCCATGCGCCGGGAAGGAGCCGGATGGGGGACGACCGGCCCCGGCCCGGTCCCACCGGGCGCCGCGACCGCCGCGTCCGGTGCACCCGCCGGGCCGCCGGCGCTCACGCCCTGACCGGGAACCGCGGCCCCGCCGCCGGGCGGGGTGATCAGGAACGCGGCCCGCCCGGCGTCGGCCTCGCGCAGGTGGCGGATCGCCCCGGCCGCCGCCGACGCCGAGGCGACGGCCACCGCGTCCGCCGCGGCCCCCAGCGCCGCCGCCACCGCGACCTCGTGGCCCGGGGTCACCGACAGCCGCTGGGCCGCCGGTCCCAGCAGCCCCTCCAGCCGTGCCTGGAGGCCCGCCTCCAGCAGCGCCGCCGTGCCGTCCTTGCGGCGCAGCCCCATGGCCAGGGCGTCCCGTCGCGCCGACACCGCCGCCCGTGAGCGTTCCGCCGTCGCCAGCGCGTCCCGGGCACCGCCGAGTGCGGCCTCCGCCGCGGCGAGCCCGGCCCGTGCGGCCTCGTACTCCTCCTGGACCGAAGCCGTCCCGGCCGAGGGCCCGGGGCCCGACGCGGCGCCCTCCTCCCCCACTTCGTCCGCCAGCGCCTCGTACTCCTCCCGCGCCGCCACCGCCCGGGCCTGCGCCTCGTCCCGCGCCGCCACCAGCCGGTCGATCTCCGCCTGGGCCGCGCCGGCGCGGGAGCGGGCCGCGCCGAGCCGGCCCGTCAGCCGGGCCAGGCCCTCGCGCCGGTCGGCGATGGCCCGCGCCGCGTCCCGAAGCCGCCGTTCCTCCTCGGCCAGCGACCGCTCGAGCTCGGCCCGGTGGGCGACGGTGTCCTCCAGCGCCCGGGAGGCCGCCTCCAGCGCGGCCGTCAGCTCCGCCTCCTGCTCGCGGATCCGCGCCGCTTCGTTCTCCATGTCCTGCGGGTCGCGGCCCCGCCGCTCCTCCTCGGCCGGCGCCGAGGCCGAGGTGACGCGCGCGTGGGCGAGGGACGCGGTCCCCCGCACCCGTTCGGCCAGCTGCGACAGCTCGTACCAGGTCTGCTGCGCCCGCTGGAGCCGCGGCGCGAGTTCCCGTACGGCTTCCTCGAGTTCGGATTCCCGCCGCACCGCCGCGGCGAGCTGCGCCTCGGCCGTCTCCTTGCGCTCCTTGAGCGCCGCCTCGTCCGCGACCTCCGCGTCGAGGGCGCTCTTGAGCGTCACGAGGTCGTCGGCGAGCAGCCGCAGCCGCGCGTCGCGCAGGTCGGCCTGGATCACGGCGGCCCGCCGGGCCACCGCCGCCTGCCGGCCGAGCGGCTTGAGCTGGCGGCGCAGCTCGTCACCCAGGTCCTGGACGCGAGCGAGGTTGGCCTGCATCGCGTCGAGTTTGCGCAGCGCCTTCTCTTTGCGTTTGCGGTGCTTCAGCACGCCGGCCGCCTCTTCGATGAAGGCGCGGCGGCCCATCGGATCGGCGTGCAGGACGGAGTCCAGCTGGCCCTGTCCGACGATGACGTGCATCTCGCGGCCGATGCCGGAGTCGGAGAGCAGCTCCTGGATGTCGAGGAGCCGGCAGGTGTCGCCGTTGATCTGGTACTCGCTGCTGCCGCCGCGGAACATGATCCGGGTGATGGTGACTTCGGCGTAGTCGATGGGCAGCGCGCCGTCGGAGTTGTCGATGGTGAGCGAGACCTCGGCGCGGCCCAGCGGCGGGCGGCCGGTCGTACCGGCGAAGATGACGTCTTCCATCTTCCCGCCGCGCAGGGACTTGGCCCCTTGTTCACCCATGACCCAGGAGAGCGCGTCCACCACGTTGGACTTGCCGGAGCCGTTGGGCCCGACGACGCAGGTGATGCCCGGCTCGAAGCGCAGGGTGGTGGCGGAGGCGAAGGACTTGAAGCCACGCAGGGTCAGGGACTTGAGGTGCACGCCGCCGGACTCTCCCTTTCACGTTCGGTTTCACCCATGAGGGCGCAGGGCACCTCTGACGTTAAAGGAAGGGGCCCGCCACCTGGTGCAACGCCGCCCGGCGGCCACGCGTGCGCGAAGAAGCGAGGAAGGGCGGGCGCGGGCCCATGGGACGGGCCGCGCGGGACATGAAGAAGGGACGCCGAAGCGTCCCTTGCACATCATGCGAGGTTGTTGAGCGACGAGGGAGCGCGGGTCAGGTGAGCGCAGGCTCCGCCTGGGGTACGTCGAGGTCGATACCGTCGAGCATCGAGTCTCCGTGCTGTGCGGCGGCCGCGTTCAGTGCGTCGTTCTCGGACGAGATCCGTCCGAGCTCGGACTCAAGGTCCTGGACGCGCTGCTGAAGCCGTCGCATCTCGGCGAGGAGTCGCGGGTCGGAACCGCCGACGTAACCGAGAAGCGCCTTTGCCATGATGGATGGTCCTCCACACTGAGTGACCGACCGAAAGCGGTGTGGGTCGTGAGGGAATCGCACCCGCGGATGTCCGGCAGCGACTGTCAGTCACTGCTCGTGTTCTTTGGCCAACTGCCAACACTGCCAAACAGCTCAGGTGCGCGGGGCTTCCAGCGTCTCACCAAAAAGTTTGACGGTCAACACGATCACGCCCTGTATCGGCGGTCAGCCCGGCCCCCGCAAGGGGAGTGGAGATCATCCGCACCTCCGAGCCTTCCACTCTTTGCCCGAGTCGGCAACGCGTCGGCGACGAATGCGCAGATCCGACCGCGTGCGGACCATCCGGAGATCTGTTCAGTGCATGATCAGTCGATCGGTCACCGGGTCGCGAAACCGTCGTAGCCACCGCGCGGTGTGCCCCAGATCTCTGTCACCCCGTCCACCCGCCCGGGCGTGTCGGCGCCGTGCAGCCACTCCAGGAGCCGGTGGCAATTCTCACGTTGCCCTTCGGCCACTACCTGCACTCGGCCGTCGTCGAGGTTGAGCGCGAAGCCGGCCAGTCCGCCGATCTCCAGGGCATTGGCCCTGGTGAACCAGCGGAAGCCCACTCCTTGTACACGACCGCGCACCCAGGCGGTCATGCGGACGTCTTCGTTCATGCCTGAACGCTAACCGGGCAAACACTTTCGGGTCACGGCGCCCCCATGCGCCATGGCGTACAGTCGCGCAGCAATGAACTCACCCATTTGGGTGAGTAAAGGTTGATCTTGAACGACGAAATGACGAGAAGGGCAGGCCGCAATGGGACGCCACCGGCTCCACGCCGCACCCCGCAGCGGCTCGAAGCGCCGCACCGCCGTGCGCGGCGGCCTGCTCGGCCTCTCCGTGGCGGTGGTGCTCGGAACGGCGGCCGTGACCACGGGCATCGTCCCGGTCGGCTCCGCCTTCCCCTATGTGGGGGTCGAGGGCCCGGACTCCGAGGCGAAGACGAACGACGGGGCCCAGGCCTCACCGAGCCCCGGGGGCGCTCTGGAACAGCAGGGCGGCCTCGCCAACCTCTCGGGCCGCGCCTCCGCCGGTACGAGCTCCGCTTCCGCCTCGGCCTCCCCCTCCCCTTCGGCATCCGCCTCCCCTTCCCCTTCCGCCTCGCCGTCCCCGTCGGCCAGCCCTTCGCCGACGCCTTCGGCCGAGCCCTCGAAGGCGCCGAAGGCCAGCCCCGCCCCGGTGGCCCCGCCGAAGCCGGCCGCCCCGAAGCCCACCGCGGCCCCGCCCGTCCCCACCGGCCACTCCGCCGAGGAGACCGCCGTGCTCACCCTGGTGAACCAGGAGCGCGCCCAGGCCGGCTGCGGCCCGGTGCGGGCGAACCCGCCGCTGGCGGCGCTGGCCGGAGCCTTCAGCAAGGACATGGCGGTCCGGGGCTTCTTCGACCACACCGACCCCGACGGCAACACCCCCTGGGACCGGGCCACCAAGGCCGGCATCTCGGGCATGGGCGGCGAGAACATAGCCCGCGGGCAGGGCGACGCGGCAGCCGTCATGAACGCCTGGATGAACAGCCCCGGCCACAAGGCGAACATCCTCAACTGCGAATTCCGCACGCTGGGCGTCGGCGTCTACGTGGCTTCGGGCGGCCCCTGGTGGACCCAGGACTTCGGCTTCTAGTGCCGCGTGCCTGACGCGGCACCAGCCGCGGGCCCCGCTCACGCCCGTCCGCCCCGGCGACGCGGCCATCGATTCGGTCCTGCCTGAATCAATGGCCGTCTCCTCGGCGCGCGCCGATCATTCCCCCATGACCTCGGACACCACCGCCCCGCACCCGCCCGGCACCACCGGTGCACCCGCCACCGGCACGCCGCCCACCGGCATACCCGCCTCGGGCAGGCCCGCCACCGGCCCGCCCGCCGCATCCGCACCCGCGCACCCCGCGGCCGCTTCGGGCACCTGGAAGCTCGGCGACCTGGAGATCAACCGCATGGGGTTCGGCGCCATGCGCCTGCCCCAGACCGGCGAAGCGCTCATCGCCGACGCGGCCTCGCGCGGGCGCGACCAGGCCGTGGCCGTACTGCGCCGCGCGGTCGAGCTCGGCGTCAACCACATCGACACCGCCGCGTTCTACTTCTCGCCGCTGCGTTCGGCCAACGAACTGATCAACCGGGCCCTGGCTCCGTACCCGCGGGACCTCGTCATCACCACGAAGGTCGGACCCGGCCGCGGCCCTTCGGGAGCCTGGCTGCCGCACGCCACCCCCGGGCTGCTGCGCGGCCAGGTCGAGGAGAACCTGCGCCAGCTCGGCCTCGACCGGCTCGACGTGGTCAACCTGCGCGTCCTCGGGACCGATTCGATCGCCGAGCGGTTCGGCGTGCTCGCCGAACTGCGCGAGGCCGGGCTCATCCGGCACCTGGGCGTCTCCAACGTGACGCCCGGCCAGCTGGAGGAGGCCCGGGCCATCGCGCCGGTGGTGTGCGTGCAGAACCCGTACGGGATCGGGGTCCGCGCCGACCAGGACGCGTTCGTCCGCGACTGTGGCGAACGGGGCATCGCCTTCGTCCCGTTCTACTCGATCGCCGGCTCGGCACGTCAGGCCGGCGTGGCCGGTGACGGTCCCGCCGAGGTGCCGGAGGTACGAGACGTCGCGCGGGCGCACGGTACGAGCGCCGCGCGGATCCGGCTGGCGTGGACCCTGCACCGGGGTCCGCACGTGCTGGCCATCCCGGGCACCGGCGACCTCGGCCACCTCGCCGACAACGTGGCCGCGGCCGCGCTGCGGCTCTCCCCCGCGGAGCTGGCCCTGCTCGAAGCGGCCCACCAGGGGCACGGCGCGAGCGCGCCGGACGGAACGGACTCCGCCTGAGGACGGGCACGGTCTGAGGAGGAGCACGGAAGCGGGCCGAGGGCCGGCGGGGGGAGGCCCCCCCGGGGCGAACGGTCCTCGCCCCGGGCACGGGGACGATTTCCGGTCGAACCGCCGCCCGCCGCACGGCGTCCGGGCCACGCCGTCGCAGACCGCCCCGGACCCGCCCGGCACGGTCGGCCGCGCGCACCGGCCGCGCGCCCGCAGACGCCGAAGGGGCACGGTGGTGCGCCGCGGTCTCCCGCTGCGCACCACCGTGCCCCTGTGCCGCCGGGCCTCGCCGTGCCTCGCCGTGCCTCGCCGTGCCGGGCTGATCGGGCCCGGCCCGGTCCGCCCGGCGGTCCCGGAAGGACGGTCAGACCGCGACGGCGGCCAGCGCGGCGCGGCCCGCGAGGACGATGCGGGTCTGCTCGGTGACGCGGCGGCCGAGGTGCTCGGCGGTCGCGATGTCGGCCTTGTGGACGCCCTCGGCACCCTGGTCGTTGTTGGACTGGGCGGCGGCGCCGTCGAAGAAGCCGAGACGGTTGAGGT
The DNA here is from genome assembly GCF_053609145.1 of Streptomyces sp. NPDC054961. Classification (NCBI taxonomy): domain Bacteria; kingdom Bacillati; phylum Actinomycetota; class Actinomycetes; order Kitasatosporales; family Streptomycetaceae; genus Streptomyces; species Streptomyces sp. NPDC054961. Next base: position 354,716 of record NZ_JBSGWY010000003.1, on the reverse strand, counting down.
CGTTCTCGGAGGCTGTGCTGGAGTTCCAGCCCGCCTTGAGACCCAGGTTCACCCAGCTCATGCCGTGCTGCGAGGCCAGCGTCTGGAAGAAGTCCAGGGTGTTGCCCTTGTCGCCCGACTTGGAGGCGGAGTTCGTGAAGCCCGCCGCGACCTTGTCCTGCCAGCCGGCCGTGAACCAGACCTTGGAGGTGGCCTCGGCGAAGACGTGGAAGGCGCCCGAGGCGGTGCCCATGTAGGTGGGGGCGCCGAAGACGATCGCGTCGGACGCGGCCAGGAGCTCCCACTGGGCGTCGTCGATCTCGTCGACCTTGATCAGGTGCACCGTCGCACCGGCGTCGATGGCGCCCGCCTGCACGGCCTCGGCGACGACGGTGGTGTGGCCGTAGCCCGAGTGGTAGGCGATCGAGACGACGGGGGCGTAAGTGATACCGGACAAGGCAGATCTCCCTCGGAAAACACTGCGGGTGGACGCAGCGTGGTGCGTTTGGTGTGACGAGAAGGAGCCAACCACTAACTTTTGGAAAGCGCAACCTAAATGGCTGGCGCTGCCCAGTAGTAGGCTGAAAGCATGCAGACCCCACCCTGTAGCGAAGCCGGAGGCGCCACCCCTGCCGCCGGCACCGCCGAAGCCTCGTCAGACGCCTGCGCCACGTTCGACGTTTTCGCCCGCGAATGCCCTTCCCGGGAGACCCTGGAGCACGTCACGGGTCGCTGGGGCAGCCTCACGGTGGGCGCCCTGCGCGAAGGCCCGTGCCGGTTCAACGAGCTGCGCCGCCGGGTCGACGGCGTCAGCGAGAAGATGCTCTCGCAGACGCTGCACGCGCTGGAGCGCGACGGCATCGTCATACGCGAGGCGCAGCCGACCAACCCGCCCCGCGTGGACTACGAGCTGACCCCCTTCGGCATCGAGATCGCGCACCGCCTGGTCGCGCTCATCTCGCTGCTGGAGGCCGCCATGCCGGAGGTGCTGGGCTCCCGCTCCGCCTACGACGCGGCGCGCGCCATGCGCCCCGGGCGCTGACACCGCGGGCAGAAGTAGCTCGACCGGTTCATCCACGGCCGGCGCCGCATCGGGGTACCGCAGCGCCGGCAGGGCTCGTCCTCGCGCCCGTACGCGTCGAGGGACCGGTCGAAGTACCCGGATTCGCCGTTGACGTTGACGTACAGGCTGTCGAAGCTGGTGCCGCCGACGGCGAGGGCCGCGTTCATGACGTCGCGGACGTGGCCGAGGAGCTCCACGCTCCGGGGGCGCGTGAGCGTGGCCGTGGGGCGCTCGTAGTGGAGTCTGGCGCGCCACAGCGCCTCGTCCGCGTAGATGTTGCCGACGCCGCTGATCAGCGACTGGTCCAGCAGCGCCCGCTTCACGGTGGTCCGCTTGGCGCGGAGCGCCAGATGGTAGGCCGTCTCGTCGAAGAGCGGGTCCAGCGGGTCCCGCGCGATGTGCGCGATGACCTCGGGCAGCCCCTCCTCGCTGTCGGCGACGGTCTCGTGCAGCGACAGGCCGCCGAAGGTCCGCTGGTCGACGAAGCGTAGCTCGGTGCCGGCGCCGTCCCGGAACCGCATCCGGATGCGCAGGTGCTTCTCGTCGGGGGCGTCCTCGGGCTGCACGAGGAGCTGCCCGCTCATCCCGAGGTGGCCGAGCACGGAGAGGTCCCGCTCGGCCAGCGGCAGCCACAGGTACTTGCCGCGCCGGCGCGGAACCGCGAAGGTCTCCCCCGCCAGCCGCGCCGCGAAGTCGGCGCCGCCGCCCGCGTGCCGCCGTACCGCGCGCGGGTGCAGCACCTCGACGGCGTCGACCGTCCGCCCGGCCACCCAGCGCTCCAGACCGCGCCGCACCACTTCGACTTCGGGCAGCTCGGGCACGGTGGTTCCTCCGGACGGGATGCGGTCGTGAACGCTCCCGGCGAGCGTACCGGCCTCCCCGGCCCGGCCCGGAAACGGGTCCGCCCGCCCCTGCTGAGCAGGGGCGGGCGGGGAAAATCCGGAAGGAAGCGTCAGGCTCCCGGCGTCGGGGCGTCGGGCGTCGGCGCCCCGCCGACCCCGGCGTCGTTCCCGGCTCCGGCACCGGCCGGGGTCGCTGCCCCGTCCGACGTCGCAGCCGGAGCGGCCCCGGACACGGCTTCCGCCGCGATCCGCGCGTCCGCCTTGGCGCTGATTCCACGCCAAGCGGACTCCGCCGCCTGCTGTTCGGCTTCCTTCTTGCTGCGGCCGGTGCCGGTGCCGTACGAGACACCACCGACGCGAGCGGCAGCGGTGAAGGTCTTCTCGTGGTCCGGACCTGTCTCACTGACCAGGTATTCCGGCACACCAAGACCTTCGGCTGCCGTGAGCTCCTGGAGACTGGTCTTCCAGTCCAGGCCGGCACCCAGGTTCGAGGACTTCTCGATGAGCGGGTCGAAGAGCCGGTGAACCAGCTCCGAGGCCGCGTCGAGGCCCTGGTCGAGGTAGACCGCGCCGATCACCGCTTCAAGGGTGTCGGCGAGGATGGACGCCTTGTCCCGGCCACCCGTGCCCTCTTCGCCACGGCCGAGCCGGACGAAGGAACCGAGTTCGAGGCCACGCCCGACCTCCGCCAGTGCGCGTGAGTTGACCACCGCGGCCCGCAGTTTGGCCAGTTGGCCTTCCGGCAGGTCCGGGTGGGTCGTGTACAGCGTGTCCGTGACCACCAGGCCCAGCACGGAGTCCCCGAGGAACTCCAGCCGCTCGTTGGTGGGCAGACCGCCGTTCTCGTACGCGTACGAACGGTGGGTCAGTGCACGCACCAGAAGGGCGGACTCGAGGTGGTACCCGAGCCGCCCTTCCAGAAGCGTGTGGGACGAGGCCGCTTTGTTACTGTCTGCCTGCTTCTCAGCGTTGGACAGCTCAGACATTGCGCCTCTCACCAGCCGCTCAGACCTCGAGGACCTGGCGCTTGTTGTAGGTGCCGCAGCTCGGGCACGCAATGTGCTGGAGCTTCGGCTCCTGGCAACGCTCACACGAAACCAGGGTGGGGACCGCAGCCTTCCACTGCGACCGGCGGTGGCGCGTGTTGCTGCGCGACATCTTCCGCTTCGGAACAGCCACGGCTACTTCTCCTGCTTCTCGGCGGCGCTCTGAACTCCGTCGGAGGCAGTGCCGCTCATGTTGTCTTTCTCGACGCCCTGATCGGTGCCGAGTCCCTGCAGTGCCGCCCAACGGATGTCGACGGCGTCATGGTGGTGGTCCGGGTCGTCGTTCAGGCCGAGCCCGCAATCGGGGCACAGTCCGAGACAGTCCTCCCGGCACACCGGCTGCAGCGGCAGTGCGAGCACTACCACGTCGCGCAGCACGGGTTCGAGGTCGAACAAGCCGTCCTCGAGAAGAAGAGTGTCCTCGTCGTCCTCGGCGTCGTCGGCCGGCTCCGCCTTCGAGCGGTTCCGGTCGTCGGCGTCAGGGTACGAGAACATCTCCTGGAAATCCGCCTTGAGCTCGCGCTCCACGGACTCCAGACACCTTACGCACTCCCCCGTCGCCGATCCACGGACGGTGCCTGTGACAAGCACCCCTTCCATGACCGACTCGAGGCGGAGCTTGACGTTCAGCCGGCTGCCTTCCGGCACTCCGATGACTCCGGCGAGACCGAGGTCCGCCGGTGCCGCGATTTCACGGGACAGCCGCAGCATGGCACCAGGACGCCGACCCAGCTCGTGCGTGTCGAACACGAGGGGGTTGTGGTGGTCGAGGCGGGTATTCAGGGCCGTTCCTGCTTTCACAAAATCACTGGAGACTGCTGAAGATCAAGATTTCCGCCACTCAAGGGCAGCATGGATCGCGGTGCATACGCGCGACCGAAGAGCCAGGATACCCGCCGCTTCGCCCTGCGCCCAATCCAGGGGGCGGAGCGGGGTCAGCGGCCCTGCTCGTACTGGCGGAGCTGGTCCAGGTTGATCATGCTCGTGTCGAAGAAGCTGGTCTCGTCGAGCGCCGCCTGCTGGTCCTGCGCGGCCTGCTGCCCGTCGTAGTGCGCGCCGTAGGCCCCCGCGTCGGAGCCGGCGCCCGCACCGGAGTAGGGGTCGGGCTGCTGCCCGTAGGAGGCGGCGTAGGGGTCCGGCTGCCGCACCTGCTGCTGGTAGCCGGCGTACGGGTCCTGGTAGCCGTAGGCGTCCTGCTGGACCGGCTGCTGGTAGGCGTACGTGTCGTACGCCTGCTCCGGCTGCGCCTGCTGCTGCGCCGGGATGAGCGGCGACTCCGGCTCGGCCAGCCCGGCCAGGAAGTCCGCGTCGCTCGCCGAACGGGACGACTGGAGCCCCGCCGCGTCCTGGGCGGCCATGTGCGCGCCGAGGTCGTCGGTGGCCACCCGGCCGTGGAGCTTCTGGCGGCCCCGGCCGACGGCCTCCAGGGTCTTGGAGAGCACCGCCTCGAAGGTCGCCAGCTTGGTGTCCACGTACGCGTCGGCCTGCTCGCGCTGCGTCTGCGGGTCGTGGCTGCGCTCGGGGGCGTCCGCGTCGGGGTAGCCCTGCTCGTCGAGCCCGGGGCCCCGGCCCAGGAGCTTCTCGCGGCCCCGGTCCACGGAGCCGATGGTCTTGGTGAGCACGACCTCGAAGTTCGCGAGCTTGCTGTCGACGTAGTCGTCGGCCTCGGCCCGGATCTCCTCGGCCTCGCGGCGGGCGTCCGCCAGGATCCGGTCCGCCTCGTCCTGGGAGCGCCTCGCCACCTCGGTGTCGGAGATCAGCGAACCCCGGTGGGCGTGCGCCGACTCGATGATCCGCTCCGCCTCGCGGCGGGCCTCCTCGACCATCTGCTCCCGGCCGCCGATGAGCTCCTGCGCCTGCGCGAGCGAGCCCGGCAGGGCGCCCCGCACCTCTTCGAGCTGCGCGAGCAGCTCGGCGCGGTTGATCACGCACGAGGCCGACATGGGCATGGACCGGGCACTGCCGACGGCCGCGACGATCTCGTCGAGCTTCTTCTGCACGTCCATGGGGGCTCGCACTCTCTCGGCCTCGGGCGGTTCCCGAGACGAACGGGACGACTTTAAGGCCACAGGGCCGGAAGCCGACACCGACTGACGGCCCGTCAGGGGCCGGGCGGGCGGCGGCGGGGCCGGGGCTCAGCGGCCGGCCAGGCGCTCGATCAGCGCCGCGTGCACGTGCGCGGGCAGCAGGTGGGCCACGTCGCCGCCCCAGGTCGCCACTTCCTTGACCAGGGAGGAGGACAGGAAGCTGTAGGTGGGGTTGGTCGGGACGAACAGCGTCTCGACGCCCGACAGCCCCATGTTCATCTGGGCCATCTGCAGCTCGTAGTCGAAGTCGCTGACGGCCCGCAGGCCCTTGACGATGGCCGGGATCTCGCGCTGCTTGCAGAAGTCGACGAGGAGCCCGTGGAAGGACTCGACCTCGATGTTGCCGTAGCCGGCGGTCGCCTCGCGGATCAGCTCGATCCGCTCCTCGACGGTGAAGAGCCCCTGCTTGGACTGGTTGATCATCACGGCGACGTGGACCACGTCGTAGAGCCGGGACGCCCGGCCGATGATGTCGAGGTGTCCGTTGGTGATGGGGTCGAACGACCCGGGACAGACGGCGCGGCGCAACGTGTTTCCCTCGCTCCCCGGTACGGGTTTCATGATTCTTCGCTGATGGAGACGGCTCGGCCGTACCAGAGGGTGCCCTCGCCGTACTTCCGGGACCGGAGCGCCTCGAAGCCCTCGGGCCACGGGAAGGCACCGCTCCTCGTCCTGCGCTCCACGGTGACGAGCGCATCGTCGGTGAGCCAGCCATTGGACCGGAGTGTGAGCAGGATCTCGCGAAGATCGTCGTGCTCGACCTCGTAGGGCGGGTCCAGGAAGACCACGTCGTACGGGTCCCCGTGCGCGGGGGTGGCCGCGATCTGCTCGGCCCTGCCCACCCTGAACTCGGCGCCGGCCAGGCCGACCGACGTGATGTTGTCCCGGATGGCCTTGGCGGCCTTGGCGTCGGGCTCGACCAGCAGCGCGTGCCCCGCGCCGCGGGAGAGCGCCTCCAGGCCCACGGCGCCGGAGCCGGCGTAGAGGTCGAGCACGCGGGCCCCCTCGACGCCGTGCAGCGACTCCCAGGTGGAGAACAGGCCCTCGCGCATCCGGTCCGAGGTCGGGCGGGTGCCGGTGCCGGGCGGTACGGCGAGGCGTCGCCCGCCGGCGCTTCCGGCGATCACGCGGGTCATCTGGGGTCCTTCGGTGGGGGCGAGCAGAAGAGGTGCTGGCCTTCAACGATAGGTCGTACCGCTCACCCCTTCTCCAGGTACTGCTCCCGTTCGGTGTCCAGGAGGGCGCGCAGGGCGGTCTCGAGGCCCGGCAGCCCCGTGAGCTCGGGGTCGGCGGCGACCACGCGGGTGGCCTCCTCGCGGGCCTGGGCGATGACCTCCTCGTCCTCGATGACCGCGAGCATGCGCAGCGAGGAGCGGACCCCGGACTGGGCCTGGCCCAGTACGTCGCCCTCGCGGCGCTGCTCCAGGTCGATGCGGGAGAGCTCGAAGCCGTCCAGGGTGGCGGCGACGGCGGCGAGCCGGGCGCGGGCGGGGCTGGCCTCGTGCATCTCGCTGACCAGCAGGCACAGCCCGGGGGCGGAGCCGCGGCCGACGCGACCGCGCAGCTGGTGGAGCTGGGAGACGCCGAAGCGGTCCGCGTCCATGATCACCATGACGGTGGAGTTGGGGACGTTCACCCCGACCTCGATGACGGTGGTGGCGACGAGCACCTTGACCTCGCCGGCGGTGAACCGGCGCATGACGGCGTCCTTGTCGGCCGGATCCATCCGCCCGTGCAGGACCTCCACGGCCAGACCGGCCAGGGGCCCCTCGGCGAGCTGTGCGGCGATCTCCAGGACGGCCAGCGGGGGCCTCTTGTCCCCGTCCTCCGCTTCGGCGGCCTTCTTCTTCGCGGCGGCCTTGCCCGCCTTGCCCTTCTCCTCCGTCTCGTCGGCCAGGTCGCCGATGCGCGGGCAGACCACGTACGCCTGGTGCCCGTTCCCGACCTCCTCGCGGACCCGCTCCCAGGCCCGGGTCAGGAAGTGCGGCTTGTCCTTGGCGGGCACCACGTGGGTGGCGATCGGGGAGCGTCCGGCCGGCAGCTGGTCCAGGACGGAGGTCTCCAGGTCGCCGAAGACGGTCATGGCCACCGTGCGCGGGATCGGGGTCGCGGTCATGACGAGGAGGTGCGGGGGCTGCTTGCCCTTGGAGCGCAGCGCGTCGCGCTGTTCCACGCCGAAGCGGTGCTGTTCGTCGACGACGACGAGGCCGAGGTCGTGGAACTTCACCTTGTCCTCGATGAGCGCGTGCGTGCCGATGACGATCCCGGCCTCGCCGGTGACCAGGTCGAGCAGGGCCCGGCGCCGCGCGGGCACCCCCATCGAACCGGTGAGCAGCACGACCTTGGTCCCCTGGTCGAAGCCGCCGAGCATGCCGCCCTCGGCGAGCTCGCCCATCATCTCGGTGATGGACCGGTGGTGCTGCTGTGCGAGCACCTCGGTGGGCGCGAGCAGCGCGGCCTGCCCGCCGCAGTCCACGACGGCGAGCATGGCCCGCAGGGCCACCATCGTCTTGCCGCTGCCCACCTCGCCCTGGAGGAGCCGGTGCATCGGGTGGTCGGTGGCGAGGTCGTCGAAGATCTCCTTGGAGACGGTCTCCTGGCCTTCGGTGAGGGTGAAGGGGAGCTTGGCGTCGAAGGAGTCGAGGAGGCCGCCGGGGGTGGGGCGGCGGGGGACGGCGGGGAGCTGGGAGTCGGCGTGCCGGCGCCGGGCGAGGGCGACCTGGAGGACGAAGGCCTCGTCCCACTTGAGGCGTTGGCGGGCGTCCTCGACGTCGGCCTTGGTGGCCGGACGGTGGATCTTCAGCAGGGCCTCGGTGAGCGGGACCAGTCCGCGGCCCTCGCGCAGGGCGGGCGGCAGCGGGTCCACGGCCTCCCCGACGCTGGGCAGGACCGCGTCCACGCATTTGGCGATCTTCCAGGACTCCAGTTGCTTGCAGGCCGGGTAGATGGGGATCAGCTGGCCGGCGAAGGCGGCGGCCGCGTCGCTCTCTCCGGCGTCCGCGCCCAGCGGCTCGTATGCCGGGTGGGAGAGCTGGAGCTTGCGGTTGAAGATGCCGACCTTGCCCGCGAACATGGCGCGGCTGCCGGGCAGCAGTTCCTTGTGCGGTTTGTGGACGCCCGACCCGAAGAAGACGAGCTGGAGCCGGCCGCTGCCGTCGGTGATGGTGACCTCGAGGCGTTTGCCGCCGCCGCGGCTGCCCTGGTAGGTCAGCAGGCGGGCGTCGGCGACCTGCGCGACCACCGTGACGTGCTCGTCGATCTGGTCGGCGAGTTCGGCCAGCGAGGTCAGCTCGCCGCGCTCGGCGTAGCGCCGTGGGTAGTGGTGGAGCAGGTCCAGGGCCGTGTGCAGGCCGAGCTGCTCGGCCAGCACCTTGGCGGTGGCGGGGCCGAGCGTCTTCTTGAGGTCTTCGTCGAGCGCGGGCACGTGTTCATTGCACACCATGGCGCCGACAACCCGGCTATTCCACCCCGATGAGCAGCGGCGCCGACCAGCGTCCGCCCCGGTAGGTCACGGTGTCGACCGCCAGGTGCCCGTGCTGGACGTGCGCCTCCAGGCGCGCGGCCAGCGCGTCCGGCACCTCGGGGCCCAGGACGAGGGTGACGAGTTCGCCGCCGGAGCCGAGCATCCGGTCCAGGACGGACTCGGCGGTCCGCGCCAGGTCCGCGCCGATCACGGCCACGTCCCCGTCGATGAGGCCGAGCACGTCCCCGGCCTGGCAGATGCCGGCGGAGGTGAAGGACTGCCGTTCGGCGACGGCCAGTTCTCCGTAGCGGGTGGCTCCGGCGGCGGCGGTCATGGCGACCACGTCCTCGTCGAAGCTCGCGTCCGCGTCGTGGACGGCGAGTGCGGCCAGGCCCTGGACCTCGGAGCGGGTGGGGATCACGGCGACCCGTATCCCCTCCGCGCGCGCCCGTCCGGCGGCGGCCGCGGCGACCGCCCGGTGTTCGGTGCCGTTCGGCAGCAGGACGACCTCGCGGGCGTGCGCCCGGCGGATGGCGTCGGCCAGTTCGGCGACGGCCGGCGCCTCGGCGGGCCGCGCGAGGACGGTGGTGGCCCCGGCCTCCTCGCACAGCACGGCCAGTCCCTCGCCCTGGACCACGGCGACGACGGCCCGCTGGGTGCGCTCGCCGCGGGCCCGGCGCCGTTCGTCGCCGAAGTGCGTGATGCGGATCCGGTAGGGCCGTCCGGCCACCACACCGGCCTCCACGGCGGCGCCGGGGTCGTCGACGTGCACGTGGACGTTCCACAGCCCGTCGCCGCCGACCACCACCAGGGAGTCGCCGAGCCCGTCGAGCCGCGTGCGCAGCTCGGCGACCTGCGCCTCGGGGGCCTCCAGGAGGTAGATCACCTCGTAGGCGGGCCCGCCCTGGTCCTCCGCGCAGGGCGCGGAGGACTGCGGTACGGGCACGGCCCGGCCGCGGACCGGTTCGGCGGCCGGCTCCTGCCCGGACAGCGCCTGCCACAGGGCTCCGAGGACGGCGACCAGTCCGCAGCCCCCGGCGTCGACCACCCCGGCCCGGCCCAGCGCGGGCAGCTGCCCGGTGGTCTCGGCGAGGGCCGCGCGGGCTCCGTCGTAGGCGGCCGCGGCCACGTCGGCGGCGGTCCCGGCGGCGGCTTCGGCGATCTCGGCGGCCCGGGCGGCGGCGGCGGCGACGGTGAGCATCGTGCCCTCCACCGGGTGCGCGACGGCCTGGTACGCCTCCTCGGCGGCCCGGGCCAGTGCCTGCGCCAGCAGCCGCGCCGGTCCGCGCCCTGCGGGTTCGTCGCCCAGGACGTCGGCCACTCCGCGCAGCAGCTGCGCGAGGATCGTGCCGGAGTTGCCCCGGGCTCCTACGAGGGCTCCGTGCGCGAAGGCCCGTACGGCCTCGGGCAGGGAGGTCCGGGCTGTGCCGTCCGTCACGGTGGTGAAGGCGCCCTCGAGCGCGCGGTCGGCCGATTCGGCGGTGAGGTAGAGGTTCGTACCGGTGTCCGCGTCGGCGACGGGATAGACGTTGATCGCGTCGATGTCCTCGCGGGCCCGGCCCAGTGCGGCCAAGGCCAGCGAGCTCCAGGTGCGCACCGCTTCGGCGTCGAGCTCGTCGGGGGGCTGCGGCTGAGGCTCGTGCGCCACCGGGCGTTCCTCCTTGTGCGGGCCAGGGTTCACCGCAGGGTAACGAAGGACTGCCGGGGGAGCGGGACCGCGGGGCGGGGGCGGCGGCGGCCATGGTAGTTTTCTTGGGCCGGGGCAGTCGTTGTATGCTGCTCCGGTTGCCCGATGAGAGTCGGGCCATTCCCCCCGGCAAACCACCTCAGATCCTTGATACCGGTGCGCCGGGATTCACTGTAAGTGCATCTGAAGTCTTTGGAGTGACCTGTGGCTGCCAACTGCGACGTTTGCGCCAAGGGGCCGAGCTTCGGCAACAGCATTTCCCACTCGCACCGCCGCACCTCGCGTCGCTGGAACCCGAACATCCAGCGTGTCCGTGCCGTGGTCAATGGGACGCCGAAGCGCCTCAACGCCTGCACCTCGTGCATCAAGGCCGGCAAGGTCTCGCGCTGACGCCTCCCGTCGTAGCGCAGCCCTTTCCGGTTGCTGAGAAGGGGGGGGGGCCGCGGGGGGGCGGCCGCGGGGGGTTTGGAGGCCCCCCCCGGGGGGGGGGGGGTCCGCCCCCCGCGGGGCTGATATAAAAATAAAACA
>NZ_JBSGWY010000003.1:332574-344011 GCF_053609145.1 Streptomyces sp. NPDC054961 | reverse complement strand
TATTTTGTTTATTAGAGAACCGCACGGATCCGTGCGGTGAACCAGGCCCCACAGGTGTTTCAGCGCCACTGCCACGCGTGGTCCACGGGACCGATGCCCGCGCCCAGCGCGAAGCCGGCCGCGATGGCGCCCGTGACGTACTCCTTGGCCCTCGTGACGGCCTCCGGGACCGGCAGGCCCTTCGCCAGGCCCGCCGCGATGGCGCTGGCGAGCGTGCAGCCGGTGCCGTGCGTGTGCCGGTTGTCGTAGCGGGGGGCCCGCAGCCAGCGCTCCTCGGTGCCGTCCGTGAGCAGGTCCACGGCTTCGTCCCCGTGCGCGGCGAGGTGGCCGCCCTTGATCAGCGCCCAGGCGGGGCCGTAGGCGAGCACGGCGTCGGCGGCCCGGCGCATGTCGTCCTCGGTCTCCACCACGACCCCGGTGAGCTGGGTCACCTCGTCCAGGTTGGGCGTCGCCACGGTGGCCCGGGGCAGCAGCTCCTTGCGCACGGCGTCCAGCGCCGTCGCGGCGAGCAGCGCGTCCCCGTGCTTGGAGACGCCGACCGGGTCGACCACGGCGGGGGCGGGGGTCGTGGCGAGCAGCTGGGCCACCGTCTCCACCAGCCCGGCCGAGGCCAGCATGCCCGTCTTCACGGCCTGGACCCCGATGTCGTCCACCACGGCCCTGTACTGGCCCCTGACGGCCTCCGCGGGCAGCTCCCAGACGCCTTTGACGCCCAGCGAGTTCTGCGCGGTCACAGCGGTCACCACGCTCATCGCGTGGACCCCGAGCGCCAGCATCGTCTTGAGGTCGGCCTGGATGCCCGCGCCGCCGCCGGAATCGGATCCGGCGACGGTCAGGCACAGCGGCGGGTGCGGGGCGGGGTACGGGGCCGGGACGGCCTCGTACGGGGTACCGGGCGCGGCGGCGGGCGGCCGCCTCACCGGCCGCTCTCCTCGGGGGCCGGGTCCGCGCCGAAGTGGTCCCAGCCGCCGGTGCTGGTCCAGGGGGCGCCGTCGACGGTCACCTGGGGCAGCGCGGAGCGGTTCTGCACCTCGCCGATGACCTTCCAGCGGGCCGGGAGCTTCACGTCGGGCGGGAAGGTGGCCACGATGGCGTGGTCCTCTCCCCCGGTGAGGACCCACTGGAGCGGGTCCACGCCGACGGCCTGACCGATGTCGTGCATCTGCGTCGGGATGTCGACGGCCGCCGACCGCAGGTCGATCCGTACCTTGCTGGCCTCGGCGATGTGCCCGAGGTCCGCGATCAGGCCGTCGCTGACGTCGGTCATGGCGGTGGCGCCGAGTCCGGCGGCCGCGGGGCCCGCGTGGTACGGCGGTTCGGGCCGCCGGTGGGCCTCCACGAAGGCCCGCGGCGAGCGGAAGCCGCGCGAGAGCACGGCGAAACCGGCCGCGGACCAGCCGAGCCAGCCCGTGACGGCCACGACGTCGCCGGGCTGGGCGCCGGAGCGCAGTACGGGTTCGTGGTTGCGCAGGTCGCCCAGTGCGGTGATGGCCACGGTGATGGTGTCGCCGCGGACCACGTCGCCGCCGACCACGGCCGCGCCGGCGACCTGGCACTCGTCGCGGATGCCGTCCATCAGCTCGGTGGGCCAGGTGACCGGGAGTTCGGCCGGGACGACGAGGCCGAGCAGGAGCGCGGTCGGCACCGCGCCCATGGCGGCGATGTCGGCGAGGTTCTGCGCGGCGGCCTTGCGGCCTACGTCGTAGGCGGTGGACCAGTCACGCCTGAAGTGCCGGCCCTCCAGCAGGATGTCCGTGCTCGCCACGACCCGCCGGTCGGGGGCCGACACCACCGCGGCGTCGTCGCCCGGTCCGAGCCGGACGGCCGGGGTGGTGGTGAGCCGTGAGGTGAGCTCCCGAATGAGCCCGAACTCCCCCAGCTCGCCCACAGTGCCCTTCATCGCTGTGCCCCTTCTTGCCCAGTCCGCTTGCGGTCGCGAGCCGTCACAGCTCTGGGTACCGTCAACAGATACGTCAACTTCTGCTCTCCGTACGCCCCGCCCTGCGCGCGGCCGGGCCCGCGGGTCTCCCCGCGGCGCTCGGCGACGCGGTACCGTGGCGTCCCTTCTTCCCCGGGCCCACCCGTGATCCCCGGGCCCACCCGAAGGGTAGGGGAAATGATCCTCGTGGCCGCCCTGGAGGTTCCGTGGTACAGGCGTACATCCTCATCCAGACCGAGGTGGGCAAGGCGTCGTTCGTCGCCGAGTCCATCGCGCAGATCGCGGGGGTGATCCAGGCCGAGGACGTGACGGGTCCGTACGACGTGATCGTGCGCGCCCAGGCCGACACCGTGGACGAGCTCGGCCGCATGGTCGTCGCCAAGGTCCAGCAGGTGGAGGGGATCACCCGCACCTTGACCTGCCCGGTGGTCCATCTGTAGCCCCCGTCTACTCTTGGCCGGTGATGTCACGACACCGCCGGCCCTTCTCTCTGCTCGCCGCACTGACCGCGCTGGCCGCCTCGGCGGCCCTCGCGGGATGTTCCCCGGCTGATGCCGAGGCCCGAGTGGAACCGCCGTCCGCTCCGCCCGCCGACGTGGCGGGTCTGTGTGCGGCGCTGCACAAAGAGCTCCCCGAGACGGTGGCCACGCTGGCCCGGACCCCGGCGCTGCCGGAGTCCGACCTGACCGCCGCGTGGGGTGGCTCGGCGATCGTACTGCGGTGCGGTATCCCCAGGCCCGAGAAGATGCGGGACGAGAAGCAGGACGGCGTCGACGTGAACGGTGTCGGCTGGCTCCTGGAGAAGCTCGACGACGGCGGCTTCCGGTTCACCACCGGGGCGCGGCTGGCGTACACGGAGGTCCGGGTCGACAAGGAGCATGCCACGGACGCGGGGATGCTGGTGGACCTGTCCGCCGCGATCGACAAGACCGTGCCGGCGGGCATCTCCTCGTACTGACCTTCTCCGCCCCGCGGCCCGCGCTCATGAGTACCGCCCGCCGGCCACCCTTTCGGGGGGCCAGCGGGCGGTGCCCGTTCGTGTACGGAGCCTGGTGTCCGGGTGTCAGCGCAGCCCGGTGGAGCGGCGCAGCGCGGCCTGGATCAGTCGGTCGACGAGCTCCGGGTACTCGATGCCCGTCTCCTGCCACATGCGCGGGTACATGGAGATCGGGGTGAAGCCCGGCATGGTGTTGATCTCGTTGATGACGAAGGTGCCGTCTTCGGTGAGGAAGAAGTCGGCGCGCACCAGGCCCTCGCAGGACGCGGCGTCGAAGGCCTCGACGGCGAGCCTCTGGACCTCGGCGGTCTGCTCCGGGGTGAGCGGGGCGGGCACGATTCCGGAGGCGGAGTCGATGTACTTCGCCTCGAAGTCGTAGAAGTCGTGGCTGGAGACCGGCGGGATCTCGGCGGGCACGCTCGCGCGCGGCCCGTCCTCGAACTCCAGGACCCCGCACTCGATCTCGCGGCCGCGCAGCAGCGCCTCCACGATGACCTTCGGGTCGTGGCGGCGGGCCTCGTCGATCGCCGCGTCCAGCCCGGAGACCTCGTCGACCTTGGTGATGCCGATCGAGGAGCCGGCCCGGGCGGGCTTGACGAACAGCGGCCAGCCGTGTTCGGCGGCGAAGTCCAGGACCTGGCCGCGGGCGGCCTCCCGGTCGTTCTCCCAGGCGCGGGGGCGCAGGGTCATGTACGGGCCGACGCGCAGCCCGAAGGACGTGAAGACGCGCTTCATGTAGTCCTTGTCCTGGCCCACGGCCGAGGCGAGGACACCGGAGCCGACGTACGGGACGCCGGAGAGCTCCAGCAGGCCCTGGAGCGTGCCGTCCTCGCCGTACGGGCCGTGCAGGACGGGGAAGACCACGTCGACCTCGCCCAGGGCCTTGGGAACGGCGCCCGGCTCGGTGTAGACGACCTCGCGGCTGGCCGGGTCGACGGAGAGCACGACGGCGCCGTCCTCGGATTCGGCGAGCTGCCCCACGTTGGGGAGCGCGCCGCCGGAGATGGCCATCCGGGCGGGCTCGTCGGCGGTCAGCGCCCACCGGCCGTCCGTGGTGATGCCGATGGGCAGCACCTCGTACTTGGAGCGGTCGATGGAGCGCAGGACGGCGCCCGCGGTGACGACCGAGATGGCGTGTTCCGAGCTGCGGCCGCCGAACACGACGGCCACACGGGGCTTGCGGCCCTGCTGCTCAGGGGTCTGGGGGAGGTTCTCGCTGCTCATATCGCCCCGAGAATACCCGCTCGGACGTCCGGAAAGCAGTCAGCGCCGTTCCGGTTTGGCGCTGCGTCCCATGAGCTCCTTGAGCGCGACCAGGGTGGGCTTGCCGTGGTGGACGATGTCGACGACGGTGTCGGTGATCGGCATGTCGACCCCGTGGCGGCGGGCCAGATCGGCCACGGACAGGCACGACTTGACGCCCTCGGCGGTCTGCTTGGTGACCGCGATGGTCTCCTCCAGGGTCATCCCGCGGCCGAGGTTGGTGCCGAAGGTGTGGTTCCGGGAGAGCGGCGAGGAGCAGGTGGCGACGAGGTCGCCGAGGCCGGCGAGGCCGGAGAAGGTGAGCGGGTCGGCGCCCATGGCCAGGCCCAGCCGGGTGGCTTCGGCCAGTCCGCGGGTGATCAGGGAGCCCTTGGTGTTGTCGCCCAGGCCCATGCCGTCGGCGATGCCGACGGCGAGGCCGATGACGTTCTTGACGGCGCCGCCGAGCTCGCAGCCGACGACGTCGGTGCTCGTGTACGGGCGGAAGTACGGGGTGTGGCAGGCGGCCTGGAGGCGCTGGGCGACGGCCTCGTCCACGCAGGCGACCACGGAGGCGGCCGGCTGCCGGGCGGCGATCTCGCGCGCCAGGTTGGGACCGGTGACGACGGCGACGCGGCCGGCGGGGACCTTGGCCACCTCTTCGATGACCTCGCTCATCCGCTTGGCGGTGCCCAGTTCGACGCCCTTCATGAGGGAGACGAGGACGGTGGCGGGCGCGAGCAGCGGGGCCCAGTCGGCGAGGTTGCCGCGCAGGGTCTGCGAGGGGATGGCGAGGACCGTGAAGTCGGCGCCCGCCGCGGCCTCGGCCGGGTCGGTGGTGGCGCGGATGTTCGCGGGGAGTTCGACGCCGGGGAAGTAGTCCGGGTTGGTCCGGCCGGTGTTGATGGCGTCGACGAGCTCGCTCCGGCGGCCCCACAGGACCACCTCGCAGCCGGCGTCGGCGAGCACCATGGCGAAGGCCGTGCCCCAGGAGCCGGTTCCGAATACGGCTGCCTTCACGGGACGTGTCACTTGTCGTCCTCCCCCGCGGCCTTGCGCCGCTGTTCCGCCCTGGCCTTGCGATGGTCGTACGGCTGCGCGGGCGCGCTTTCGCCCCGCAGTTCCTCCAGCAGTCCGGTGATGGCCGCCATGATGACTTCGGTGGCCTCCCTGAGCACGTCCGGGGTGGGTTCCCGGTCGTAGTACGTGGAGAGGTCCACGGGCGGTCCGGCGAGGACCTGGAGGGTCTTGCGCGGGAACAGGCTGAGCTTGTTCTCCTTGGCGTAGGGCGGCATCGCGAGGTTCGCGCCCCACTGGGCCACCGGAATGACGGGGGCCTTGGTCATCAGCGCCACGCGGGCGGCGCCGGTCTTGCCGGCCATGGGCCACATGTCCGGGTCGCGGGTGAGGGTGCCTTCCGGGTAAAAGGCCACGCATTCACCGTGTTCGATCGCCGCCACGGCGGCCCGGAATGCGTCCAGGGCGTTGGTGGACTCCCGGTAGACGGGGATCTGGCCGGAGCCGCGCAAGATCGCGCCGACAATGGGGACCTTGAAGAGGGCCGCCTTGCCGAGCAATCGGGGCACCCGGCCGGTGTTGTACTGGAAGTGCGCGTAGGACAGCGGGTCCAGATACGAGTTGTGATTGACGGCGGTGATAAATCCTCCGTCGGCCGGAATGTGTTCCATTCCCCGCCAGTCCCGCTTGAAGAGCACTACCAGCGGCGGTTTCGCGATGGCGGCCGCAAGGCGGTACCAGAAGCCGATTCTGCGGCGGGACACTCGGACACCTTCCTCTTGGACCGGTGCGCGGCTTGGGCACCCCGGTGCCGGACAAGTCTCGCCCCAGGTCCGGTCTCTGTCGAGAACACCGTACGCCCCGCGCAACCGCGCCAGGCCCCGGGCCGCCCGCCTTGAGGCGACAATGGGCCCACGCATGACCCGGCCATGACCTGTGCATGGTCTAAACGGC
The DNA here is from genome assembly GCF_053609145.1 of Streptomyces sp. NPDC054961. Taxonomy (NCBI): domain Bacteria; kingdom Bacillati; phylum Actinomycetota; class Actinomycetes; order Kitasatosporales; family Streptomycetaceae; genus Streptomyces; species Streptomyces sp. NPDC054961. Next base: position 337,862 of record NZ_JBSGWY010000003.1, on the reverse strand, counting down.
CGCGCGAACGCGGCGGAGGGAAGGGGCCGGTCACGAACGCCGTCTGGAGTCTGGTGATCCCGCTGAAGCCCTTGGCGGTGGCCAAGAGCCGTCTCGCGCAAGCGGTCGGCGCCTCCCGGCCGGGGCTGGCCCTGGCGTTCGCGCTGGACACCGTCGCGGGGGCGCTGGCCTGCGCGGCGGTCGCGGATGTGGTGGTCGTCACGGACGACGCGGCGGCCGGGGCGGAACTGGCCCGGCTGGGGGCCCGGATCGTGCCGGACGCCCCGGGCGGCGGACTCAACGCGGCGCTGGCCCACGGGGCGCGGGAGATACGGGCGGGCAGGCCGCGGGCGGCGGTGGCGGCGATGAACGCGGATCTCCCGGCGCTGCGGCCGCCCGAATTGCTACGCGTGCTCGAAAACGCCTCGGTATTTCCCCGGGCATTTCTGGCGGATGCGGCGGGAATCGGGACGACCTTGCTTTCCGCTGCGCCGGACGTGGAATTGGCCCCCTCGTTCGGCGGTCCCTCGCGGGCCCGGCATTCGGCCTCCGGCGCGGTGGAAATGACCCTCCCGGGGGTGGACAGCGTGCGCCGGGACGTGGACACCGCGGCGGATCTGCGCACGGCCCTCACCCTCGGTGTGGGCCGGCATACGGCCCGATACAGTGCCCGTATGCAGGCGACCGCGTACACGTACGACTCCGAGACCCGCAGCGGCAGCGTGCTGCTGGACGACGGCACCCCGGTGCCCTTCGAGGCCCCCGCGTTCGACGCGGGCGGCCTGCGGCTGCTGCGGCCCGGGCAGCGGGTGCGGATCGAGACGGACGGCGAGGGAACGGGCCTGCGGATCACCCTGGTCACGCTGCAGACGTTCTGACGCGGCTCGCGGCCCGCGCGCCGCGGGCCGGCTTCCCCTGAGCGGGGAAGTCGGCCCGTCGTGTGTGACTCCTGCCCTACTTGGTCTTGCGGGCGGTGGTCTTCTTCACAGTGGCCTTGCGCGTCGCCGTCTTCTTGGCGGGCGCCTTCGTCGCCGCGGTGACCTTCTTGGCGGCCGGCGCGGTCTTCTTCGCGGTGGCGGTGGTCTTCTTCGCCGTCGCCGCGGCCTTCTTGACCGTGGCCTTCTTGGCCGCCGGCGTCGCCTTCTTCGCGACCGCGGTCTTGGCGACCGTCTTCTTGGCGGTGGCCGTGGTCTTCTTGACCGCGGTCTTCTTCGCCACCGTGGTCTTGGCCGCGGCGGCCGCCTTCTTGGCGGTGCTGGCCTTCTTCGCCACTGCCTTCTTCACCGTGGCGGAAGCCGCGGAAGAGCCACCCGTGAGGCTGCCCTTGGGGGCCTTCTTCACCGACACCTCGCCGCCCTTGGGCAGCTTCTTGGTGCCGGCGACCAGGTCCTTGAAGCCCTGGCCCGCGCGGAAACGGGGCACCGAGGTCTTCTTGACCCGGACGCGCTCACCCGTCTGCGGGTTGCGGGCGTAGCGGGCCGGACGGTCGACCTTCTCGAACGAGCCGAAGCCCGTGACCGAGACCCGGTCGCCCGCGACGGTCGCGCGGACGATGGCGTCCAGTACCGCGTCGACAGCGTCCGCGGCCTGCTGCCGGCCGCCCAGCTTGTCGGCAATCGCTTCTACGAGCTGCGCCTTGTTCAACGTCTTCCCCTTCGGAGACTTCGCCAGAACGAATGTGTTCAAGCTTATTTCGCACGTTAGGCGGATATATACCGCAAATCAAACACGAAACGGGCTTATCACCCTAGTGCCGCAACGCTGGAGGCCGTTACGGAGTTCCTTCGCATCAGTCGCCTTCAGGGAATCGACCCTCGTCGAGGTCCTTCATCAACCTGTCCAGGCGCACTGCCGCATCGGCGAGATCGTGCTTCGCCGCGGCAGTGACGACCAACAGCTTCCGGGTCAGCGCCATCCTTACGCCCTCCGGGACTTGCAGTGAGCGAACCCGTGTGTGTGCTTCTTTCAATCGGTCCGCGACGAGTCCGTAGAGCTTAAGTTGACTGTCGCGTTCCATGCACAGATTGTGCCATCTGGGGCGAGTTGTCGCCTCACGGGGCCTCAACACACAGCTGTGCCCCCCACCGGAAGGCAGGGGGCACAGTGTTGCCTATGTGATCACCCGAGGGCGAATAAGCGCTGATCAGGCCGGAATCACGCCTGAATCGTGCGCGGCTTGTACGTCGGCCGGACGCTTTCGTAGGTGGCGATGTCCGCTTCGTTCTGAAGGGTGAGCGAGATGTCGTCCAGCCCCTCCAGCAGCCTCCAGCGGGCGTTGTCGTCGAGTTCGAACTCGACGGCGACGCCTTCGGCTCGGACCTGGCGGTCGACCAGGTCGACCGTGATCTCGGCGGTGGGGTCGGCCTCGGTCAGCTCCATCAGCCGCTCCACCGCTTCCTGCGGCAGGACGACGGTCAGCAGACCGTTCTTCAGCGAGTTGCCGCGGAAGATGTCGGCGAAGCGGGAGGAGATGACCGTCTTGAACCCGAAGTTCTGCAGGGCCCAGACGGCGTGCTCGCGCGAGGAACCGGTACCGAAGTCGGGGCCCGCGACCAGGACGGTCGCACCCGCGCGCTCCGGGCGGTTCGTGACGAACTCCGGGTCCTTGCGCCAGGCCTCGAAGAGCCCGTCCTCGAAGCCGTCGCGGGTGATCTTCTTGAGCCAGTGGGCCGGGATGATCTGGTCGGTGTCCACGTTGCTGCGGCGCAGCGGGACGGCCCGGCCGGTGTGGGTGGTGAAGGCTTCCATCGTTCTCAGACTCCGGCGGTCGCGGGGGCGTCGGACAGGTCGGCGGGCGAGGCCAGATGGCCCAGTACCGCGGTGGCCGCGGCCACCTGCGGAGAGACCAGGTGGGTGCGTCCCCCCTTGCCCTGCCGGCCCTCGAAGTTGCGGTTGGAGGTGGACGCGGAGCGCTCACCGGGCGCCAGTTGGTCGGGGTTCATGCCCAGACACATCGAGCAGCCCGCGTGCCGCCATTCGGCGCCGGCCTCCTTGAAGACCTTGTCCAGGCCCTCCTCCACGGCCTGCAGGGCGACGCGGACGGAGCCCGGGACGACCAGCATCCGTACGCCGTCGGCGACTTTGCGGCCCTCGACGATGCCCGCGACGGCGCGCAGGTCCTCGATGCGGCCGTTGGTGCAGGAACCTACGAAGACGGTGTCGACCTTGATGTCGCGCAGCGGCTGTCCGGCGGTCAACCCCATGTACTCCAGGGCCTTTTCGGCGGCGAGGCGCTCCGAAGCGTCCTCGTACGAAGCCGGATCGGGGACCTGTCCCGACAGGGGCGCGCCCTGGCCCGGGTTGGTGCCCCAGGTGACGAACGGCGCCAGCGCGGTGCCGTCGATGACGACCTCGGCGTCGAAGACCGCGTCGTCGTCGGTGCGCAGGGTCTTCCAGTACGCGACCGCCGCGTCCCAGTCCTCGCCCGTCGGGGCGTGGTCGCGGCCCTCGAGGTAGTCGAAGGTGGTGCGGTCGGGGGCGATCATGCCCGCGCGGGCGCCGGCCTCGATCGACATGTTGCAGATGGTCATGCGGGCTTCCATCGAGAGGTTCTCGATGGCCTCGCCGCGGTACTCCAGGATGTAGCCCTGGCCGCCGCCGGTGCCGATCCTGGCGATGATCGCCAGGATCAGGTCCTTGGCGGTGACGCCCTCGGCCAGCGCGCCGGTGACGGTGATCGCCATCGTCTTGGGGCGGGCCAGCGGCAGCGTCTGCGTCGCCAGCACGTGCTCGACCTGGCTGGTCCCGATGCCGAAGGCCAGCGCGCCGAAGGCGCCGTGGGTGGAGGTGTGGGAGTCGCCGCAGACCACGGTGGTACCCGGCTGGGTCAGACCCAGCTGCGGTCCCACGACGTGGACCACGCCCTGTTCCACGTCACCCAGCGAGTGCAGGCGGACACCGAACTCGGCGCAGTTGGCGCGCAGCGTCTCCAGCTGGGCCCGGGAGACCGGGTCCGCGATCGGCTTGTCGATGTCGATCGTGGGGGTGTTGTGGTCCTCGGTCGCGATGGTGAGGTCCAGGCGGCGGACCTTGCGGCCGGCCTGCCGCAGACCCTCGAAGGCCTGGGGGCTGGTGACCTCGTGCAGCAGGTGCAGATCGATGAAGAGGAGGTCGGGCTCACCCTCCGCCCGCCTGACGACATGGTCGTCCCAGACCTTCTCCGCGAGTGTCCTACCCATCACTTTCCCTCCGGCCGGCCGGTTGTGCCGGCGCTTCATAGAGAACTTGTGCGCCGTGCCGCCCGTACCCCACGTCCTGGACGACGGCTCGGATCCAGGTGGTTCGTGGACCCGCACATACAGACTCGCTCGTTCTTGGAAAAATTGAACTTGCGTTTCACAGTGTGAGACGCGAATATCGTTTCATGGACAACTCTAGCGGCGTCGGCGTTCTCGACAAGGCAGCTCTGGTATTGAGCGCACTGGAGTCCGGTCCGGCCACCCTCGCCGGGCTGGTCGCGGCGACAGGGCTCGCACGACCCACGGCACATCGCCTTGCCGTGGCACTGGAACACCACCGCATGGTGGCGAGGGACATGCAGGGCCGGTTCATCCTCGGACCGCGGCTGGCGGAGCTCGCCGCCGCGGCCGGCGAGGACCGCCTGCTGGCCACGGCCGGACCGGTGCTCACCCACCTCCGGGACGTGACGGGAGAGAGCGCGCAGCTCTACCGGCGTCAGGGCGACATGCGCATCTGCGTGGCGGCGGCCGAGCGGCTGTCGGGCCTGCGGGACACCGTCCCGGTGGGCTCCACGCTCCCGATGAAGGCCGGATCGGCCGCGCAGATCCTGATGGCCTGGGAGGAGCCCGAGCGGCTGCACCGCGGCCTGCAGGGCGCGCGCTTCACGGCGACGGCCCTCTCGGGCGTACGGCGCCGCGGCTGGGCGCAGTCGATCGGCGAGCGGGAGCCCGGTGTGGCCTCCGTCTCGGCGCCGGTGCGCGGGCCCTCGAACCGCGTGGTGGCCTCCGTGTCGGTCTCCGGCCCGATCGAGCGCCTGACCCGCCACCCGGGGCGCATGCACGCCCAGGCCGTCATCGACGCGGCCGGCCGCCTGACCGAGGCGCTGCGCCGCTCCAGCTGATCCCACCCGTCCCGACCACTCCCCCGGGCCCGGGGGCGCGTACGACGCCGCACACGTCCGAACACGCGCCTCCGGGCCCGTACTTGTCCGCACGGGGGGCACGGCTCGCGGGAACACGGAAGAGGGGGGCGGCCGCGGGGGGGGGGGGGGGGCGGGCGGGGTGGTATCAGATAATTCACATCCCCGCCCTCACCTCTGTTCTCGCTTTTCGGGTTTCGCGTCTGTTTTG
>NZ_JBSGWY010000003.1:317208-332564 GCF_053609145.1 Streptomyces sp. NPDC054961 | reverse complement strand
ACTTGCCCGCACGGGGGGCACGGCTCGCGGGAACACGGACCAGGCCCTCCGCGATGATCGCGGAGGGCCTCTTCGTTGCGTACCCCCGACCGGATTCGAACCGGCGCTACCGCCTTGAGAGGGCGGCGTGCTAGGCCGCTACACAACGGGGGCTAGCTGTTACTGCGGTACTGCGCTGGGCTACCAGGACTCGAACCTAGAATAAGAGAACCAGAAACTCTCGTGTTGCCAATTACACTATAGCCCACAGGTCTAGACCAACTAGACACCGTACCCCCGACCGGATTCGAACCGGCGCTACCGCCTTGAGAGGGCGGCGTGCTAGGCCGCTACACAACGGGGGCCCTAGCGATCCTGCATCAAAACATCCGGGTGCGACCCTGGAGATCTCGCGGGAAGGATCTGTACCCCCGACCGGATTCGAACCGGCGCTACCGCCTTGAGAGGGCGGCGTGCTAGGCCGCTACACAACGGGGGCAAGCACTGCGTCTACTGCTGAACTGCGCTGGGCTACCAGGACTCGAACCTAGAATAAGAGAACCAGAAACTCTCGTGTTGCCAATTACACTATAGCCCACCAAAACGCAAGACCCTGAGGTACTTTCGTTCGGTTAGCGCCTCCGGCCCGGCCTTTCGGCCCGCTCGGGCGGCGCAGAAAGAACATTACCGGATGGCTGTCCGTGCTCCAAAACGGGTATCGGCGGCCAGTACCTCCGGGAGCCGGTCGAGTCCGGCGATCCGGTGCACTCCATCGGGTCCCGGACCCCGGCCGCCCTCCCGGTCGAGCCAGACCGCCGTCAGCCCGGCGTCCCGGGCGCCGCGTGCGTCGATCTCCGGCTGGTCCCCGACGTAGACCACCTCGTGCGGTTCCAGACCGAGCTCGGCGCAGGCCGCGAGGAAGGCCGCCGCCTCCGGCTTGCTGATGCCCAGCTCCACGGCGCACACGAGGACCTCGAAGCGGTCCCGCAGGCCCAGCCGGCGCAGCTTGGGGTCCTGGTTGGCGAAGGAGGAGTTGGTGAGCACCCCGTGCCGGTAGCCGGGGGCGAGGAGGTCCAGCACGGGCACCACGTCGGGGAAGAGCGTCCAGGCCTCCTGGTAGTGCTCGACGTACCGCCCGAACCAGTCGTCGGCCTGCGCGTCGCTCAGTCCGGGTGCCCCGAGGAACTCCCGCACCCGGTCCCAGCGCTGCCCCTGGAACCCCACCTCGCCGGCGGCGAAGCGTCCCCAGTGCCGTTCGGTGACGCGGCGCCACAGCGCGAGGGCCTCGTGCGCGGCCCCGTACCGCTCGGCGATCCCCTCGTCGGCCAGGTGCGCGGCCAGCCCGGCCCGGTCCGCCCCGGTGTAGTCGAAGAGGGTGTCGTCGATGTCCCACAGCACCGCGCGAATCGCCATGGGGCCGACCCTACGCCGGGCCTTCGCGCCGCGCGGGGACACCGGGGAACTCGACGCGAAACGGCGGCGCAGGTCTGGAAAGCGCCGTCGGAGAACGCCGTCGGGAAACGCCATCGGGGGGCGTACGGGTGCTGCTAGGCGGCCAGCTTCGCCAGCGTCGCGTCGATGCGGGACAGGGAGCGCTCCTTGCCCAGGATCTCGAGGGACTCGAACAGCGGGAGGCCGACCGTGCGGCCGGTGACCGCGACGCGGACCGGGGCCTGGGCCTTGCCGAGCTTGAGACCGTGGGTCTCGCCGGCGGTCAGGACGGCCTGCTTGAGCGACTCGGGGTCCGACCAGTCCGCCGCTTCCAGGTGGGCGCGGGCGGTGGTCAGCAGGGCCGCCGGGTCGCCCTTCATGGCCTTGTCCCACGAGGCCTGGTCCTCGACCGGCTCCTTCAGGAACAGGAAGTCGACGTTGGCCGTGATGTCGGACAGGACCGTCACGCGGGTCTGGGCGTGGGGTGCGATGCGCTCCCAGGCCGCGGCGTCGAAGTCCTCCGGCGCCCAGTTCGCGTGCGGGGCCCGCAGCCACGGGGCGCAGGCGTCCGCGAAGGCCTTCGGGTCCAGCAGGCGGATGTGGTCGGCGTTGATCGCCTCGGCCTTCTTGAGGTCGAAGCGCGCCGGGTTCGCGTTCACGTCCGGGATGTCGAACTTCGCCACCATCTCCTCGATCGAGAAGATGTCCTGGTCCTTGGAGAAGGACCAGCCGAGGAGCGAGAGGTAGTTCAGCAGGCCCTCGGGCAGGAAGCCGCGCTCGCGGTACAGGTTGAGCGAGGCCTCCGGGTCGCGCTTGGAGAGCTTCTTGTTGCCCTCGCCCATCACGTACGGCAGGTGGCCGAAGTCGGGGATCCGCTGCGCGACGCCCAGCTCGATCAGCGCCTTGTACAGCGCGATCTGGCGGGGGGTCGAGGAGAGGAGGTCCTCGCCGCGCAGGACGTGCGTGATGTCCATCAGCGCGTCGTCGACGGGGTTGACCAGCGTGTACAGCGGTGCGCCGTTGGCCCGCAGGATGCCGAAGTCCGGCACGTTCTCCGGGGTGAAGGACAGCTCGCCGCGGACCAGGTCGGTGAAGGTGATGGTCTCGTCGGGCATCCGGAAGCGGACGATGTGGGGGCGGTGCTCCCCCTCGTACGCCTCGACCTGCACGACGCTCAGCTCGCGGCAGTGGCCGTCGTAGCCGGAGGGCTTGCCGGCGGCGCGCGCGGCGGCGCGGCGCGCGTCCAGCTCCTCGGTGGTGCAGTAGCAGTTGTAGGCGTAGCCGCCGTCGATCAGCTTCTTCGCGACGTCCGCGTAGATGTCCATGCGCTCGGACTGGCGGTACGGGGCGTGCGGGCCGCCCACCTCGGGACCCTCGTCCCAGGTGAAGCCGAGCCAGCGCAGCGAGTCGAGCAGCTGGCCGTACGACTCCTCGGAGTCGCGGGCCGCGTCGGTGTCCTCGATGCGGAAGACGAACGTACCGCCGTGGTGGCGGGCGAACGCCCAGTTGAACAGGGCGGTGCGGACCAGGCCCACGTGGGGGTTGCCGGTCGGGGACGGACAGAAACGTACGCGGGGGGTCGCGTTAGCCACGCTTGATCACCTTGTTGGTGAGAGTGCCGATGCCTTCGATGGTGACGGCGACCTCGTCGCCGACGTTGAGGGGGCCGACTCCGGCCGGGGTCCCCGTGAGGATGACGTCGCCCGGGAGCAGCGTCATGGCCTCGGTGATGTGCACGATCAGGTCCTCGACGGAGCGGACCATCTGGCTGGTGCGGCCGAGCTGGCGCTGTTCGCCGTTGACGGTGCACCGGATGGTCAGATCGCCCGGGTCGAGGTCGGTCTCGATCCAGGGGCCCAGGGGGCAGGCACTGTCGAAGCCCTTCGCCCGGGCCCACTGCTTCTCGCGCCGCTGGACGTCGCGCGCGGTGACGTCGTTGGCGCAGGTGTAGCCGAGGATGACGTCCTTGACGCGCTCGCGCGGGACCTCGCGGCACATGCGGCCGATGACCACGGCGAGCTCCGCCTCGTGGTGGAGGTCCTCGGAGAAGGACGGGTACGCGATCGGGTCCCCCGGGCCGACCACCGAGGTGGAGGGCTTGAAGAAGGTGATCGGGGCCTCCGGGCGGCCCTCGCTGTCGAAGATCGCGTTGCCCAGCTCCGCCGCGTGCTCCGCGTAGTTGCGGCCGATGGCCACGACCTTGTTGGGGAGCACGGGCGGCAGCAGCCGGACCTTGTCCAGCGGGACCTTCGTGCCGGAGAGCTCGAAGTCCGCGAACGGAATGCCCTTGATGATGTCGAGGACGAGCTCACCTTCGGCGCCGGGGGCAGTGCTGCCCTCCACCGCGCCGAACGCGACATTGCCGTCGATCGAGAACCTGGCGATGCGCACGTGTTGCGTCTGCCCCTCTGTATGTCCGCTGGCTGGAGTCTGCGGACTCCAGGCTAACGCGGTGGGGGCCGCCGCTTCGCGCGCTTGACCCGGGGGAGGAACCGTGCCGGGCCTACTGCGCGGGGACGGCCACCGGCGCGTCCATGAGAACGGTGCGGCGCGGGTTGGCGGTCTGGGCCGGCAGCTCGACGGTGTGCTCCGCGACCGGTACGGCCTGCAGCTCCTCGGCGTCCTTGAGGTGGGCGAGGGTGGTGCGGCGCGGGTTGGCTATGTTGCGGAACATCATCGTCGTCTTCATCGGAGTCTGGGGCCCTCGGCTCGCTGGTCGGGTGGGGCGGCGGATGCCGCCGAGCTGACTTCCGGGTGCCGCTTGTCGCACGCGTCAACCCTGTAAAGCGCAAGGCTAAACATCTCGATCCCCCGCCGAAGCGGGAAGTAATGGCCACGGCTATGTGAGTTTGCTCACCTGCGGCCAGGCATTAACGACATAACGGGCAGCCGACTCCGCCTGCTAAACCGGACATTGCGCCACTGAATGCGCCATTCCGCTCCCGATCATCGCGACTGGGACACCTTGCCGGGCGCGGGGTTTGGGCGGCGTAAGTCCGGTTCCGCACCAATTGGCCTCCACGAGGGGTAGCGCTCGGGTCACAAGCGGTGACCAACTCTGCGGGGCGGCACTCGCACCTTGTTGGAGATCCCCCTCTGTGCTGGAATTCGCGGGACCGCCGCGGGAATCAGCCGGCGCGCAGGTGGCGCGAGACAGCGCCGAGCGCGGCGGCAACGGAGAGGGAGACGCGCCGGTCACCGACGACCACCATGGGGCGCATTGCCCCACGACTCGACACCGTCCCACCGGTCGCCCGGCGGGACGCCTGGTCCAGAGGTTGCGACGCTAGTGCAGGGACGATTCAAGAGGGACGGCAAGGGGTCTCCCCAGGCCCGCCAGGGCCGAGGGGACGCTGCGGCGGAGCAGGACCCGCGCGCCGGGACCGACCGCGGCTCCTCGCCCCAGCACGCCCAGAACCGCGGGCCGGCTGTCGAAGGCGCGGGCCCCGATGCCTCCGCCGCGGTGAAGGCGAAGGGACGCGTCAAGCCCAAGGGCGCGCCCCGGGGCAACGACGAGTCGGCCGAGCGCGACACGGCGATACCCAAGGCCCCCAGTGGGTCCTCCGGTTCCCGTCTCGCCATGCAGAACTGGCGCATCAGCACGCGACTCGTGTCGCTGCTGACCCTGCCGGTCGTCGCCGCCACCACGCTCGGTGGCTTCCGCATCAACGACTCGCTCAACGACATCGCGCAGCTGGAGCACATGCAGCTGCTGACGACGATGACCCGTCAGGCCACCAACCTGGCCGCCATGCTCCAGGCGGAGCGCGACCAGTCCGCGGGTCCGCTGTCGGTCGACAAGTCCGGCAAGGCCAACAGCCTCGTCAAGGGCGCCCGCGACCAGACCGACGCCGCGGCCAAGGCCTTCGCCGCCGCGACCGACAAGGTCGACAACGCCGGCGACCAGGACGAGACCCTCAAGTCGATCCGCAACAACGTCCTGCAGATCGGCCGCGGCCTCACCAAGATCGAGGACATCCGCGGCAAGGCGTACCAGAACGGCGCCCAGCAGACGGTCACCGAGTACAACGCCCTGATCGTCTCGCTGCTCTCGCTCTCCCAGGACATGGCGCAGGCCACCTCGAACCCCGAGATGATCAAGCGCACCCGTGCGCTGGCCGCGTTCTCCTCCGCCAAGGAGTACGCCTCGATCCAGCGCGCGATCATCGCGGCCGCGCTCCCCGCCGACCCCGCGCTCGGAGGCAACCTCCCCGAGAACGACCGGCTGTACGCCCTGGCCGCGCAGAGCGGCGAGGACAAGGCGAAGACCACCTTCGAGCTCGTCTACCAGGGCAAGCCCGAAGAGCTCCTCGCGGTGCTCGGCGACGGCAACCAGGAGATCGGCACCGCCGACCACTACGCCCGCCGCGTCCTCGGCAACAAGGACCAGTTCGCCAAGGAGAAGAACCGCTCCTGGATGGACTGGTACGACGCGGACGACACCAAGCTCCAGGCCATGAAGATCATCGAGCTGACCCTGCTCGAGGACATGGAAGTCAAGGCCCGCGAGCTCAAGAGCGAGTCGCAGCGCGACGCCATCATCAACGGTGCGCTGATCCTCCTCGTCCTCGGCGTCTCCCTCGTCGGCGCCTTCGTCATGGCCCGCTCGATGATCCGCTCGCTGCGCCGCCTCCAGGACACCGCGACCCGCGTCGCCCAGGACCGGCTGCCCGAGCTCGTCAAGCAGCTCTCCGAGTCCGACCCGCAGGACGTGGACACGACCGTGGAGTCGGTCGGTCTGCACACCCGGGACGAGATCGGCCAGGTGGCCGCGGCCTTCGACGACGTGCACCGCGAGGCCGTCCGCCTCGCCGCCGAGCAGGCCCTCCTGCGAGGCAACGTCAACGCGATGTTCACCAACCTCTCGCGCCGTTCGCAGGGCCTCATCCAGCGCCAGCTCTCGCTCATCTCCGAGCTGGAGTCCCGCGAGGCCGACCCGGACCAGCTCTCCTCGCTCTTCAAGCTCGACCACCTCGCGACCCGCATGCGCCGTAACGGCGAAAACCTCCTCGTCCTCGCGGGCGAGGAGCCGGGCCGCCGCTGGACCCGCCCCGTCCCGCTCGTCGACGTGCTCCGTGCCGCCGCGTCCGAGGTGGAGCAGTACGAGCGCATCGAACTCTCCTCGGTGCCCGGCACCGAGGTCGCCGGCCGCGTGGTCAACGACCTCGTGCACCTCCTCGCCGAGCTGCTGGAGAACGCCACCTCGTTCTCCTCCCCGCAGACCAAGGTCAAGGTCACGGGTCACGCGCTGCCCGACGGGCGCGTGCTCGTCGAGATCCACGACACCGGTATCGGCCTGTCCCCCGAGGACCTGGCCGCGATCAACGAGCGGCTCGCCTCGCCGCCGACCGTGGACGTCTCCGTCTCCCGCCGCATGGGCCTGTTCGTGGTCGGCCGCCTGTCCCTGCGACACGGCATCCGCATCCAGCTGCGCCCCTCCGACTCGGGCGGTACCACGGCCCTCGTCATGCTGCCGGTGGACGTCGCCCAGGGCGGCAAGAAGCCGGCTCCGATGCCCGGTCAGGGCGGCCAGGGCGGTCCCGGCGCCGCCGGCGGCCAGGGCGGCGGCGCGCAGGCGCAGGGCTCCCTCCCCGGTCCGGGCGCGCGTCCCCCCGTGGGCGCGGGTCCCCAGCGCGGCCAGGTTGCCGGCGGCGCCCAGCGCGCGGCCCTGCCCGGCCGCGACGGCGGCCCCGGCGGGCAGCGTCCGCAGGGTCCCGGCCAGCAGGGCGGTCCGCAGGGTCCGCAGGCCGGCCGTCCCCAGCAGGGTGCGCCCGGCGGGCAGACCCAGAGCGCCTTCGGTGCGGGTGCGCCGCTGCCGGGCCGCGGCCCGGTCGCGGGTCCCGGCGGCCCGGGTGCCCCGGCCGTTTCGGGCGCCTTCGGCGGTCCCGGTGGCTTCGGCGGCCCGACGGCCCGTCCGGGCAGCGCCCCCGCGGCGTCCGGTTCCGGCGGTTTCCCGCAGGGCAACGGCTTCGAGCGGCCGCAGCCGCGGCAGCCCCAGTCCCCGCAGCCGCAGTCCGGTGGCCCCGCGGCCCCGGCGCCCGTCGCCCCCGGCGCGCGCGGCCCCCGGCCGCAGCTGCCGCCGCGCGGTGGCTCGCCGCGTCCGGAGCTTCCGGGTGCGGGCGGCGGCCCGGCCGGTATCCCGCAGACCACCAGCTGGGGCGCCGGACAGGGCGGTCACGACGTCCCGCGCGGCCACGACGAGCTGTCGGGTCCCGGTTCCACCTCCGAGTTCCCCCGTCCCGACTTCGGTGCCCCGGCCCCGCAGGCCGGCGGCAACCCGGGCTACCAGCAGCCCGGCAACAGCACCACGGGCCAGTTCCCCCGCCCGGACTTCGCGGACCCGGCCTCCACGGGCCAGTTCCCCCGTCCGGACTTCGCGGACCCGGCCTCCACCGGGCAGTTCCCCCGCCCGGACTTCCAGGCCCAGCGGCCCGGCGGTCCCGGTGTCGGCGGTTACGCCCAGCCCGGCCAGGCCCCGCAGCCCCAGGGCGGCTACGCCCCCGTACCGCCCGCGCACTCCGAGGCTCCGAGGCTGCCGCAGGGGCCCCGGCCCGAGGCGCTGCCCCCGGCCGGTCCGAACGCGGGCCAGGGCCGCAGCCCGATCTTCGACACGCTGGAGTCGAACTGGTTCCGCCAGGAGGGCGCCCAGCCCCCCGCGCAGGAACCGGCCGTACCCCAGCAGCCGCAGCAGTCCGCCCCGTCGGCCCCGGCCTCCCCGCAGCGTCCGCAGCACAACCAGCTGCCGCAGCGCGGCCAGGACCAGGCTCCGGCCGAGAGCGCCCAGACGGCCACCGGCGCCATGCCGACCGTCAGCTGGCGCTCCTCGCCGAACGACGAACTGATGCGGCAGGCCGAGCGCGTGCGCCAGCCCGCCGCGGGCGGCATCACCACTTCGGGGCTGCCCCGCCGGGTCCCGCGAGCGAACCTCGTGGCCGGCACCGCGCAGCAGCAGGCCGAGGCACAGGCCGGTCCGCAGGTCTCGCGTTCCCCGGACGACGTCCGTGGCCGTCTGACCAACCTCCGACGCGGTATCCAGCAGGGACGTCAGGCCGGCAACAGCGGCCCGGCCACCGGCAGTTACCACATCGACCCCACATACCAGCAGGAGCGATAGTTGAGTTCGATGAGCCAGGCGGCACAGAACCTGAACTGGTTGATCACCAACTTCGTGGACAACACCCCCGGGGTGTCCCACACGGTGGTGGTATCCGCCGACGGCCTCCTTCTGGCGATGTCCGAAGGCTTCCCCCGTGACCGGGCCGACCAGCTCGCCGCGGTGGCCTCCGGTCTGACCTCGCTGACCGCGGGAGCCTCCCGCATCTTCGAGGGCGGCGCCGTCAACCAGACCGTGGTCGAGATGGACCGGGGTTTCCTCTTCCTCATGTCCGTCTCCGACGGGTCCTCGCTCGCGGTGCTCGCGCACCCCGAGTGCGACATCGGCCTCGTCGGCTACGAGATGGCCCTCCTCGTGGACCGCGCCGGCAACGTCCTCACCCCGGACCTGCGCGCGGAGCTGCAGGGAAGCCTGCTCACCTGACTGCCACCCTCCCGGCCGGACGGTACTTCCGGCCGGGATGCCCGGGGCACGCGCCCCGGAACCCAGTACCACCGCCAGGCCGTCATACCTTCCCCCCACCGGCCGCCCCGTGAGACGGCACGCTGACCACTGCTGTCCAGCCCGGAGGATCAATGACCCCGCCCCCCGCCTACCCCGATGCGTACGGAGACTCGTCGTACTCGGATGGCGACCAGCCGCTGGTTCGTCCGTACGCGATGACCGGCGGCCGGACCCGACCGCGCTACCAGCTCGCCATAGAAGCGCTGGTCAGCACCACGGCCGATCCGATGCACCTCTCCGGGCTGCTCCCGGAGCACCAGCGCATCTGCACCCTCTGCCGTGAGGTCAAGTCGGTCGCGGAGGTCTCCGCACTACTGTCGATGCCGCTCGGTGTCGCCAGGATCCTCGTCGCCGACCTGGCCGAGGCCGGCATGGTGGCCATCCACCAGCCGGGCAATGGAGAGGCCGGCGGCACGCCGGACGTAACGCTGCTCGAGAGGGTTCTCAGTGGACTTCGCAAGCTCTAACGGCGGAGCGGCTCCTCGCTCCACCACCTCCGCGAAGATCGTGGTGGCGGGCGGCTTCGGCGTGGGCAAGACCACGTTCGTCGGCGCGGTCTCCGAGATCAACCCGCTGCGCACCGAAGCCGTCATGACCAGCGCCTCCGCCGGCATCGACGACCTCACCCACACCGGAGACAAGACGACCACCACGGTCGCCATGGACTTCGGCCGCATCACCCTCGACCAGGACCTGATCCTGTACCTCTTCGGCACCCCCGGACAGGACCGCTTCTGGTTCATGTGGGACGACCTCGTCCGCGGCGCCATCGGCGCGATCGTGCTGGTCGACACCCGGCGCCTCGCCGACTGCTTCCCGGCCGTCGACTACTTCGAGAACAGCGGCCTGCCGTTCGTCGTGGCGCTCAACGGCTTCGAGGGGCACCAGCCGTACACCCCGGAGGAAGTCCGCGAGGCGCTGCAGATCGGGCCGGACGCCCCGATCATCACCACGGACGCCCGCCACCGGTCGGACGCCAAGAGCGCGCTCATCACGCTCGTCGAGCACGCCCTGATGGCGCGTCTCAAGTAGTCCGTCACGCGCGGGATGTGGCGCATCGCATGTTTGGGGGGCGGGCTGTGTCCTAGGACACGGCCCGCCCCCTTTGGTTCATAACGTTTCGACAGAGAATTGCCGGCAGTTGGCGACACGGTGCGTTCGGCCGGTGTCACTGCGCTCACAACTGGCCCCGTTTTTGCCGCAGGACGCTCTTTATGTCCGATTTATGTGGGGCATAAGGCTCTAGGAATGGCCGATTTCAACTGTTTGGAACACGGCCGTTAACCGTGCTGGAATTCAACGAACTAGCTAGTAGCACCGCCGAGAGGTTGTTGGTCGAGTGAGGCGAAGCATCTCGAGCCCGGAGGATGAACCCGCGCGCGGCAACTTCACCCCGCCGCAGCGCGCGGCCACGTCATCCATCGGCGTACCCATGGACGCACCCGCGCGCAGCGGGAGCACCAGCAGGTTCTCGCCCCGCAACTGGCGCGTGCCCACCCGGCTGAACGCCATCCTGCTCGTCCCCGTGCTCGTGGGACTGGTGATGGGCGGCTTCCAGGTCAAGGGATCCATCCAGACCTGGAACGAGGCCAAGGACGCCGAGAAGACCGCGCGCATCGTCCAGGCGGCGGCCGCGTACGGCGAGGCCATCCTCAACGAGCGCGACCTCACCGCCGAGCCGCTGATGCGCGGCCAGCGTGACGCCGAGCCCGTCCTGAAGGCCTACGCGGCCACCGACGCGGCGAAGGCGAAGTTCGCCGACGCGGTGAAGGACGTGCCGAAGGGCCAGGGCATGGAGCGCCGCCTGGAGCTCTTCCG
Organism: Streptomyces sp. NPDC054961; assembly: GCF_053609145.1. Taxonomy (NCBI): domain Bacteria; kingdom Bacillati; phylum Actinomycetota; class Actinomycetes; order Kitasatosporales; family Streptomycetaceae; genus Streptomyces; species Streptomyces sp. NPDC054961. The sequence continues at coordinate 321,718 of NZ_JBSGWY010000003.1, read as the reverse complement.
CCAGGAGGAGCCCAAGCTGGAGCTGGTCCGCAAGAGCGCCTACGCGGCGCAGCTGGAGACGGCGAAGAAGGACCTGCCCAAGGCGGCGGGCCCGATCCCGACCGAAGAGGGCTATGTGCTGGTCCAGCACTACCTCATGCAGTTCTCCAACGAACTGGGTCTCGGCACCGGCAACGTGACCTCGTACGGCCGCATGGTCTACGCGCTCGAGCTGTCCAAGGCCGCGAACTCGCTGCAGCGTTCCGTCGGCACGCACCTGCTGGTCCGGCCGAACGAGAACGAGGACGTGCGCAGGGCCCAGCTCGTCGCCTTCTCCTCGTACGCGTACCTCGAAGAGATCGCCATCGGCGAGTACGTCGCCGCCGGCACCGACGAGGACGTGGCACGCCTCAAAGAGGTGATGGGCAAGCAGTCCGCGGCGGGCGCCGCCAAGCTCGCGGCCGCCAAGCAGCAGGCCGAGCAGGCCGGCACCGTCTTCCGCGCCCCGCCCATGGTCAACAACTCCGCGCTCACCGGCATGACCGAGGCGATAGCCAGCGGCGAGCGCAAGGAGAAGCTGGCGCAGAACGGCACCACCCCGCAGGCCTGGCAGGCCGCGGCGACGGCCAAGTTCGACGGCTACGCCGAGGTCGAGAAGGAACTCCTCGACAAGGCTCTCCAGGACTCCGTCAAGGTCTCCGACGAGGCCCGCAATGACGCCATCCTGACCGGCGCCATCGTGGTCGTGGCCCTGCTCGCCGCCTTCATCCTGGCCGGCATGATGGCCCGCCAGATGGGCCGCGCGATGCGCCACCTGCGCGGTGCCGCCTTCGACATCGCCGAGCAGCGCCTGCCGATGCTCGTCGACCAGCTCTCGCGCACCGACCCGGGCAAGGTCGACACCCGTGTGGTGCCGATCCCGATCGACTCCCAGGACGAGATCGGCGAGGTCGCCCGCGCCTTCGACCAGGTCCACCGGGAAGCCGTCCGGCTCGCCGCCGAGCAGGCCCTCCTCCGGGGCAACGTCAACGCGATCTTCACGAACCTCTCCATGCGCAACCAGTCGCTGATCGAGGGCCAGCTGACCCTCATCACCGACCTGGAGAACAACGAGGCCGACCCGGACCAGCTGGAGAACCTCTTCCGCCTGGACCACCTGGCCACCCGTATGCGCCGCAACGGCGAGAACCTCCTCATCCTCGCGGGTGAGGAACCGGGCCGCCGCTGGGACCAGCCGGTCCCCCTCGTCGACGTCCTGCGCGCCGCCTCCTCCGAGGTGGAGCAGTACGAGCGCGTCGAGCTGTCGGGCGTCTCCGACGCCGAGATCCACGGCCAGGCCGTGACCGACCTCGTGCACCTGCTCGCCGAGCTGCTGGAGAACGCCACCACGTTCTCCTCCCCGCAGACCAAGGTCCGCGTCAACGCGACGCGTCTGCCCGACGGCCGCGTGATGGTCGAGATCCACGACAAGGGCATCGGCCTCACCGCCGAGGACTTCGCGGACATCAACCACAAGCTGGCCAACCCGCCGACCGTGGACGCCGCGATCTCGCAGCGCATGGGCCTGTTCGTGGTCGGCCGGCTGGCCGACCGGCACGGCATCCGCGTGCAGCTGCGCCCCTCGGGCGAGGCCGCCGGCACCACGTCGCTGGTCATGCTCCCCGACGCCATCACCCACGGTGGCGGTGGCGAGAGCCTCCCGGACGACGACTTCACCGTCTCCTCGATGATCCCGCAGCAGCAGGCGCAGCAGCCCGCGCCGCTGCGCACGGCCGCCGAACTCGGTTTCGACGACTCCCGCTACGAGGTCCACCGGGCCGACCAGCCGGGCCCCGACGGGCTTCCCGCCGACCCGCTCGTCCGTTCCCTGGCCCGTGAGGAGCGCCGGGCGGCGCTGGAGGCCCAGGTGGGCTATCCGCAGGCGCAGCCGGAGTACGGGGACTCCGCGGAGGAGTATCCGGAACCCCAGCCGGAGCATGCGTACCAGCCGTACCAGGGCTACGAGCAGCAGCCCGCGCAGGGCTACGCCCCCGGTTACGAAGCCGGCCGGGCCCAGCAGGACTACGAGGCGTACCCGCAGCAGGAGTACGCCTATCCGGAAGCGGAGTACCCGGATCAGCGGGCGGACGCCCCGGCGTACGACGGCGGGTACGATTCCCCTTCCCCGCAGGCCCAGTGGCCCGAGCAGAACACCTACTCGGGCGCCTACCAGCAGGATTACGGGACCGAATCGGAATCCCCGGCCGCTCCCGAACCGGCCCCGGAGCGCGTAGGCTTCGACAGTCCGGGCGCCGCTGCCGACACCGGTCACCAGGTGACCGGAGCGGGCCTGCCGCGACGCGGCAGCCAGCAGCAGTGGCAGCCGGCGCAGCAGGAAGCGGAGTCCTCCGGATCCCTCTTCGAGCAGCGGCCGCAGCGTCAGCAGCAGCCCGCTGAACCGGAGCAGGCCCCGGAGGAGACGGAAGGCACGGCTGCCTGGCGTTCGCGCAATGACGAGCGCTGGCAGCAGGCCGGCAAACTCCGTGAGCCGAAGGCCGGCGGGGTCACCCCGTCGGGTCTCCCTCGGCGGGTGCCCAAGGCCAACCTGGTCGAGGGCGCTGCGGAGACGACGCCGCAGGGAGGCCCCGAGGTCTCCCGGGCCCCGGAGGACATCCGTGGCAGGTTGAGCAACCTGCGACGGGGCGTCCAGCAGGGCCGCAACGCGGGATCCGAGCAGTCAAGTAACAGCTATGACCAGGAGCGTTAGTGTGAGCGCGATGAGCCAGGCGGCGCAGAACCTGAACTGGTTGATCACCAACTTCGTGGACAACACCCCCGGGGTGTCCCACACGGTGGTGGTATCCGCCGACGGCCTCCTTCTGGCCATGTCGGACGGATTCCCGCGCGACCGCGCCGACCAGCTGGCGGCCGTGGCCTCCGGGCTGACGTCGCTGACCGCAGGGGCCTCCCGCATCTTCGAGGGCGGCGCCGTCAACCAGACGGTCGTCGAGATGGACCGGGGTTTCCTCTTCCTCATGTCCGTCTCCGACGGATCTTCGCTCGCGGTGCTCGCGCACCCCGAGTGCGACATCGGCCTCGTGGGCTACGAGATGGCCCTTCTGGTGGATCGTGCGGGCACCGTACTGACGCCGGACCTGCGTGCGGAGCTGCAGGGAAGTCTTCTCAACTAGCAGACAGGCAGTGCGTTTCGCGCCATCGCACCATAGGGTGCGGTGGCGCGGTTCCACAGGGAGTACTGCGTTCTTGGAGTCGGAGGAGGAAACGTGACAACACCCGGAGGACATCCTTATGGCGGCGCGCAGCAGCCGCAGGGTGGGCACGACCAGAACCGCTTCAACTTTCCCTCCACTCCCAGCAACCGGCCCTCGCCGGAGCACGACCCGGCGGGGCAGCAGCCCTACCAGCGGCAGCCCTACCAGCAGCCGCAGCCTCAGTACGGCCAGCCCCAACCGCCCCAGCAGCCTTACCGGTCCGCCCAGCAGCCGCCTCCGCGCGCCGCGCGTCCGCAGACCCACAACCCGCTGGTGCGCCCGTACGCGATGACCGGCGGCCGGACCCGGCCGCGCTACCAGCTCGCCATCGAGGCGCTGGTCAGCACGACGGCCGATCCCGCGCGTCTGCAAGGGCAGTTGCCCGAGCACCAGCGCATCTGCCGGCTCTGCATCGAGATCAAGTCGGTCGCCGAGATCTCGGCCCTCCTTTCCATCCCCCTCGGCGTCGCCCGGATCCTCGTCGCCGACCTGGCGGAGGCCGGCCTCGTCGCCATTCACCAGCCCGGCGGCGACGAGTCCGCCGGCGGCCAGCCAGACGTGACACTGCTCGAAAGGGTGCTCAGTGGACTTCGCAAGCTCTAACGGCGGAGCGGCTCCTCGCTCCACCACCTCCGCGAAGATCGTGGTGGCGGGCGGCTTCGGCGTGGGCAAGACCACGTTCGTCGGCGCGGTCTCCGAGATCAACCCGCTGCGCACCGAAGCCGTCATGACCAGCGCCTCCGCCGGCATCGACGACCTCACCCACACCGGAGACAAGACGACCACCACGGTCGCCATGGACTTCGGCCGCATCACCCTCGACCAGGACCTGATCCTGTACCTCTTCGGCACCCCCGGACAGGACCGCTTCTGGTTCATGTGGGACGACCTCGTCCGCGGCGCCATCGGCGCCGTCGTGCTGGTCGACACCCGGCGCCTCGCCGACTGCTTCCCCGCCGTCGACTACTTCGAGAACAGCGGCCTGCCGTTCGTCATCGCCCTCAACGGCTTCGACGGGCACCAGCCGTACACCCCGGAGGAAGTCCGCGAGGCCCTGCAGATCGGCCCGGACGCCCCGATCATCACCACGGACGCCCGCCACCGCGGAGACGCGAAGAGCGCGCTCATCACGCTCGTCGAGCACGCCCTGATGGCCCGCCTGCGCTAGCGGCCGGGGGGGGGGGGGGGGGGCGCCGGGCGGGCGCCCCCCCCCCCCGGGCCCCCCCCCCCCCCCCCCCCCCCCCCCCCGCCCCCGCCCCGCGGGGAGCCCCCGCCCCCCC
>NZ_JBSGWY010000003.1:299037-317198 GCF_053609145.1 Streptomyces sp. NPDC054961 | reverse complement strand
GAGCAGGCGCGGCGCGACGCCGCCCGGGCGGCCTACTACGCCGCCAAGGGGCAGCAGGAGAAGATCGCGATGAGCGAGGCCTGAGCCTCCTCGCACGGTGACCGCCTCCGGGCGGACACGTACCGCGGGGCCCCGGGCGCCCACCCGGGCTCCACGGCCCCCGCTCCACGGCCCCGTGCCGCGTGCTCCATACGGAAGGCCCCCGCACTCTCAAGAGAGTGCGGGGGCCTTTCGCGTACGGCTTCGGGGACGGGCTCCGCGTACGCGCTTGGGCTACGCGCCCGGGCGTACGCGGCTTCGCGGGGTGACTAGCCCTGCCAGCTGCGCGGGCCGCGGAAGCCGGGGGTGCGCTCCAGGCGGCGCCAGCCGGCCTGGGAGCGTCCGGCGCCGGTCTCGGTGGATTCGGGGGTGGCGGCGGCGCGGGCCAGCAGGATCGCGGTGATCGCGGCCAGCTCCTCGGGGGCGGCGTTGCCCTTTTCGACGCGCAGCAGGGTGTTGGTGGGGCTCATGGGTGGCAGGTCTCCTTCGCCGTTACTGCGGCGGGTTGCCGTGCTTGCGGGACGGCAGATCGGCGTGCTTGTTGCGGAGCATCGCGAGGGCCGCGACGAGCACCTCACGGGTCTCGGCGGGGTCGATGACGTCGTCGACGAGGCCGCGCTCGGCCGCGTAGTACGGGTGCATCAGTTCGGCCTTGTACTCCTTGACCATGCGCGCGCGCATGGCCTCGGGGTCTTCGGCGTCCGCGATCTGCTTGCGGAAGATGACGTTGGCGGCGCCCTCGGCGCCCATCACGGCGATCTCGTTGGTCGGCCAGGCGTAGGTGAGGTCGGCGCCGATGGACTGGGAGTCCATGACGATGTACGCACCGCCGTAGGCCTTGCGCAGGATCAGCGAGATCCGCGGCACCGTCGCGTTGCAGTACGCGTACAGCAGCTTGGCGCCGTGGCGGATGATGCCGCCGTGCTCCTGGTCGACGCCCGGCAGGAAGCCGGGGACGTCCAGGAGGGTGATGATCGGGATGTTGAAGGCGTCGCAGAGCTGGACGAACCGCGCCGCCTTCTCGGAGGCGTGGATGTCCAGTACGCCGGCCAGGTGGCCGGGCTGGTTGGCGACGATGCCGACGACCTGGCCGTCCATCCGCGCCAGGGCGCAGATGATGTTGCGGGCCCAGCGCTCGTGGATCTCCAGGACGTCGCCTTCGTCGACGAGCTCCTCGATGACCTTGAGCATGTCGTAGGGGCGGTTGCCGTCGGCGGGCACCAGGTCCAGCAGGACCTCCGAGCGCCGGTCGGCGGGGTCGTCGGTCTCGTGGACCGGGGGGTTCTCGCGGTTGTTGGAGGGGAGCATCGTGATGAGGTAGCGGACCTCGGAGATGCAGGTCTCCTCGTCGTCGTACGCGAAGTGCGCGACGCCGGAGGTCTCGGCGTGCACGTCCGCGCCGCCGAGGCCGTTCTGCGTGATCTCCTCGCCGGTCACCGCGCGGACCACGTCGGGCCCGGTGATGAACATCTGCGAGGTCTCGCGGACCATGAACACGAAGTCGGTCAGCGCCGGGGAGTACGCGGCGCCGCCGGCGCAGGGGCCCAGCATGACCGAGATCTGCGGGATGACGCCCGAGGCCTTGGTGTTGCGCTGGAAGATGCCGCCGTAGCCGGCGAGGGCGGAGACGCCCTCCTGGATACGGGCACCGGCGCCGTCGTTGAGGGAGACCAGCGGGGCACCGGCCGCGATGGCCATGTCCATGATCTTGTGGATCTTCGTGGCGTGGGCCTCGCCCAGGGCGCCGCCGAAGATGCGGAAGTCGTGGGCGTAGACGAAGACCGTGCGGCCCTCGACCGTGCCCCAGCCGGTGATGACACCGTCGGTGTAAGGCTTCTTGGCCTCCAGGCCGAACCCGGTCGCGCGGTGGCGGCGGAGCTGTTCGACCTCCTTGAAGGAACCCTCGTCCAGCAGCAGCGCGATGCGCTCGCGGGCGGTGAGCTTGCCCTTGGCGTGCTGCGCTTCGGTCGCCCGCTCGCTGGGGCCGCGCCGCGCCTGCTCGCGCAGGTCGTGCAGCTCGGCCACGCGCCCGCGGGCGTCCGTCGGCTCGCTCGGAATCTGGTCCACAACGGTCATGTACCGACCTTACGAAGCGCGACCCCGAAAACCCTCCGTCGAATCCACACAGTGTCGGATGTCTTCCGCTGTGCGGCCCGGACAGAACCACGGAGGGGCGAGCGGAGATCACCAGTCGGGACCCACGTCCTTTGTGGACATCCCACAAGGGCCCGGGGAATCACGATGCGGGCCCGTAGAAGTTGAAATTTGAACGGAATGGGTCTAGTGTCTTTCTTGTTGAACATTGAACTACTACCGAGCAGCACCCTTCCGAGGAGGAAGTCATGGGTCTCTTCACCCGCCGCGCCCAGCAGTCCCAGGTCCAGGACGGTGCCACCGCGAGCTCCGCCGCCACCGCCGTGGCCACGCTCGAAGTGGACCCGGCGCTCGCCGCGCTCACCGGCGACTACGTCATCGACGCCGCCCACAGCAGCATCGGCTTCACCGTCCGACACGCCATGGTCACCAACGTCCGCGGCTCCTTCGCCGAACACGAGGGCGCCCTGCACCTGGACGGCCGCGACCCGTCCCGCTCCACCGCGTCCATCGAGGTGAAGATCGCCTCCGTCGACACGGGCATCGGCGACCGCGACAACCACCTGCGCTCCGGAGACTTCTTCGACGCCGAGGCCTTCCCGCTGATGACCTTCCGCTCCACCGAGGCGGCCCAGCTCGGCGGCGACGCCTACCGCATCACCGGCGAGCTGACCATCAAGGACGTCACCCGCCCGCTCTCCATCGACCTGGAGTTCAACGGCTCGGCCACCGACCCGTACGGCAACGAGCGCGTCGGCTTCGAGGGCTCCGCCGAGATCCTGCGCTCCGACTGGGGCCTGACCTGGAACGCGGCCCTGGAGACCGGCGGCGTGATGGTCAGCGACAAGGTGAAGCTGACCTTCGACATCTCGGCGATCAAGCAGGCCTGAGCCGGCGGGCCGCCACCGGCCGGCCCCGGGGGCGACTCAGAAGTCGCCCCCGCCGAAGTCCCCGCCCCCGTCGAAGCCGCCTCCGCCGCCGAAGTCCCCGCCGCCGAAGCCGCCCCCGCCGAAGTCCGAGGGGTTGAAGTCGGCGCCGGAGACGTCCCCGCCGCCGAAGCCGCCGCCGTCGAACCCGTTGCCGCCGCCGAAGTCCGAGGCGTAGGCCGGGCTGGACATCATCGAACCGAGCATCGTGCCCATGAGCAGGCCGGGCAGCATGCCGCCGCCGAAGTAGCCGCCGGCCCAGGGACCGTACGCCGGGCCGGCGTCGTAGTAGGGGCGCGGACCGTGCTCGGTGTCGACGGTGCGGACCGCGGGGTCCTGGCCGTCGCGCAGCCGCACGGCGTCGGCCGCGCAGACCGGCACCGTACGGGCGGCGCCGCCCGCCGGGGCCCAGGTCGCGTCCTCGGTGCTCGGCCCGTGGCGCGGGTCCAAGAAGCAGGGCGCACGGCGCTCGGGCAGCGGCCGCCCCTGCCGGCGCGCGTCGAGGCGGGCCAGGGCGTACCGGCCGTCCTCCAGCGCCTGGGTGACTCCCTTGACCTCTTCGGGGTGCTGCACCGAGGCCATGATCTGCTTGGCCTGCTCGTACGAATCCAGGCCCTTCTCGTAGTCCGCCCGCATCGCGTCGTCCGCGCCGGGCTCGCCCGGATGGAAGTCGAGGCGGTCGAGCTCCTCGCCGAAGGCCGTGATGTCCTCGTCGACGACCACGCTCAGCCGCGCGATGGCCTCGCGGCGGGTCTCTTCCTTCTTCTTGCGGTTGCGCTTGACCAGCATGTACGCGCCGCCGCCGCCGACCGCGGCCAGGGCGCCGAGGCCGATCAGGGCGCCGACCGGGGCGCCGCTGTCGGCTGCCGCGCCGCCCCAGGAGGCGGGGGCCTTGCCCTTGGCCTGCGCGAGGGCCTGGTCGACGAAGCGGTTGAGCTCGGTCGTCGCGTCGACGGGGCCGCCCGCCTTGGAGGCGTCGACCAGGTTGCGGACCGCGTTGTTCGGCATGACCGCCCGGTCGGCGCCGGCGTTGAAGCCCTCCCCGAGCCGGATCGCGTAGAGCCCGGTGACGCCGGTCTCGGTACGGATCGTCTTGAGCACGGTGGCGGCGGGGAATTCGGCGGTGGCCGGCAGCACGGCGACGAACACCGGCTTCCCTGCGTCCTTGATCTTCTTCGCGAGCGCCTCGGCCTGCGCGGGCGGCAGTTGCGCCTCGGCGCGGGGGTCTACGTAGACCGGGCCCTTCTTGAGGGCCTCCGCCACGGTCGCGGTCCCGGTGTCCGCCGACGCCTGCGGGGCGAGCGCGAGCGCGCACACCGACAGGGCCAGCAGCAGACCGGCCAGCAGCCGGCCGGAGTGTACGGAGATATGCCTGGTCCTCATAGCCATGACGCTACCCGAACGGGTGCAATCCTGTGTGAGCTGGACATAAGGGCCAAGCGGCCCGCGCCGCCGGGGCCCCGCCCCTCCCCCGCGGCGCCGCCCCGAAAGGGGCGGACCTCGCCGGGCCGAGGCCGGGCGAGGTCCGGGGCGACGGGCGGCGACGAGCCGCGCGGACCTACTCCGCGGGTTCGACGCCGGCGTGGAGGAGGCCGAAGGTGAAGGCGTCCTCCAGGGCCTGCCAGGAGGCCGCGATGACGTTCGGGGCCACGCCCACCGTGTTCCACTCGCGGCTGCCGTCCGTGGTGGTGATCAGCACGCGGGTCGTGGACTCCGTACCGTGCTTGCCCTCCAGGATGCGGACCTTGTAGTCGATCAGCTCGAACTTCGCCAGCTGCGGGTAGAACCGCTCCAGCGCCACCCGCAGCGCCCGGTCCATCGCGTTGACGGGGCCGTTGCCCTCAGCGGTGGCGACGATCCGCTCGCCCTTGGCCCACAGCTTCACCGTGGCCTCGTTGGCGTGCGTGCCGTCGGGGCGGTCCTCGACGATGGCGCGCCAGGACTCCGTGCGGAAGTACTTGCGGGCCCTGCCCTCCGCCTCCGCGCGCAGCAGCAGTTCGAAGGAGGCGTCCGCGGCCTCGTACGTGTAGCCCTGGAGCTCCCGCTCCTTGACCCGCTCCACCACCCGCGAGATCAGCGCCCGGTCCCCGCCGAGATCGACGCCGAGCTCCTTGCCCTTGAGCTCGATGGAGGCCCGGCCCGCCATGTCGGAGACCAGCATCCGCATGGTGTTGCCGACCCGCTCGGGGTCGATGTGCTGGTACAGGTCCGGGTCGACCTTGATCGCGGAGGCGTGCAGGCCCGCCTTGTGCGCGAAGGCGGACACCCCGACGTAGGGCTGGTGCGTGGACGGGGTCAGGTTCACGACCTCGGCGATGGCGTGCGAGATGCGGGTCATCTCGGCGAGCGCGCCCTCGGGGAGGACGGTGCGCCCGTACTTGATCTCCAGCGCGGCGACGACGGGGAAGAGGTTGGCGTTGCCGACCCGCTCGCCGTAGCCGTTGGCGGTGCACTGGACGTGGGTGGCGCCCGCGTCCACGGCGGCCAGGGTGTTGGCCACGGCGCAGCCGGTGTCGTCCTGGGCGTGGATGCCCAGACGGGCGCCGGTGTCGGCGAGCACCGTCGCCACGGTCGCGGTGATCTGCGCGGGCAGCATGCCGCCGTTGGTGTCGCACAGGACGACGACGTCGGCGCCGGCCTCGTGGGCGGCCCGTACGACGGACTTCGCGTACTCGGCGTTCGCGCGGTAGCCGTCGAAGAAGTGCTCGCAGTCGACGAACACCCGGCGGCCCTGGGCGACCAGGTGGGAGACGGTGTCGCGGACCATCTCCAGGTTCTCGTCGAGCGTGGTGCGCAGGGCGAGTTCGACGTGCCGGTCGTGGGACTTGGCCACCAGCGTGATCACCGGGGCGCCGGACTCCAGCAGGGCGCGGACCTGCGGGTCGGTGGCGGCCGAGCCGCCCGCCCTGCGGGTCGCGCCGAAGGCGACGAGCTGCGCGTGCTTGAAGTCGATCTCCGTGCGGGCACGGGAGAAGAACTCGGTGTCACGGGGGTTGGCGCCCGGCCAGCCGCCCTCGATGAACCCCACGCCGAAGTCGTCCAGGTGCCGGGCGATCGTCAGCTTGTCCGCGACCGTGAGGTTGATGCCCTCACGCTGGGCGCCGTCGCGCAGGGTCGTGTCGAAGACGTGGAAGCCGTCGTCGGGGCCCGAACCCGGCGAAGTCGGCCCAGTCGCCTCTGTCGTCGTCATGCTGATCTGACTCCTGTCGGATGAGTGGTTGCCGAAGGACCGCCCCGGGGCAGGCCGCCGCCACTGCCCCCATCATCGCGCGCTGCCCGTTCCGGCACGTTTGGTGCCGGAAAACGAAAAAACCTCTCGCGGGTGCGAGAGGTCTGCGCGCGGGTCTGGGGCACGATGCCGCCTCCGCGAAGTTCTTCCACGGTTCAGCGGTCACTGCGGACCGGCGCGCTGCTGTCCATAATCATGAGCGGAGCAGGCACGCCCGCAGTGTGCCACAGGCGTTCGCGCGCGTGGACACACGTCTCACGATACGAGCGTCTCGTCCAGGAATTCCGAGACGTGGGCCAGGATGTCGCCCCGTCCTATCCCGGGCAGGCCCACCGCGACCTGGATGCTGAACCCGTCGAGGAGGGCCCGCAGCCGGGCGGCGAAGCGGTCCGGGTCGACCGCGCGGAACTCCCCGCGCGAGATCCCCTCGGCGAGCAGCGCCACCAGGTCGCGGTGCCAGGCGCCCTCGATGGCCGCCTGGCGGTCCCGCTCCCCCGGCCCGGCGTTCTGCGAGCGGTTCCAGACCTCCAGCCACAGCGTCCAGTGCGGGTCCCGGGCCTCCCGGGGCACGTAGAGGTCCACGTACGCCTGCAGGCGTCCGCGCACCGGGCCGAGCCGGGACAGCAGGGCGCGGCGTTCCGCGCCGAGGGCCGCCTCGCTCCACTCCAGGGTCTGCAGGAGGAGCTCGTCCTTGGTGCGGAAGTAGTAGAGGATGTGGCCGCTGCTCATCCCGACCTGGCGGCCGAGCCCGGCCATGGTGAGGCCGTCGAGGCCGCGTTCGGCGATGGTGGCCATCGCGGCGGCCAGGACGTCCTCGCGCGGCGGCGCGTTCTTGCGCGCGGCTCTCGTCTCACCCGCCACCATGGCCCACTCCTCGTTCCGGTCCGCCCTCGCGGTCAGACCTTCGGCTGCTGCTGGGTGATGCAGTGGATACCGCCACCCCCGGCGAAAATCGTACGTGCGTCGACGAGCGTCACGGTCCGCTCGGGGAACAGGCCGCGGAAGATCTCCGCCGCCTCCTCGTCCCGCGGGTCGTCGAAGGCGCACAGGACGACGCCGCCGTTGCAGAGGTAGTGGTTGATGTAGGAGTAGTCGACCCACTCGCCGTCCTCCTCCAGCACGGTGGGCGCGGCGATCTCCACGACCTCCAGCCGCCGGCCCCGGGCGTCGGTGGACGCGCGCAGGAGGGCGGCGATGGTCTTGCCGCGCTCGTGGTCCGGGTGGGCCGGGTCGGGCTGGCTGTGGACCATGACCACGCCGGGGCGGGCGAAGGCGGCGACGATGTCCACGTGGCCCTGGGTGCCGTAGGTGCCGTAGTCGCCGGCCAGGCCGTACGGGAGCCAGATCGCCTTGGTGGTGCCCAGGTGGGCGTGGACCTCGGCCTCCACCTGCTCGCGGGACCAGCCGGGATTGCGGCCCTCGCCCAGCTGCACGGTGTCGGTGAGGAGCACGGTCCCCTCGCCGTCCACGTGGATGGCGCCGCCCTCGTTGACGAGCGTGGTGCTGTACGTACGGGTGCCCACCACGTCGGAGACGTGCCGGGCGATCTTCGCGTCGTGGTCCCAGCGGGCCCACTCCTGGGCGCCCCAGCCGTTGAAGGTCCAGTCGACGGCGGCCAGCTCGCCCGCGTCGTTGGTGACGAAGGTCGGGCCGATGTCGCGCATCCACGCGTCGTCCAGGTCGCGCTCGACCAGGTCGACCTCCGGGCCGACGAGGGCCCGGGCGCCGTCGGCGTCGCCGGGCGACACCACGAGGGTCACGGGCTCGTAGGCGCGCACCGCGCGGGCGACGGCGCCCCAGGCCTCGCGGGCCTCGGCGAGCTCCCGCTCGTTGGTGAAGGTCGGATTGGGGCTGGGCCAGGCCATCCAGGTGCGCTCGTGGGGCGTCCACTCGGCTGGCATCCGGAACCCGTGGTCGGCGGGCTTGGCGGCGGGCTGGTCGGCTGCGTTGGTCATGACGGGGTCCTTACTGGCGTACGGGCCGTACGGGCTCGTGAGCCGTACCGGCCCACGGGATGTACCGGCTCACAGGAAGTACAGGCGGTTGAGGGAGACCGATTCGGCCGCTTCGGAGCGCAGCGGTTCCCCGTCGAGGGAGACGAGGCCGCTGCGCGCGTCCACGTCGACCGCGCCCACCCGGGAGTTCAGGAGGAGGTCGCCGGGGCCGATGCCGCGGGTGCCGCGGACGGCGACGCGGCGCCTGCGGGTCGGCATCCGGTCGCTGCCGAGGGCCGCCGCGGCGGCCGAGACGAAGGCGACGGAGATGTCGGCGGCCGTGGCTCCGTACGAGCCGAACTGCGGTCCGAGGACCAGCGGTTCGCAGGTGTCGGTGGCGGCGTTGGGGTCTCCGGTGACCCCGAAGGCCGGGAAGCCGGACTTGAGGACCAGCTGGGGTTTGGCGCCGAAGAACTGCGGGCGCCACAGCACGATGTCGGCGAGCTTGCCGACCTCGATGGAGCCGATCTCGTGGGCCAGGCCGTGGGCGAGGGCCGGGTTGATGGTCAGCTTGGCCATGTAGCGCAGCACGCGGGCGTTGTCGTCGCCCTCGCCGTCGCCGGCCAGCGGACCGAGCTCGCCCTTCATCTTGGCGGCCATGGCGAAGGTCCGCCGGATGGTCTCGCCCGCCCGGCCCATGCCCTGGGCGTCGGAGGAGGTGATGCCGATCGCGCCCAGGTCGTGCAGCACGTCCTCGGCGCCCATCGTTCCGGCGCGGATCCGGTCACGGGCCATGGCCGCGTCGCCGGGGAGGTCGGGCTTGAGGTCGTGGACCGAGACGATCATGCCGTAGTGCTCGGCGACCGCGTCCCGGCCGAAGGGCAGGGTCGGGTTGGTGGAGGAGCCGATGACGTTCGGCACGCCCGCCATCTTCAGGACGTTGGGGACGTGTCCGCCGCCGCAGCCCTCGATGTGGAAGGCGTGGATGGTCCGGCCGTCCAGGACGCGCAGGGTGTCCTCCACGGAGAGGCACTCGTTCAAGCCGTCGCTGTGCAGGGCGACTTGTACGTCGTACTCCTCGGCCACGCGCAGGGCGGTGTCCAGGGCGCGGGTGTGGGCCCCCATGTCCTCGTGGACCTTGAAGCCGCTGGCGCCTCCCTCGGCGAGGGCCTCGACGAGCGGGGCCGGGTGGGAGGAGGAACCGCGGGCGAGGAACCCGATGTTGACCGGCCAGGCGTCGAAGGCGTTGAAGGCGTGCTTCAGCGCCCACGGCGAGTTGACGCCGACGCCCCAGACCGGGCCGAACTCCTGGCCGATGATCGTGGTGACGCCCGCGGCGAGGGAGGCCTCCATGATCCGCGGGGAGAGCAGGTGCACGTGGGTGTCCACGGCGCCCGCGGTGGCGATCATCCCCTCGCCGGAGACGATCGAGGTGCCCGTGCCGACGACCACGTCCACGCCGTCGAGGGTGTCGGGGTTGCCGGCCCGGCCGATCGCGTGGATGCGGCCCTCGCGGATGCCGATGGAGACCTTGCGGATGCCGAGGACGGCGTCGATGACCAGCACGTTGCTGATCACCACGTCGCAGGTCTCGCGGACGGCGGCGGCCTTCAGGTGCAGTCCGTCGCGGGCGGTCTTGCCGAAACCGGCCAGGAACTCGTCCCCGGGCTTCTGCGCGTCGGACTCGACCCGGACGGTCAGCCCGGAGTCGCCGAGCCGGACCCGGTCCCCGGCGCGGGGACCGAAGACGGAGGCGTACTCGTGCGGGTCGATGTGCCGGCTTCCGGGTGCGCAGTGGTCGCTGTGCTTGGTCTGCTTGCTCATTCCCGCTCTCCGCCCGCCGTGTCGCCGAGCCCCGTACCCAGGTAGCCGCAGGCGGCGGCGCGGGCCAGGGCCTCGCGCTTCGCGCCGGGCGCGTCCAGCGGCCCGTCCACCAGCCCGGCGAAGCCGATGGCGATGCGCTCTCCGCCGATGGGGACCAGGCCGACCTCGGCCTCGCCGCCGGGGTCGAAGCGGACCGAGGAGCCCGCGGGCACGCACAGGCGCATGCCGTAGGCCGCGGCCCGGTCGAACGCGAGGCGGGGATTGGCCTCGAAGAAGTGGAAGTGCGAGGTGACGCTGACCGGCACGGTGGCGGTGTTGCGCACGCGCAGGTGGACGGTGGGCTCCGGCTGGGGGGCGCCGGGGCCGGGTACGACCGCGCCGGGGGCGTTCTCGCCCAGGCTCACGGCGTCCCGGATCGGCGACGCGACCACGGCGAGGCGGGATCCGTCGTCGAAGACGGCCTCCACGTGCACCTCGGTGACCACGTCGGCCACGCCGGGAAGGACGTCGTCGTGGCCCAGCACGGAGCGGGCCTCCTCGATGGCCTCCGCCAGCCGCTTGCCGTCGCGCGCGGCCTCGCAGACGGTGTCCGCGATGAGCGCGGTCGCCTCCGGGACGTTGAGTTTGAGTCCGCGGGCCCGTCGGGCCCTGGCCAGTTCCGCAGCGCTGCGGAGCAGCAGCCGGTCGCGCTCCGTAGGGGTCAGCCGCACGCCGATCCACCACCTTTTGAGTCGATGGGTTAGAGCATCACTCTAACTCTTCGTTTCCACTCCGTGAAGCATTGACCTGGGACACAGGCTTGGGTCACATTGAGTGCCGCTCAAACAATGCGTTGCCACCCCCCGCCCTGCCAAGGGAGTCCCCCATGCCCATCGAACAGCGCGGAGTCGACACCATCCCGGAAGAGGAGAGGACGAGCGGTCCCCGTGACCTGATCTCGATCCTCCTCGGATCGAACCTCTGCCTCGGTGTGATCGTCTTCGGCTGGCTGCCCCCGTCCTTCGGACTGGGCCTGTGGCCGTCGGTCACCGCCATCGTGACCGGCACCCTCGTCGGCATCGCCTTCACCGCGCCGCTGGCACTGGTGTCCCTGCGTACGGCGACCAACCTCTCCACCTCCAGCGGAGCGCAGTTCGGCGTGCGCGGCCGGCTGGTCGGCTCCGTGGTCGGACTGCTGCTCTCGCTCGGCTACACCGCGCTGACCCTGTGGATCGGCGGCGACGTCATGACCGGCGCCCTGTCCCGGCTCACCGGGCTGCCGGACACCGGCGTGTCGCGGGCCGTGATGTACGGCGTGCTCGCCGCGTGCACGGTCGTCGGGGCCGTCTTCGGCTACCGGCTCCTGCTGCGCATGAGCAAGATCCTCTCCGTCGGCATGGTGATCCTGCTGGCCGTCGGCGTCTTCGCCTACGCCCCCGGCTTCACCACCGCCGCCCCGCCGGACACCGCGTACCTGCTCGGCTCCTTCTGGCCGACCTGGCTGCTCGCCGCCGTCGCCGCCGGGCTCAGCGGGCCCGTCGCCTTCATCACCCTGCTCGGCGACTACACCCGCTACATCTCCCCCCGCCGGCACGGCTCCCGCACGGTGCTCTGGTCCACCGCGCTCGGCCTGCTCGTCGGCCTGCTGATCCCGCAGCTCTTCGGCACCTACACCGCGCTGGCCGCCCGCGCCGCCACCGAGTACGCCGGTCCGCTGGTCGACGCCGCGCCCTTCTGGTACCTGGTCCCGCTGCTCGCCGCCGCCGCGGCCGGCTCGGTCGGCAACGCCGGGCTGATGCTCTACTCGATGGGCCTCGACCTCGACGCCATCGTCCCCAGGGCGACCCGCACCACGGCCACCGTGATCGCCGCGGCCGTCGCCACCACGTTCGTGTTCGTCGGCTCCTTCGAGTGGGACGTGCAGTCCGCGATGACCTCGTTCGTCCTGCTGCTGACCGCGATCGGCACCCCGTGGGCCGTCATCACCCTCATCGGCCACGTCCGCTGCCGCGGCCGCTACGACGCCGACGCCCTCCAGGTCTTCAACCGCCGCTCGGTCGGCGGGATCTACTGGTACCGCTCCGGCTGGAACCCGCAGGCCACCGCCTCCTGGGCGATCGGCGCCGGCGTCGGCCTGCTCGCCGTGACCACCCCCTTCTACGAGGGGCCGCTGCTGGCCCTGACCGGCGGCGTGGACTGCTCCTTCGTCCTGTCGGGCCTGGCCGGCGGCCTGGTCTACGTGGCCCTGACCGCTCGCGCGGCGGCCGTCACCGCCGGGGCTCCCCCCGCCTCGGAGGAGCCGGTGGCCGCGTAGCGACCGTCTCGCGGGACACCTGGCGGGGCCCCGGCGGGCGGCCCGTACGCGGGAAGGCCCCGGCCCCGGGATCCCGGGGCGGGGGCCTTCCCGCGTACGGGCCGGGTACCGCTAGCCGAGCGGGTGCATCCAGCCGTGGGTGTCGGCGGTGTGGCCGGTCTGGAGGTCCAGGAGCGCCTTGCGGAGCTTCATGGTGACCTCGCCGGGCTCGCCGTTGCCCTGGGTCCAGCCGGCGCGCTCGGACTTGACCGAGCCGACCGGGGTGATGACCGCGGCGGTGCCGCAGGCGAAGACCTCGGTCAGGGTGCCGTTCTCGTTGTCCCGCTTCCAGTCCTCGGTGGTGATCCGGCCCTCTTCGGCGGTGTAGCCGAGGTCGCGGGCGATCGTGAGGAGGGAGTCGCGGGTGATGCCGGGAAGGAGCGAGCCGGTGAGCTCGGGGGTGACGATGCGCCGGGTCCCGTCCTCGTCCGCGTAGACGAAGTACAGGTTCATCCCGCCCATCTCCTCGATCCAGCGGTGCTCGACGGCGTCGAGCCAGACCACCTGGTCACAGCCGTGCGCGGCGGCCTGGGCCTGCGCGACGAGGGAGGCCGCGTAGTTGCCGCCGGTCTTGGCCGCGCCCGTGCCGCCCTTGACGGCGCGGACGTACTCCTCGGAGAGCCAGACGGAGACGGGCTTGACCCCGCCCGGGAAGTACGCGCCGGCGGGCGAGGCGATGACGATGAAGAGGAACTCGTTGGCCGGGCGGACGCCGAGGCCGACCTCGCTGGCGAACATGAAGGGCCGCAGGTAGAGAGAGGCCTCGCCGGAGTCCGGCACCCAGTCGCGGTCCTGCTTGATGAGGGCGTCGCAGGCCTCGATGAACAGCTCGGCCGGCAGCTCCGGCATCGCCATGCGGCGGGCGGAGGCCTGGAAGCGCGCGGCGTTCGCCCCCGGGCGGAACGTGGCGACGGTGCCGTCGGGCTGCTTGTAGGCCTTGAGGCCCTCGAAGATCGTCTGCGCGTAGTGCAGGGTCATGTTCGCCGGGTCCATCGACAGCGGCGCGTAGGGGACCAGCTCGGCGTCGTGCCAGCCGCGGCCCTCGGTCCACTTGACCGTGACCATGTGGTCCGTGAAGTGGCGGCCGAATCCGGGGTTCGCCAGGATCGCTTCGCGCTCCGCGGCGGACAGGGGGTTCGAGGAGGGCTTCAGCTCGATCGTGGGCGTCGTCATGAGTGCGTGTCCTTCACCGGTTGTGTATGGCGGACCGCGCTCACGGCGTACTAGGACGTCCGAGCTTCCCCGTATTCCGCGGCCTCGCGTTCGATTATCGCGCGGGAGGAGCCTTCGGTGAAACGGGGCGATTGCGGCCCAGGGGAGATGGTGGCACCCGGGGCCGCACAGGAAAAGCCGCCGGGTGCGGTGATCGCGACCCGGCGGCTTCCTCGAGGTGGGGCTACCGGGTCAGCCGGCTACGCGAGCGGCGAGGGCGTCGCCGATCGCGTCGGTGGAGCGGAAGGTGCCGTCGCGTTCGGCCAGGTCGGCGGAGACCGCGTCCTCGATGCGCAGGGCCTGGGCCTCGTAGCCGAGGTGGCGCAGCAGGAGGGCGACCGAGAGGATCGTCGCGGTCGGGTCGGCCTTGCCGGTGCCGGCGATGTCCGGGGCCGAGCCGTGGACGGGCTCGAACATGGACGGGAAGGCGCCGGTCGGGTTGATGTTCCCGGAGGCGGCCAGGCCGATTCCGCCGGTCACGGCGGCGGCCAGGTCGGTGAGGATGTCACCGAAGAGGTTGTCCGTGACGATGACGTCGAAGCGTTCGGGCTGCGTGACGAAGAAGATCGTCGCGGCGTCGACGTGCAGGTAGTCGGTGGTGACCTCGGGGTACTCCCGGCCGACCGTGTCGAACGTGTTCTTCCACAGGTGGCCCGCGTACACGAGGACGTTGTTCTTGTGGACCAGCGTCAGCTTCTTGCGCGGGCGGGCGTTGGCCCGCTCGAACGCGTCGCGGACGACGCGCTCGACGCCGTACGCCGTGTTGACGCTGACCTCGGTGGCCACCTCGGCGGGGGTGCCGGTGCGCAGGCTGCCGCCGTTGCCGGTGTACGGGCCTTCGGTGCCCTCGCGGACCACGACGAAGTCGATCTCCGGGTTGCCGGCCAGCGGGCTGGCCGTGTTCGGGAGGAGCTTCGACGGGCGCAGGTTGATGAAGTGGTCGAAGGCGAAGCGGAGCTTCAGCAGCAGACCGCGCTCGAGGACGCCGGACGGGACCGACGGGTCGCCGATGGCGCCCAGCAGGATCGCGTCGTGGTGCTTGAGGGCTTCGAGCTCCGCGTCGGGGAGGGTTTCACCGGTGCGGTGCCAGCGCTGGGCGCCGAGGTCGTATTCCTTGGTCTCCAGCTTCACATCCTGGGGCAGGACCGCGGTAAGGACCTTGAGGCCCTGAGCCACGACTTCCTGGCCGATGCCATCACCGGGGATCACTGCGAGATTGATGCTGGTCGACATGGTGCAAACCGTACTCCGTGTCCCATCCCTCAGACATATGGCGTCCAAGATGTGGACGCGATACGCCTGAGGGCCGGGCATCCGGGCTACGGCGACGCGGTCAGTGACCGGTCGAGCCGCCGTTGTCACGACGGTCCAGCGCCCGCTGGAGGGCGGCGGCGGCGTTCCTGCGGTCGGCGTCCGCGGCGGCGGAGCGGCGGACCCGGCTGGCGGAGGCGGTGGGGGTATGGGTGTGCGTCATGGTGATCGACTCCTTGAGATCACGGCGTGGCGGGGCCACGGATGAGGGGTTCCTTCAAGGCGCCGGAAGAGGCGGGGAGCGATGCGCGGCAGGGGTGGCCTGCAACAGGGCGCGCGCTCTCGACCGCCATTCGCCGGATCGGCGAGACGTTCGGCTTCTACAAAGTAAGCCAGCCCCCGCTGTATGTCTCGGCAATTACTCGGACTTCCTACTATCTGAGACGCACACCCCCTCAAAAGGCCCCGGCCCAGAGGCTCCGCTTCAGACCCTGGAGCAGCGGAAATCCCTGATCGGAGCCCTGCCGACGGGAGCCGGAGCCGATTCCGTGGTGGTGACGTATCCCACCCGCCCCACGGGCCCCGAAAGGCCCAGATCGGTGATCCGGGCGGCCTCGGCGGCCTCACCGGCCGCCCCGGCGGCCCGGACCGTACGCGAGCCGCTCGGCCCGGAGCGGGCACGGGTCCGCCGGCACGGATTCGCCGCACGGGTTCGCCGCGTGCGCACGCCGCGTGCGCGCCGCATTGGTTCGCCGTCACACCAATCCGGGGAACGGGCTCGAGGACCTGCTCGCCCCGCACCGGCGCGGCGGCCGGACCGGCACCGGAACCGCCGTTGGGCAGGGATTCGATCACCCGGCGGACGTCCTCCGGCGTACGCCCCGAGGAGATATCCCGGGCAAAACGCTCGTACGGAGCAACGGCCGAATCCGGCCGACCGGATGTTCACCGAGTTCTTACCGCACGGATGTAGACCTTTGGCGCGGCGGCCGCCACTCTTGCGGGCAATGTGCCAGCGGGGCACTCGAGTTGGAGGCGAGAAGCCAGTGACACCGATCAGCCGCAGAGGGTTCGTGGGAATCGGGGCCGGGCTGATGGCAGGGGCGGCCATCCCCGCGATCGCACCGACGTCGGCGGCCGCTGCCGCCTCGTCCGGCACGATCACCGATGTGAAGCACGTGGTGATCCTGATGCAGGAGAACCGCAGCTTCGACCACTACTTCGGCAAGCTGAAGGGTGTCCGCGGCTTCGGCGACCGCGCCGCCGGCAACATCCCGGGCGGCTGGGGCATGTTCAACCAGCCCAACTGGGGCGGCCGTCAGTACCCGTGGAAGCTCAGCTCCACCCCGCCGGTGGGCGGTGTCGACGGCGAGACCCTCGCCCAGTGCAACGGCGACCTCCCGCACAGCTGGAGCTCGCAGCACGCGGCCTGGAACAAGGGCCGCATGGACAACTTCGTCACCGGCGTCGGCAACACCCGCACGCTCGGGTACCTCGACCGCGGCGACATACCGTTCCACTACGGCCTCGCCGACAACTACACCATCTGCGACGCCTACTTCTGCTCCACCCTCAGCGCGACCGGCCCCAACCGCACGTTCCTGTGGAGCGGAAAGGTCGACGCGGGCAGCAAGGACGGCGGCGACGAGTCCGGGCTGACCTGGGAGACGTACGCGGAGGCCCTCCAGCGCGCCGGAATGAGCTGGAAGGTCTACCAGAACGCCCAGGACAACTACGGGGACAACGGGCTCGCCTACTTCAAGAAGTTCACGGACGCCGCCCCCGGCGACCCGCTGCGGGAGCGGGGCATGGGCTCCGTCCCCAAGGTCACCGGTTCCACCCCCGACGACATCGCCGCCGCCATCCGCGCGGACGTCGTCGCCGGCACCCTCCCCCAGGTCTCCTGGGTCGTGGCGAGCGAGGCCTTCTCCGAGCACCCGTACGCCCCGCCCGGCGACGGCGCGCACTTCGTGGACCTGGTCTACCGCGCGCTCTCGGCGAACCCGGAGGTCTTCGACTCCACCGTCCTCTTCCTCAACTACGACGAGAACGACGGCTTCTTCGACCACGTCCCGCCGCCGGTCGCGCCGCCCGGCACGCCCGGCGAGTACATCGACGGCACCCCGATCGGGCTCGGCTTCCGCGTCCCGATGATCGTGATGTCCCCGTGGACCCGCGGCGGCTGGGTGAGCTCCGAGGTCTTCGACCACACCTCCGTGCTGCGCTTCATGGAGACCTGGACGTCGGCCCTGGGCACCCCGGCCACCTGTCCGAACATCAGCGCCTGGCGCCGCAAGGTGACGGGCGACCTGACGGGCGTCTTCGACTTCGCGCACCCGGTCTACGGGGTCCCCGCCGGCCTCCCGTCGACCGCCAAGGTCATCGGCCAGGCGACCTGCGGTCCGCTCTCCAACCCGGTGCCGCAGGACAACGCGCTGCCGGCGCAGGAGCCAGGGACCCGGCCCGCGCGGGCCCTTCCGTACCAGGTGAACGGGAACCTGGACCGCTTCGAGTTCGGGGCGGCGGGCAAGATCCTCGCCTGGTTCTCGATGACGAACGCGGGCACGGAGGCGAAGCGGGCGGCGCACTTCTCGATCCACCCGCACCAGCACCGGGACACGGCGGCCTGGCAGTACACGGTGGACCCCGGCGCGACCTCGACGGACTACTTCAACATCGGGCTCGGCAGCGGCTCCGGCAAGTACGACATCTCGATGTACGGACCGAACCGCTTCCTGCGGCGCTTCATCGGCGACGCGTCCAAGGCGGGCAAGGCGCTCGAGGTCGCCGCCCGCTTCGCGATCGAGCCCGGCACGGGCAAGACGGCCCTCTACTTCAAGATGACCAACTCCTCGGGCTCGCCGGTCACCTTCACGATCCGCTCGAACGCCTACCGCACCGACGGCCCGTGGACCTACACCGTCCCGGCGAACTCCTCCCGCGAGGACTACTTCAACGCGGTGGCCTACAGCAACGGCTGGTACGACTTCACGGTCCTCGTCGACGCGGACGGCACCTGGTCGCGCCGCTACACGGGCCACATCGAGTCGGGCGCGCCGAGCATCTCCGGGTCGTAGCAGCCGGTTCTCACGGGCCCGTGGCCTCCGAACGGCACGGGCCCGTGGCTACAGGACGTCCCCGTCGCGCCAGTCGAAGCGCAGGGGCCCGGCGGTGGGGTCGAGCAGCACCCCGCCGCCGGGCGGCACCCACACGTACGTGGACCCCTCCTCCTCCGCGAGCCGCGGGGGGGCCGGCGGGCCCCCCCCCCCCCGCGCCCCCCCCCCCCCCCCCCCCCCCCCCCCCCCCGGGCCCCCCCCCCG